>CAJLLN010000265.1:0-1532 GCA_905207495.1 uncultured Collinsella sp. | reverse complement strand
TGGCAGCCGGCATCGCATTGACCTGCTCAAGGGTGGTAGCAGCGGTGTTCGTGGTCTGTTTCATTATCCGATCGCTCCTTCCATCTCGAGCTTGATCAGGTTGTTCATCTCGACGGCGTACTCCAGCGGTAGCTCCTTGGAGACCGGGTTGGCAAAGCCGTTGACGATCATGGTACGGGCTTCTTCCTCCGAGATACCGCGGCTCATCAGGTAGAACACCTTATCGTCGCCGATACGGCCGATGGTGGCCTCGTGGCCGATGTCGACATTCTTGGCGCGGATGTCCATGGCGGGGATGGTGTCGGAGCGGCTCTGGTCGTCGAGCATGAGCGACTGGCAGCTCACGGTTGCCTTGGAACCCTCGGCCTTGGGCGTGGCCACGATGGAGCTGCGGAAGGTCTGGATGCCGCCGCTCTTGGAGATGCCCTTGGTCTCGACGGTTGCCGAAGTATCGGGCGCGTTGAGCACGACCTTGCAGCCGGTATCCAGGTTCTGGCCGGCGCCGGCAAAGGTAATGCCGGTAAAGCTCGAGCGGGCGCGGCGTCCGCTGAGCACGCTCATGGGGTAGAGGTAGCCCACGTGGCTACCGAAGGAGCCGCTGATCCACTCGATGTCGCCGTCCTCGTCCACGCGCGCACGCTTGGTGTTGAGGTTGTACATGTTCTTGGACCAATTCTCGATGGTAGAGTAGCGCAGGTGCGCACGCTTGCCCACAAAGAGCTCGACGGCGCCGGCGTGGAGGTTGGCCACGTTGTACTTGGGCGCGGAGCAACCCTCAATGAAGTGCAGGTCGGCATCGTCCTCGACGATGATGAGCGTGTGCTCAAACTGGCCGGCGCCCTTGGCGTTAAGACGGAAGTAACTCTGCAGCGGGAAGTCGAGCTTGGTGCCCTTGGGCACGTAGACAAACGAGCCGCCCGACCATACGGCGCCGTGCAGGGCCGCAAACTTGTGGTCGGTGGGCGGGATGAGCGTCATAAACTTCTCGTGGATGAGCGGTTCCCACTGCGGGTCGTGCAGGGCCTCCTCGATGCCGGAGTAGACGATGCCCATCTTAGACGCCGTGTCCTGCATGTTGTGGTAGACGAGCTCGGAGTCGTACTGCGCGCCGACGCCTGCCAGATAGCTGCGCTCGGCCTCGGGGATGCCCAGGCGCTCAAAGGTGCTCTTGATGTCGTCGGGCACCGACTCCCAGTCGTGCTTTTGGTCGGTGTTGGGCTTGACATAGGTGACGATGTTATCCATGTCCAGGCCCTCGATGGAGGGGCCCCACGTCGGGTCGGGAAAACGATTAAAGATCTCGAGGGACTTTAAGCGCAGGTCGAGCATCCACTGCGGCTCGTCCTTCTTGGCGCTGATCTCGCGCACGATGTCGGGCGTGATGCCGGCGTCGAGGCGCTCAAATCCCTCCTCGCCATAGGTGAAGTCGTAGAGGCTGCGGTCGATGTCCGCGACCTCGGTGCGGTTCTTGGTCATTGCGTCGCCCCTTTACGCCTGCTGCTCGGCAGCGGCGGCCTCGGCCTGGGCGCGCT
>CAJLLN010000264.1:0-1548 GCA_905207495.1 uncultured Collinsella sp. | reverse complement strand
CGCGGAAGCCGCCGAGTCCGAGCTCGACGAATACGGCATCGCCATCGAGGGTGCCGGCCAGGAGACGGCTTTAGCTCAGGATGCCGCTGCGCCTGCCCCAACCGAGCCCTGCACTGCCCGCGTTCTCGAGGTCGGCTGCGGCACGGGCTGCATTTCGCTCTCCCTTGCCTGGGAGCGCCGCGGCCACGTCACCTGCACTGCTACCGATATCGAGCCGCGCGCCATCGACCTTGCTACCAAAAACCGCGACGCCCTCGGCCTCACGGCAGATGAGGTTGCCTTTAGCCTCACCAACCTGGTGAGTTCCATTCCCCGCGAAGAGTGGGGCACCTTTGATGTGCTCGTCTCCAACCCACCTTACATCCCGACTGGCGTCATGCGCTCGCTGCCGCACGAGGTCAAGGACTTTGAGCCCGACCTGGCGCTCGAGGGCGGCGCCGACGGCCTCGATATCTTCCGCCGCCTGCTCAATGCGGCGCCTTACATGCTGCGCGCCGGCGGCCTGTTTGCCTGCGAGCTCTACGAGGGCGCCCTCGATGCCGCGGCCGAGCTCTGTCGTCAAGCGGGTCTGTCGGACGTGCGCATCGTCCACGACCTCACCGATCGTCCCCGTATCGTCCGAGCCATCGTCACCGAGCCCAAGCAGCGCCAGTAATATTTATTAACTGGTTAACAAAAATTATAAAGTAGTTTATAATTAGGACGGCTGAAAGAGGTCGGCCCATGCAACCTCCTACCTTTCGGGAAATCATTGCCCTACTCAAGCACGATGGATTCGTGAAGGTCGCGCAAGTCGGTAGTCATGCTAAGTATGTTTCTGGCGATCGTGTTGTCACCGTGAACGGCTCTGGTGGTGATCGACCAAAGAAGGGCACGTGGGCAAGTATTCGTCGCCAAGCTGGATGGTAGTTGGAGGCAAAATGAGGCAGCGATTTACCTATGACTGCGTTCTCATAAAAGAAGACGACGGTTACTGCGCCAGCTTCCCGCAGCTTCCCGGCGCCTTTGCCGATGGCGATACGCGCGAAGAAGCGATTACCCATGCCACCGAGGCGCTGATGGCGTTTTTGGCCGACGACCTCAACAACGGTTTGACTCCGGCAGGGTACGAACGCTCGGCCGAGGTCGTGGCCCTTTCAGTCGAAATCGACCACGAGGACGCTCGGGAAGCGGCGTGCCGAACATTTAAAGATGCAGCGCTGGACCTCAAAGTCTCCGCTCCGCGGATTACCGCGCTGGTCAAAGCCGGAAAACTCGATGTTGAACTCGTCGACGGCCGTCGGATGATAACGATAGACAGCATCGAGCGCTACGCCGCCCAAAGACGCCACGCCGGCAGGCCAAAGAAGTTCGTCGCAGTCCAATAACCCCCTCACTTTCACCGACTACTAGAGCCGCTCACCAAACCAACATGCGCTCTGGGCAAATAGGCTGAATGTTTCGTGCGAGAATGCCCCTCAGTAAACAAACTTTCACCAGAGCGTAAGGGGCTGGCATACACATGCAGACGGTCTATCGGGTATACGAGGGAACGCGCGAGCCGCATCG
>CAJLLN010000263.1:0-1599 GCA_905207495.1 uncultured Collinsella sp. | reverse complement strand
GACGTCCCCGCCGGCGCCGTCGTGGCCGGTGTCCCCGCCCGCGCCATCAAGATGCGCGACGAGAAGACCGACAGCAAGACCGGCCTGGAAGAGGGCCTGCGCCAGCTGTAGAAGTTACGCGGTTTTGCCAAACCGCGTAACGGCTCGACGCTGCAAACGCCCCTAAGCGGCAATCTGACGTTCAATCGTCGGTCGCGTACCGAAGTACGCTTCCCTCCTCTTTCACGTCACCTTGCTCGCCTAGGGGCGTTTTCGCTGACGTATGCTCAACCTGCGGCGCAATGTCAGCAACCAAGCAAAAAAGGCCGAAGCCCCGAAGGGTTTCGGCCTTTGTTTTGTCTGCAGCTTACAGGCGCAGTCTATCGATTCTCAATTGACCCGATGTTTTTGAGCTCGATGGAGATGAGGCCGTTGGGCTCGTTGACAAACTCGATGTACTCAGAGTTCGAACCCATCTCGGCCGGGAAGCTGATCTCGATACCCGTGTCGGTACGGATCTTATGATTGCGCACCGCCGCGCGTTCGACCTGCTTGCGCTCCACGGGCACACGCTCAGGCACCTTCTCCTCGGTCAGCGCCGCGCGCACGCTCTCCTTGATAACCGGTTCGTCCTCAAAGACCTCATCGATAATATCCCAAGGCGGCAGCTCCTCGTCATCCTCAACCTTCTCGGTAACCGCAGCCTTAACCTTAGCGAGCGCTACAGCCGTGTTGGCACCATGCTCCTCAGCGACTTCCTCGACCACACGCGTCACGGTGTCGATAACCTCCTTGCCCGATACGCCCGTGTCGCACTGCAGCAGGCCATCGGGGATAAGCATACGGTCCTCGCCGGCGATCTTGCGCTTCTTGTCCACGTAGCCGATCTCCATGGTACTCGCGCGCACGATGGCATAGCTCGGCACCTTTTGCGAAGGGTTCGGCAGAATGGCATAGTGGCGCGCGATGTCGTTGCGCACCTCCCCCTCCTCGCGGCCCACTTCGTGCATAAAAGCCTGCTTAGAGCCCAGCAGCATCACGGCAAACCAGCGGGCATCCTCATCGTCGTCAAAATCGGCCACGAGCACGTCGGTGGACTCGGCTTTCTCGGCTTTGGTAAGCTCGGAGGAGATAAACTCCGCAATCTGCTGCGACAGGTCCACGAACTCGCGCTCGCCAAAGAAATAGCCCTTGAGCTCGCCGCCAAACGCAGAGTTCTCAGCAAACGTGGCGCGTTTATTGTCGGCCGAGGTACGCGCGCGGCGCAGATGCGTGGTTACGAAATTGCGCACGGTACGGCTTTCGATATCCAACTCGCGCTGGCTCATAACGTTGACGGCAGAGTCAAAGTCCAGGATATGCAGAATCGCGTGATTGATTTTCATATACGGCATTCCGTTCTAGATCGATTTCGGCACGAACCAGTATAGCGGTCGAGCCCACCCCAGGCGCATCGAAGATTGGTGCATCGGGGACAGGTTGCTTTGCACCAATGGCTAGCGCAGGAGCTCGGACTGCCAAGCCTCGAGCTGTTCTGCCAAACTCTTGCCGGCAGCGGGCATGTCGATCTGAGGGCGTTTGGGCAGCAGTGCGCATTTAAGGATTGCCACGATGGTCTGC
>CAJLLN010000262.1:0-1620 GCA_905207495.1 uncultured Collinsella sp. | reverse complement strand
TGGCGCCAAAGATCACACCCGCGCCCGTGCCAAAGCCCAACGGCGTATCGAGCGGCTCCTCGGTAAGCGTGTCGACGCCCACGTGGCTCGCGCGGATCATACGCACCATCTCGCGCACCGTCAGCGCAACGTCAACGTCGGGCGCGCCGCCCTCGCCCATCATGCTCGGCAGCGCACACTCGGCCTTCTTGGCCGTACACGGCATCACGGACACCACAAACAGGCGCTCGGGCTCCACGCCCAGCACCTTGGCGTAGTAGGTCTTGGCAACAGCGCCGAACATCTGCTGCGGCGACTTGGACGTGGACAGGCTGTCGACAAACTCCGGATAGCGAGCCTTCACAAAGCGCACCCAACCCGGGCAGCAGCTCGTAAACATGGGCCAGCCGCGGCTGTCGCCTTCGCCCTTAGCGGCGGCGCCTAGGCGCTCGAGCAGCTCGGAACCCTCCTCCATAATGGTGAGGTCGGCCGAGAAATCGGTGTCGAACACGTACTCAAAGCCAACGCGGCGCAGTGCGCAGGCCAGACGCTCGACGGTTGCCTCCTCGCGAGATATGCCGAGCTCCTCGCCCCAGGCGCTGCGCACGGCAGGCGCGATCTGTACCAGCACGATCTTGTCGGGATTAGCAAGCGCGTCAAACACGGTCTCGGTATCGTCGCGCTCGCGCAGCGCGCCCGTCGGGCAATGCGTGATGCACTGGCCGCACGCGACGCAATCGGTCTTGCCGATCGGTGCGCGCCCGCGGGTACCCACAGCGGTATGCGTGGCGCGGTTGGTCAGGTCCCAAATCCCTAGGCCCTGCACGCTCTCGCACACCTTGATGCAGCGCATGCATTTAATGCACTTGTCGTTTTCGCGGATGATGGGGAAATCGAAATCCCAACCCTCGCCCGCCAAATGCCTTTGATACGGCAGATAGAAAATGCCCAGGTCGTTGGCGATGGTCTGCAGGTTGCAGTTGCCGCTGCGCACGCAGCTCGTGCACTGCGAATCGTGCTGGGACAGCAGCAGCTGCACGTTGGTGCGACGGGCCTCGCGGGCCTTGGGGCTGTTGGTGTGGACCACCATGCCGTCGAGCACGTAGTTGTTGCAGGCGGCAACCAGCTGGTCGCAGCCCTCAACCTCGACCACGCACACGCGGCAGCCACCGATCTCGTTCAGATCGCGCAGATAGCACAGGGTGGGAATCTGGATGCCGACGGACTTGGCCGCATCCAGGATCGTGGTATGCTCGGGAACCACGACCTCGCAATTATCGATAGTGAGCTTGACCATGTTGTGCGCTCCGTTTTCGCTGTTGTCGCCGACGGTGGTTTTGTTGAGCTCTACCATTCCAGGTTCCTCCCTCCGCGGAACGCGCCAAAGCCAAAGTGGTCGCAGCGCAGGCAGCGGCTCGCCTCCTGGCGCGCCTCCTGCTCGGTGAGACCCTGCTCGACCAGATTCCAATCGTGAATGCGCTCGCCGGCCTCGCGCTCGCCCAGCTCGCAGCGGCCGCACTCGTGCTTGCCCTTAAACTGAACGGTCGGCAGTTCCACGTCGAGCTTGATCTTGTGGTCGAAGCCCAGATAGCGGTCGATGTTTGCCGAAGCCACGCGGCCGGCGTTGATGGCACGGATGAC
>CAJLLN010000261.1:0-1621 GCA_905207495.1 uncultured Collinsella sp. | reverse complement strand
CGTTCGGCAGAACGGCGGAACCCCCAATTGCCGCTCTGGCGGGTTTGCAGCGTCAACCTGTTACGCGGTTTGGTAAAACCGCGTAACTAAAGTGCCTCCGCGCAGCGCTTGCAAATATGCGCGTGGCCGTTGTACTCGCCGACGGTGGTGCGGTAGTTCCAGCAACGGTCGCAGCACTCGCCCTCGGCAGCCTCGATGGCAACGGAGAGCTCCTCGCCCTGGGTCAGCTCAACATCGGAGACGATGTAGAACTCGGCCAGGTCGACGGCCTTGTCGCCGGTCAGCAGCGCGTACATCTCGGCGGGAACGACCGCCTTGACGCGAACCTGCTGGCTCTTGGTGAAGGTGCCGGCAGAACGGGCATCCTCAAGGGCTTTGGTCACGGCGCTACGGAGCTCGAGGGAAGCCTCGAGCACGCCCTCGAACTCATTGGCCTCGTCGACCGTGATGGGCGACTTGTACCAATCGAGCAGCGCGGCGTACTTCTGGTGATCGACGCAGCCGGCGGGCGCATAGGCCATGGCCTCATCGACCGTGTAGGACAGGATCGGCTGCAGATCGCGCATGAGCATCGAGAAGAGCTCCGCCAGCACGGTCTGTGCGCTGCGGCGCTCGAGCGAGCCGGGCTTGTCGCAGTACAGACGGTCCTTCAGGGCGTCGAGGTACACGTTGGAAAGCTCGGTCACCACGAAGTCATAAAGCGCACGGTAAGCGCGCGGGAACTCGTAGCAAGAGTAAGCGTCGTCGACCTCGGCCTGAACCTGGGTCAGACGGGCAACCATGAGCTTGTCGAGCGGCAGCAGGTCGGCAAAGGCGACGCCGTCGGTCTCAGGCTCAAACTGGCCCTCGAGCTCGGAAAGCAGGAAGCGCAGCGTGTTGCGGAAACGACGGTAGGCATCGGACGTACGAGCGAGAATCTCGTGGTCGATGGAGACGTCAGAGCTGGTGTCGACGGAGGCAACCCACAGACGGATGATGTCGGCGCCCATCTCGTCGCAGACCTTGTTGGGGTCGATGACGTTGCCGAGCGACTTGGACATCTTGCGGCCCTGGCCGTCGAGCGTGAAGCCCTGCGAGACGACCGCCTTGTAGGGAGCATGGCCGTTGGCGCCCACCGAAGTGAGCAGCGAGCTTTGGAACCAACCGCGGTGCTGGTCGGAGCCCTCGAGGTACACATCAGCCGGATACTCCAGCTCGGGACGGTACTCGCAGACGGCCTTCCAAGAGACGCCGGAATCCCACCACACGTCGAGGATGTCCTTATCGGCCTTGAGGTGATGGCCGCCGCACTTGGGGCAGACGCAGGCCTCGCCCAGGTAGCTCTCGGGAGCGTCGGTGAACCAGGCGTCGGAGCCCTTCTCGTGGAAGAGCTTGATGACGGCGTCGAGCGTGGCGTCGTTCATGACCTTCTCACCGCAGTCGGCGCAAGTGTAGCTGGGGATAGGCACGCCCCAGTTGCGCTGACGGCTGATGCACCAGTCGGGACGCTGCTCGACCATGGCGCCGATGCGGTTGGCCGCGTGGGCCGGATACCACTTAACGTTCTCGCGGACCTCTTTGCCAGCCTGCTCGCGCAAGCCGGTCTTGTCCATCGAGACAAACCACTGGTCGGTAGCACGGA
>CAJLLN010000260.1:0-1636 GCA_905207495.1 uncultured Collinsella sp. | reverse complement strand
ACCCCATCCGCCACATGGTCGTCTCGGGCCGCAAAGGCGAGATCGCTGCCGAAACCGAGCGTCTGCTGGCAGACCACGACGCCATGGACCTCATCAACAATCACTTTATCCCCGCCCTCGACGAGGTTGGCGTCCTCTTTGACCAGGGCAAGTTCTTCTTGCCGCAGCTCATGGCCTCGGCCGAAGCCGCACGCGTGGGCTTCGACACCATCAAGCGCCTGATGCCCGCCGGCGAGATTGCCGACAAGGGCAAGATCTGCGTGGCCACCGTCAAGGGCGACATCCACGATATTGGCAAGAACATCGTCAAAATGCTGCTCGACAACTACGGCTACACCGTCTTTGACCTGGGCCGCGACGTCGATCCGCAGGAGGTACTCAAGACCGTCAAGGAGCGCGATATCAAACTCGTCGGCCTCTCGGCGCTTATGACCACCACCGTCGTCGCCATGGAAGAGACCATCAAGTTGCTCCATGCCGAGGTTCCGGGCGTCAAGATCATCGTGGGCGGCGCCGTGCTCACCCCCGAATACGCCAAGCAGATCGGTGCGGACTACTACGCCAAGGACGCCGCCGAAAGCGCTCGTATCGCCGAAGAGGTCTTTGGGCAGTAACACAACGGAAACAACCGAGCACCAAAACGTGCCGCATGCGCCACTTGGCACGTGCGGCACGTTAGAATAGATAAGACTATGCTCGTTTTGGCAGATAGGAGCGCAAGGATGGCGATCACGCCCGCAGAAATCGCGGAAACCCGCGGCATGGTTGAGGAGCAGAACCTCGACATCAGGACCATCACCATGGGTGTTTCGCTCATGGGTTGCGGTGACGAGAACCTCGACCGCATGTGCACGAAGATCTACGACCACGTGACGCACACGGCTGAGCATCTGGTCGAGACCGCCGAGAACCTCGAGCGCGAGTACGGTATCCCCATCGTCAACAAGCGCGTTTCCGTCACCCCGGTGGCGCAGATCGCCGCGTGCTGCAAGGATGAGGATCTCACCCCCATCGCGCATGCCCTCGACCGCGCGGCCGAAACGCTCGGCATCGATTACCTGGGCGGCTTCTCCGCACTCGTCCAGAAGGGCATCGGCGACGCCGACCGCCGCGTCATCCAGTCCATCCCCCAGGCGCTCGCCACCACGAGCCGCGTCTGCTCCAGCGTCAACGTCGCCAGCCTGCGCGCCGGTATCAACATGGACGCCGTGCTCATGGCCGCCCAGACCATCATCGATGCCGCTAAACTCACGGCCGACCAGGACTCCGTCGGCGCTTCCAAATTTGTCTGCTTTGCCAACATGGTCGAGGACTCCCCGTTTATGGCGGGCGCCGTCCACGGCGGCGGCGAGGCCGACGCCGTCATCAACGTAGGCGTCTCGGGCCCCGGCGTTATGGCCGCAGCCCTGGAAACGCTGCCCGATTCCGCATCGATGATGGAAGTCGCCGAGAAGATCAAGCGGACCGCCTTTAAGATCACCCGTGCCGGCGAGCTCATGAGCCGCGAGGCCGCCCATCGTCTGGGTGTCGAGAAGGGCATTGTCGACCTGTCGCTGGCTCCCACGCCTGCCATCGGCGACTCCGTCGCGCGCATCCTCGAGATCATCGGCGTGGGCACCTGCGGTGGCCCGGGCAC
>CAJLLN010000259.1:0-1646 GCA_905207495.1 uncultured Collinsella sp. | reverse complement strand
GCGTGCCCGCGCCGAGGCAGAGCGCATGCGCGACGTGGACGACGAAGACGAGGACGAGACGCCTCGGGATACCTGGGCGACGGTGCGCCGCCTGTGGAGTGAGGCCGCCGGCGACCATTGGCGCTTCTATATCGTGTTCGCGAGCATTGTGTTCTACGTCATCTTTAACACCGCGGCGCCGGCGTACAGCGCCCGCGTCATCGATGAGCTGTGGGGACACGTAAAGCTGGCGTTTGCTAACGACACCACCTTCAGCATCACCTGGGAGAACTGCGGCAGGACCATCTTCATCTACTTTATGATCTGGACGGCCGCCGCCTCGTTCTACGCGCTCCAGAGCTTTTTGATGTCGAGCGTGGCCGAACGCCTCAACCTGTGCCTACGCAACCGCATCGCACAAAAGCTCAACCGTCTGCCGCTTGCCTTTTTTGACGCGCATCGTCCCGGTGAGGTCGTCAGCCGTGCGACCAACGACTTGGACAAGATGTCCGAGAGCATGCAGCGCGGCTTGCTGCAGCTTCTGGTGTCGATCGGTACCGTGGTGGGCGCCGTGAGCGTGATGTTCGTGTTTAGCGTGCCGCTCACGCTCGTCTTTTTGTTCTTTACGGCGTTGTCGCTGCTGGTGACCAAGGTGGTCTCGCGCCGCACGCATGACGTAACCGGTGAGCGCCAAGAGTGGGTGTCCAAGATTACGAGCGCGGTCGAGGAAGGCTATTCGGGCCGTCTGGTGATTCGCGCGTTTAACCGCGAGCGTCAGAGTTCTGCCGAGGTACACGAGGCCTCGAAGGAGCTAGCGCGCGTGAGTACCAAGGCCGACTTTATGATCAATGCCGTCGGCCCTGCGGTGCGCTTTATCGGCCGTTTGGCGCAGATTGTGATCGCGCTGGTGGGCTGCAGCATGCTGGTTGCCGGTCACATGACCGTCGGCGTGTTCCAGGCGTTCTTCCAGTTTATCTACGAGGCGTCCGAACCCATGACGCAGCTGTCGTTTACCTTTAACTCGCTGCAGAGCGCGCTGGCGAGTGCGGAGCGCGTGTTCGACCTGCTCGACGAGTCCGAGATGGAGGCCGATCCGTTGCCGGACGAGGCCGCCAAGCTGCCGGGCAAGGTGGAGGGCCGTGTCGCTTTTGAGCACGTGCGCTTTGGTTACTCGCCCGACAAGCCGCTTATGCGCGACGTGTCGTTTACCGCCGAGCCGGGTCAGAAGATTGCGGTGGTGGGAACCACGGGCGCGGGCAAGACCACGCTCATCAACCTGCTCATGCGCTTTTACGAGATCGACGGCGGCCGCATTACGCTCGACGGCGTGGACACGAGCCTCATGGACCGCGGCGAGCTGCGCCAGCAGTTTGGCATGGTGCTGCAGGACGCCTGGCTGTTCGATGGAACGATTGCCGAAAACATCGCCTACGGCTGCCCCGAGGCAACGCGCGAGGAGATTGTGGCGGCCGCACGCGCCGCGCAGGTCGACTTCTTTGTGCGCACCATGCCGCAGGGTTATGACACACGGGTGGCCAACGATGCCGAGAGCATTAGCCAAGGCCAGCGCCAGCTGCTGACCATCGCGCGCGTGCTGCTCAACAACCCGGCGATCCTCATCTTGGACGAGGCGACCTCAAGCGTGGACACGCGCACCGAGCTTGCCA
>CAJLLN010000258.1:0-1659 GCA_905207495.1 uncultured Collinsella sp. | reverse complement strand
TCTCGTCCATGAGGTCAGCGAGCGAGAGCGCCTTACCCGTGCGCTTGGAGACCTTGACGATCTCGTCGCCGCGCATGAGGCGCACCATCTGCATGATGAGGAAGTCGAGCTTGCGGCCCTCGAGCCCCAGCGCGGGCGCGCGCATGGTCGCGGCGAAGCGAATGGCGTGGCCGTGGTGATCCGCGCCCCAGACGTCGATGACGCGGTCAAAGCCGCGCTCGATGAATTTGTTGCGGTGATAGGCGATGTCGACCGCGTAGTACGTATAAAACCCGTTCGAGCGGCGCAGGACCTCGTCCTTGTCGGCGCCGAGGTCGGTGTTGCGCAGCCAGAGCGCGCCGTCCTTTTCATACGTCAGGCCGGCGTCCACAAGCAGCTGCACGGTCTGGGCCACGTAGCCGGAGCTGTGCAGGCTGCTCTCAAGAAACCACTGGTCAAAATGGATGCGGTAGCGCTCGAGGTCGCGCTGCATACGCGCAATGTTGTACGGCAGGCCGAAGGCCACGAACGCCGCGCAGCGCTCGGCGCTCGGCATGGTGAGGTACTTGTCGCCGTCACGCTCGTAGATCAGTTTGGCAAGCTCCCGGATGTCGTCGCCGTGGTAGCCGTTGTCCGGGAATTCCACGGCGTCCTCGCCCTGGATGAGCTGAAGATAGCGCGCCTCGATGGACTTGCCGAACAGGTCGACCTGATTGCCGGCGTCGTTGACGTAAAACTCGCGCCAGACGTTGTAGCCCGCGCGGTCGAGCACGGACGCGAGCGCGTCGCCGAGCACGCCGCCGCGCGCGTTGCCGATCGTCATGGGCCCGGTCGGGTTGGCGGATACGAATTCGAGGTTCAGGGTCTTGCCGGACAGGTGGTCGTTCTTGCCGTAGTCGCTGCCGGCTTCGAGCACGGTGTCCACCACTGCGGCCGCGGATGCGGAGTCGAGCGTGATATTGATGAAGCCGGGGCCGGCCACTTCCACGGACTTGATGCCGTCGGCATTGGTCAGTTCGGCGGCGAACAGTTCGGCGAGATCACGCGGCTTCATGCCGGCCTTCTTGGCCAGCTGCATGGCCGCGTTGGACGCCCAATCGCCATGTGCGCGGTCCTTCGGGCGCATCACGGCGAACTTGGCCTGCGGCGGAATCAGATCGGCGGTCAGGGTGCCTGCCTTGCCTTCGGAGACAAGGGTGTTGGCAATGTTGAAAATCAGTTCACTAAGGGCTTCTGGACTCATTCTTCCAAGAATACCGGGCACGCTGACAGAATCAGTCTTCCTGTCCATCCTCACGATGGGGTTGCGATACGTCCTGCGGAACGCTTTGCAAGGCGTTCTGAGCATCGTCCTGCCCGCCATGCCGTTTCGTACGCCACGCCACGGACGCGTAGTAGCCCGTGTAGCACAGCGCCACGAACGGAATCATGTACAGCAGCGTGGAGCGCTGCGACGGATCGCAAATCACCAGAACCAGCGCGCCGACGCACATCACAATCGCGACGATCGGCACGAACGGGTAGCCAGGCGCGCGGTACTTGAGCTCGCCAACCGTATGTCCCTGCGCGAGCCATTGGTGGCGGAATCGCAAGTGGCAGACGGAAACCGACGCCCACACCACCAGTGTGGCCAGGCCGGAAACCGCGACCAGCGCGAGGTAGACGGTCGAAGCGGCCACC
>CAJLLN010000257.1:0-1684 GCA_905207495.1 uncultured Collinsella sp. | reverse complement strand
TCCGGGTAAGCCCGCCGCTCCCATTACCGAGGCCGACACGGGCATTGCCGCGCAGACGATGATGCTCGCCGCCCGCAGCGCCACGCCCGAGGTGGCAGCCTGCATGTTCAAGGCCTTTACGCCCCACGCGATCGATGCCATGGGACTCGATAACGACAAGTATGAGCTCAAGCTGATCATGGCGTTTGGCGTTCCGGCCGAGACACAGGTGATCGATGCGATCGATTCCAACCCCGACGGCTCCATCAATTATTGGCGCGACGAGGCGCAGGTGCACCACGTACCCAAGCGCTCGCTTGCCGACGTGCTGCTGTAGTTGTGCGTCGTTGCGGTGCAATCCGGCGGCAAAATCACCACAAAGGCACCTGTCCCCTTTGTGGTGGTACGAGGGGAGGGTGTGTGGCAGATTTGTATTTGGTGCGGCATGGGCAGACTGAGCTCAATGTGCAGAGCATTTTGCAGGGCTGGCACGATTCGCCGCTTACGGCGCGCGGGCGCGAGCAGGCGCTGACGGCGCGTACGGCGTTTGCGGCGCGTGGCGTGGCCTTTGATCATGTGTATTCCTCGCCGTTGGGCCGGGCGCGGCATACGGCCGAGCTTATCGTTGGCGAGGGTCGTTCCATTGAGCTGGTCGATGACCTGCGTGAGTGGCATTTTGGCTCGCTGGAGGGCACATCAAATCGCGAGATGCCGCCGCAGCCCTGGGGCGATTATCCGGTGGCCTTTGGTGGCGAGTCGGAAGTGCGGCTTCAGTCGCGCATGGTCGCGGCGCTGTCCCGCATCATGGCCAGGCCGCAGCACGACTGCGTGCTGGCGGTTTCCCACGGCTCAGCCTGCCAGGAGTTTCTTGAGTATGTGACTGGCGAAGGGGAGCTACCCGACAACGGTGCCGTGCTTCATTTTGGCTATTGCGACGGGGCGTTTTCGCTCTTGGGTTGGTAACGAACGAAAGGACCCCTATGAATAAAGATCTGTATCTGGTCCGTCATGGACAGACGATATTCAACCTTAAGCGTATCATTCAGGGGTGGAGTGACTCGCCGCTTACGCAGTTGGGTTGCGACCAGGCGGCGCGCGCCGGCATGTTTTTACGTGCGCGTGGCATTGAGCCCGATCATGCCTACACCTCCACGCTTCATCGCACCGAGCAGACTATCGCCAACTTGTGGCCGGGCTTGGCGTACGAGCGCCTGGACGGCCTGCGTGAGTGGTTCTTTGGCGACTTTGAGGCCGAGCGCGTGGTGCTCATGCCCGAGCGCCCGTGGCGCGACTTCTATCGCCAGTTTGGCGGCGAGGGCCAGATGCAGGTGCGCGAGCGCATGGTGGCGACGTTGACCGAGCTTATGCAGCGTCCGGACCATACGTGCGTGCTCGCGGTAAGCCATGGCTCGGCCATCAAGGAGTTCATGGACCACGTGAAGGGTGCGGCGGCCGACGAGCGCGATCGCGTGCCGGGCAACTGCTCAGTGCTGCATTTTGCGTTTGACGATGCGGCCGATACGTTTGAACTTGTCGAAGTCTTTACGCAGGAGGACTACGCGCGCGAGCTGGGGCTTGAACCGCTCGTGGCTACTGCGGGTCCGCAGCGCGGATAACGCGAGCGTGGCGGCACGGGTCGCCGGCATAACTTCTCGACGCAAAAGGGGCGGAGATGCATGTACCTGCTGCATCTCCGCCCCCTGTT
>CAJLLN010000256.1:0-1730 GCA_905207495.1 uncultured Collinsella sp. | reverse complement strand
AACAGACCCATACGTTTTCTCCTCTTGATTAAGCGCAACGTTGTGCGCATGCCTATGGTGATTATAGTGCCAAATGGCCAAAATACTAAGGTGAGAGCTCGAATCGCATGCCCTTCTAGGCCCTTCCCAAAACCTTTTCCCCAGTGGCACTCATATTGTCGATTAATCCAGACCCTCGACACCGTTGGACTTGATGATCTTCTGATATGCGAAGAAGCTGTCCTTGCGGCGGCGCTCGTAGGTACCGGTGCCGTCGTCGTACTTATCGACGTGGATGAAGCCGTAGCGCTTGCGCATCTCGCCCGTGCCGGCGGAAACCAGGTCGATGGGACCCCACCAGGTGTAGGCAATCAGGTCAACGCCGTCGGCAATGGCCTCGCCCATGGCCTTGATGTGGCTCTGCAAGTAGGCAATGCGATACGGATCATGGATGGAGCCGTCCTCCTCGACCTCGTCGTAAGCGCCCATGCCGTTCTCGACCACCATCAGCGGAATCTCGTAGCGGGCGTAAATCTCGTTGAGGGCGATACGCAGGCCCAACGGATCGATCTGCCAGCCCCAGTCGGTAGACTCCAGATAGGGATTCTTGCCGCCAAAGGTCATGTTGCCCTCGGTCATCTCGTGGTCCTTGTGGGTGCCCACGGTGCCGGACATGTAGTAGCTAAAGGTGTAGAAATCAACCTTGCCGTCGGCGATATCCTGCAGGTCGCCGTCCTCCATCACGAGCTCAACATCGTTCTCGGCCCAGAAGCGCTTGGCATAGAACGGGTACTTGCCGCGCACCTGCACGTCGGAGCAGTACCAGTTCATGGTATTCATCTCCTGCTGCGTGGCGAACACGTCGGCCGGATCGCACGTGGCGGCATAGGAAAGGATGAAGCAGTCCATGTTGCCCATCTTAAACTGCGGGTAATGCTCGTGGGCATAGCGCACGACGCGGCCGCTGGCGACAAACTGGTGATGCAGCGCCTGCATACGAGCCTGCGGCGTAGTGTGGACCGCCGACGCCGGACCCTCAAAGCCCTGAATCATGCTGGTCTCAAAGAGGTTGCCCATGTCCTGAGTACCGCAGTTGATCTCGTTGAAGGTGAGCCAGAACTTAACCTTGTCCTGATAGCGGTCGAAGACGGTCTGGCAGTACTTCTCAAAGAAACCGATGAGCTCGCGGCTCGCCCAGCCGTTGTATTTCTCGACCAGGTGATAGGGCATCTCGTAGTGCGAGAGGGTCACGAGCGGCTCGATATTGTGGGCACGCAGGCAGTCGAAGACGCGGTCGTAGAAGGCGAGGCCGGCCTCGTTGGGCTCAGCGTCGTCGCCGTTGGGAAAGATACGGCTCCAGGAGATGGACATGCGGAACATGGTAAAGCCCATCTCGGCGAACAGCGCGATGTCCTCCTCGTAGTGATGGTAGAAATCGATACCGTCATGATTGGGGTAGAAGCGGTTGGGGTCGATGTCGATCGTAATCTGACGCGGCTCCTTGTAGCTGCCGCCCAAGAAATGATCGTCGACAGAAGCACCGCGGCCGTCCACGTTCCAAGCGCCCTCAAACTGGTTGGCAGCGGTGGCGCCACCCCAATAGAAACCCTCGGGGAACTTGATGTTTGCCATGAGCATCTCCTTTGCATCGCGGGTCGATAAGCTGAGTATCTCCCACGCGCGGGACGGGCAGAAGTGGGCACGCTAAACCCGATACTTCTTTTCGCGCCCACGGACCGCCGCCGCCCGTC
>CAJLLN010000255.1:0-1730 GCA_905207495.1 uncultured Collinsella sp. | reverse complement strand
ACTCGTCATCGTCATCGGCTTTGCGCGGTAACTCCTGGGGTACCAGCGAGGCAGCCTTAACCTGGGGTACCAGCGAGGCAGCCTTAATGTCCAAAAGGGTTGCCGCGACCAGCAAAAAGTCGCTCGCCACGTCCAGGTCCAGCGCCTCGATGCGCTCGACCTCGGCAAGGTATTGCTCTGCCACCTCGCTGATCGAGATGGCGCCGATATCTACTTTTTGGCGGGTTACCAGCTGCAGCAGCAGGTCGAACGGTCCGCTGTAGACCTGCGTCGACACGCGATACGACATCTTCGACCTCCTTTGACGGCGCCTTCGCGGCGCGGTTTGGGTGCATATTGCGACAGTTTTGCACGGTCGACCTGTAAGTTTACCTTAGATGCCGGCGATTGCGAAGTTGAGCAGCTGCTCAGCAAGCGGATACACGGTAACGTCGAAATAGCGGCCGATTACATCGATGCCGGTCCACATGGGCAGCAGATACAGCACGATGATGAGTATGGGCATAGCGTATTGCTGCAGGCGGTAATAGTTGTTGAGCGCCTTGCCCTTGAGGAAGGGCACGATGATCGACGAGCCGTCGAGCGGCGGGATCGGGATGAGGTTAAAGAACGCGAGCGACAAGTTGACCACGATAAACGTGGCACCGAAGTTCATGATCTGTGACGCTACGTCAAAGGACATGCTTGCATAGAGGTTGCCGTACGTTACTTGCATGAGAGCGGCAGCGAGGCACGCGAGGGCGATGTTTGATGCGGGGCCGGCAACGCTCACCAGGACCTCGTCGCGCTTGGGGTGCTTGAGGTTGTTGAGGTAGACAGGCACCGGTTTGGCAAAGGCGAACACCGGGCCTCCGGCGGCGAGCATCAGCAGCGGCAGGATGATGGTGCCAAACGGGTCGATATGGTTGAGCGGGTTGAGCGACACGCGACCGCGCGAACGGGCTGTCTTATCGCCGAGTGCCCAGGCCGCGGCGGCGTGTGCACTTTCGTGGATAACGATGCCGACGATGACGGCGACGGCGCTGGCGAGCAGGTTCATGAGGTAGCTGCTGGACATGGCACTCTCCTAGCGGACGCGGCGCGAGGCGCGCGTGAGCAGGTAGTCAATTACAAACAGGATCACAGCGACGATGGCGTAATCCAGGCGGAAGACGCCGCCAAAGGGCGAGGTGATGACGCCGTAGCCGGCGATGGCACTCGGCAGCGCGCGCGAAAGCTCAACGACAAAGCCCACGATCTGCAGCTTGGCGGTCAGGCCGCTAAAGCACAGCAGTACGGTCATCGCGCTCATAAAGATGGCGCAGATACGGCACGCGATGGCGATGATGCTCATCGCCACGGCAGTGGCCTTACGAGAGTTCACGCGCGGTCTCCTCTTCGATCTGGGTGGAAAGCTCCAGCCATTCGTCCTCGAGCTTGGGTAGCTCTTGCTTAAGGTCGTTATATTCCCCCAGCGCGGCGTTGAACTTGTCCTGATCGGCATAAAGCTCTTCGCTTGCCATCAATTCCATAAGCTCGTCATAGCGGGCGCGCTTTTTGTCGAGCTCCGTCTCGATCTTCTTGAGCTGGTTGCGCACGCCCTTGAGCTTTTTGTTGAGCGCGGCGCGGGCCTGGGCCTCGGCGCGCTTTTGCTCCTTGGTCTTTTTGCCCTCGGCGGGCTTGGAGGCGGTGGCGGGGGTGTCGGACTGGGCCGCGGTGACCTTAGCGGACTTGGTCGCGGCCGGTGCGCT
>CAJLLN010000254.1:0-1740 GCA_905207495.1 uncultured Collinsella sp. | reverse complement strand
TTCGTGCCTGCGGCGGCTTTGGCGGTTCGCAGGGTCTGATTTCGGTCACCGGCGGCCAGATGTCGATTGGCGAGTTTGTTCCCTGCATTGCGCGCAGCAAAGACGAGGCGGTTGAGAGCGTCGACGAAGAAGATGAGACGCTGTTTGGTGACCACAGCAACCTATACATCTCGGGCAACACCTATTCGCCCGACTGGCCCCGTAATTCGCAGCGTGTCGCCGCGCTGTGGAAGTCTGAATATGGTCAGGACGTCGATGGCGTCATTGGTATCGATCCGGTATTCCTGCAGTATCTGTTGGGCCTCGTGGGTAATGTTTCACTGCCCGACGGTACAGTCGTTGACGGTACTAACGCGGCGAAGGTGCTTATGCATGATGTGTACTGGAACTATCCGGTCGAGGAGTCGGACGGCATCTTTGCATCCGTCGCCAGCGCTGCCTTTGACAAGATCCTTGGCGGTATCGGCGACGTCGATGTCGCGAACCTTGTCAGCGCCGTTGAGCGCGGTGCCGAAGAGGGCCGCCTGATCGCGTGGATGAAAAACGATGACGAGCAGAACGCTATCAAGGAGATGAACATCGACGCCTCACTGCCCGATCCGGATGACCCGAGTGAAGATCCCGTTGCTGGTGTCTACTTTAACAACCTGAGCTTCTCCAAGCTCGACTGGTATCTGAACGCCGATACGCAGATTGGTCAGGGCGTGAAGAACGGCGACGGCGCTTGCTCGTATCGCATCACCGTTACCCTGACGAACATCATGACGCAGGAGGAGGCAGGTAAGCTGCCCGACTACGTAGCGGCCAGTGCGCCTGGGACCTCGCGTGACGATGAGCGCTTGTATGTATCACTGTTTGCGCCGACAGGCGGCAGCATTACCGATCTAACCGTCGAGGGGACTCAGTTTGGACTGTTCGCTGCCACTTGGCACGGAGTTCCCTGCTATTCAGGAACCGTTGACCTGCATGCTGGCGAGACGACGACGATCACGTATACGCTGACCACGTCGGCCGAGGCGGGGGACAAGCCGCTTACGCTGCGTCAGACTCCTACATGCCAGGCGGCTCGCGACAGCGCGTCGGCGTAGGGTTTTTCTGGTAGTGCAGATAATCGAGTACCATTTTGGGGCGGACAGGCAATCTGTCCGCCCCTATTTTGTAAGGAGAGCGCATGAAGTACTTTGGCACCGACGGCTTTCGCGGTGAGGCCAACGTTGGGCTGACGGTAGAGCACGCTTATAAGATTGGCCGTTTTGTGGGCTGGTATTACGGCGCCAACCGCAGTGCTAAGGCGCGCGTGATCGTGGGCAAGGACACGCGTCGCTCGAGTTATATGTTCGAGGCGGCGCTGGTGAGCGGTCTGGTCGCGAGCGGTGCGGACGCCTATATGCTGCACGTGATCCCCACGCCGGGCGTAGCGCATCAGACCGTGGAGGGCTGCTTCGATTGTGGCATCATGATCAGCGCGAGCCACAACCCGTTTTGCGATAACGGCATTAAGCTCGTCAACAGCGACGGCTTTAAGATGGACGAGGACGTGCTGGAGCTCATTGAGGACTACATCGATGGCAAGAGCGAGGTGCCGCTGGCAACGGGCAACCACATCGGCGCCACGGTGGACTACATGCAGGGTCGCAACCGCTACATTGCTTCGCTCATCGCCAGCGCGAACTTTTCGCTGCAGGGCGTCAAGATCGGCATCGACTGCGCCAATGGCTCGGCATCCTCGGGGGCCAAGCC
>CAJLLN010000253.1:0-1764 GCA_905207495.1 uncultured Collinsella sp. | reverse complement strand
CGCCTCAAACGAAGACACGGGCGCAGACGGGCCGGGCTCGGGCGCAGGCGCGCTCACCACAACGGGCTCGGGCTCAACGTCGGCGGACACATCGGCAACACCAGCAGCGCGCAGCTCTTCCAAGCTCTCGAGCGTGCCTTCGATATCCTCGTGCGTCTCCTCAAATTCGGCAGCGACACCCAGGAATTCCTGGATGTTCTCGGCGCGGCTCTCGGACTCCATGGTGCCCTCGGCGCGGAAAGCCTGCAGCAGGCCCGTCTTATCGACAATCATCTCGACGACGTCCTTGAGCTCGCCGTCCATGCGGCGACCCTCGCGCACCAGCGACACAAAGCTCGACAGGCCATTGCGCACCTTGGCGCTAAACATGCCGGTTTCGGCGCACGCGATCTCGCAAGCCTGGAAGAACGAGCAACGGTTGTCGCGCGCCAGCTGCTCAATCTTTTGGATCGAGGTGGAGCCGATGCCGCGGCGCGGCGTGTTGATGACGCGCTTGACGCTCATCTCGTCTGCCGGGTTCACGATCATCTTAAGGTAGGCCATGACGTCGCGGATCTCGGCACGGTCGAAGAATCGCGTGCCGCCCACAATCTTGTAGGGCACGCCCGCGCGCAGGAACATATCTTCGAGAATACGCGACTGGGCGTTGGTGCGGTAGAACACGGCGATATCGTCGTAACTCGTGCCCTTGGAGTGCAGCTTTTCGATCTCGCCGGCAATCCAGCGGCCCTCGTCGCGCTCATCGCTTGCCTGGAAGGCCTGGATCTTCTCGCCGTCGCCCTCGGCCGTAAACAGGCGCTTGTCCTTGCGCTGCGAGTTGTGGCGCACCACGGCATTGGCGGCGCTCAGGATGTGACCCGTAGAGCGGTAGTTCTGCTCCAGCTTGACGGTCTTGCAGTTTTTAAAGTCCTTCTCAAAGTCCAGGATGTTGGTGATGTCGGCGCCACGCCAGCTGTAAATGGACTGGTCATCGTCGCCCACGACCATGAGGTTTTGGTACTTGGCGGCTAGCAGGTTGGCGATCTCGTACTGGACGTGGTTGGTGTCCTGATACTCGTCGACGCTAATGTAGCGGAAACGCTCTTGGTACTTGTCGAGCACCTCGGGGCGGGTGCGCAGCAGCTCGAGCGTGCGCACGAGCAGGTCGTCGAAGTCCATCGCGTTGGCGGCGCGCAGGCGGCGTTCCAGCTCCAGGTAGACCTGCGCGGCCTTTTTGTCGTTGGGGCTGTCGGCGGATTTGAGCATGTCCTCAGGGCCGATCATGGCGTTTTTGGCCGAACTGATCTTGCTGCGGATCATATTGATGGGGAATTGCTTTTGCTCGATACCGAGCGCCTGCATAATATCGCGCACCATGCGCTTGGAATCGTCGTCATCGTAGATGGTGAACTGACCGGTGTAGCCCAGCAGGTCAGCGTCCTCGCGCAGCATACGCACGCACATGGCATGGAAGGTGCACACCCACATGCCACGGGTGCCGCTGGGAATGAGCGCCGCCAGACGCTCACGCATCTCGGCCGCGGCCTTGTTGGTAAACGTGATGGCAAGGATCTGCCAGGGCTTAACACCCAGGTCGCCGAGCATATGTGCGATGCGGAAGGTCAAGACGCGGGTCTTGCCCGAGCCGGCGCCGGCAAGGACCAGCAACGGACCCTCGGTGGTCAGGACCGCCTCGCGCTGGGCGGGATTAAGGCTGTCGAGGTCGACGAGCGGCTTGGCGGGTTTGGGTGCCGGCGCGGGAGCGTCGTAGATGTCGAGCGGGAC
>CAJLLN010000252.1:0-1766 GCA_905207495.1 uncultured Collinsella sp. | reverse complement strand
GCGGGCTTGGCTGCCGGGTCTGCCGCTGACGGTGCCGCTGTCGAGCCGGTCGAGGTGCACGTCGCCTCGCTCAAGGGTCCGACGTCGATCGGTCTGGTGCAGTTTATGGACCGGGCGGCCGATGGTGAGACGGGCAATGAGTTCGACTTTGCGATCAGCGCCGCAGCCGATGAAATCGTGCCCAAGGTGATTCAGGGTGATGTCGACATTGCCCTGGTACCCGCCAACGTGGCGAGCGTTCTCTACAACAAGACCGAGGGCGCGGTGCAGGTCATTGACATCAACACGTTGGGCGTGCTGAGCGTGGTGACGGGCGACGCGAGCGTGGCCTCGTTTGGTGACCTGGCGGGTCGCACCGTCTACATGACGGGCAAGGGCACCACGCCAGAGTACGTCATGAATTATCTGCTGGAGCGCGCGGGCCTGACCGGCCAGGTGGCGCTTGAGTTTAAGAGCGAGCCCACCGAGGTGCTGTCGGCCCTGCTTGCCGACCCGTCCGCCGTGGGCGTGCTGCCGGAGCCGTTCAAGACCGCTGCCATCGCAAAGAGCGAGGGCAAGCTGTCGGCACCGGTGAGCCTGACCGATGTGTGGGACGAGCTGGCGGGTGACACGGGTTCGCGCCTGCTGACGGGTGTGACCGCGGTGCGCCGCGCGTTTGCCGAGGAACATCCCGAGGCCGTGGCGGAATTCTTGCGCTGCCATGAGGCGAGCGTGAAAGCCGTCAATGCGGCGCCGGCAGATTGGGCACAGGCCGTGGTCGATGCGGGTATCGTCGATAACGCCGCGATTGCCGAAAAGGCGATTCCCGGGTGCATGCTCGTGTGCCAGACGGGGAAGGATATGAAGGCGGCGCTGGGTGGGTACCTGCAGGTGCTGGCCGATGCGGACGCGAGCGCCGTGGGCGGCAAGCTCCCGGCTGATGATTTCTACTACATGGAGTAGCCCGTGCATGCGTTTGCTCGACAAATGACAGAGCGTATGAAGGCGGTGACGGCAGCAGGTGCCGTTGCCGCCTTTTGGCTTGCCGTGTGGGTGCTGGTGGCGGGTCTCGTGGCGCAGCCGTTGATTTTGCCGGGGCCGGGCGCTGTCGTGGTGGCGTTGCTACGACTGGTATGCGATGCCGGCACATGGGCGATTCTGGCAGGCTCGGGTGTGCGTATCTTGGGCGGGCTGGCGCTTGCCGCGGTGTGCGGCGGCGTACTGGCGGGAGCCTCGGTGCGATCGCTGACGTTTGCCCGCTTGGTGGCGCCGGCGCTTTCGTTTGTTAAGGCGACACCGGTTGCCTGCGTGGTGGTCCTGCTGCTCATTTGGTTGGGGTCGGCGCGCGTGAGCATCGCGGCGGTCTTTTTGATGGCACTGCCGGGCGTATATTTCTCGCTGGTCGAGGGCTTGGTGCAAGTGGATAAGCCGCTGGAGCAGATGTTTCGTCTGCATGGTGTGCGGGGCTGGCGTCTGTTTTGCGCCCACACCTGGCGCGAGGTCCTGCCGTTTGTGCTTTCGTGTTCCCGCGCCGTGATTGGCATGAGCTGGAAGGCCGGCGTGGCGGCGGAGCTCATCGGCATGGCGACGGGCACCGTGGGCGAGCGCATCTATCAGGCGAAGCTGCTCATCGAGACGGCTGATCTGCTGGCGTGGACCGTACTGGTCGTTGCCGCCTCGTGGGCGTGTGAGCGCGTGCTGGTGTGGCTGCTGCGGGCTTCGGGGCTCGCGGCATGGCGTGTTACCGTGCGGGCGCATGGGCGTGGTAGTCACGGGCGTGCGGGCGG
>CAJLLN010000251.1:0-1766 GCA_905207495.1 uncultured Collinsella sp. | reverse complement strand
GGGCGCCTCCGATGCCGCCGATGGCCTGGCCGACCCACTGTGCGCGCGGGTTGGTGCCCAGCACGGCACCGGCCTTAAAGTCGTTCATGACGTCGCCCGCAAGGCCGCACGCTACGGCCACGATGCCGGCGATAAAGAACAGCTTGACCTGAGCGAGCTGTGCGAAGGCGGCAACGATGAGCATGACGATGAGGCCGAAGATCTCCATGGGGTCGATACCCGTCTGGCCGCAGCTCTGTGCACTCATGATGGTGGTGACAAAGGTGAACAGCGTGACGATGACGGCCGGGACGGGACCAAGGTCGAGCACGATGGCGATGATCACGGCGATGGCGGCAGCGCCTAGGCCGATGATACCGGCGTCGAGCTTAAGGGAGCCCGAGATGAGCGACTGCTCGTCGGTGTCGGTGGAGCTGTCGGCGGCGAGGCCGCGGACGATACCGGCGACCTGCGGCAGGATGTCCTTGAGGACGACGGCGACGCCAAAGCCCATCATGAGGCCCATACCCAGGGACTTGACGATGCCCTGCGCAGTCGCAACGTCGAACAGGCCGGCAGCGGTGCCGCCAACGATGATGCCAAAGTTGCCCAGCAGCGCGCCGGCAAACCAGAACGCGACGGGGGCGAAGCCCACCAAAAAGCCGATGGAGAGCAGCATGGGCGAGTTATAGATGGCAAAGGTCACGCCGGGGATATTGAGCGTGCACAGCATGCTGGGCACCACGCCCAGAGCGTCGCGAAGCACGCTGTAGATACCTGCGATGGCCATGGAGCCAAAGAGCTGCTTGCCGGTCTTGCCGCCGGCCTCGGTAGCACGCAGGGTCTGAGCTGCGGCATTGCCGGTAGGGAACTCCAGCGCGGCGTCCACGATAAAGTGACGGTGGATGAGCGCCGTCGCCAGAAGGCCCAAAATGGTGCCGGCGAGCGCCACGATAAACATGTCGAGCCAGCTGATCTGGTCGGCATAGCCCAGCATCCAGGCGCCCGGGATGGTAAACGCCAGGCCGCCGGCGACCATGGCGCCCGCGGACATGATGGTGTGGGTAACGTTGGCCTCGTTGAGGCTGGCGTTACCCATGAGCTTCAGGAAGAACAGCGAAATGACGGCAGCGAAAATGATCGGCCAGGGGAGTGCGCCCATCTTGAGGGCCGTGTAGGCCGAGCTTGCCGTGATGATCACGCAGCCAAGGACGCCGATGATGACGCCGCGCAGCGTGAGTTGACCGCGCATCGAGGTGCGGTTCGAGGGATTGCTCATATAGAACTCCTTTGCGTATATCCGCTTCCCCCGGGAGCGCCGCTACGGATACGGCGCGGGAAGTCGGGTTACCAAGGGCCGCCGCGTGAGCTCGCGCGCGACCGCGCACCAGTATAGCCGCAAGCTAGTCATTTTGGGACGGGGCTATTTTAGCTACCCTTTGACAGTCGACGAATTATCTGGGATTGGGGCAAATATCAACCGACATATTGGGGTAGCTAAAATAGCCCCGTCCCAAAATGACTACCTGGGATGGCTGGTTCGGGTAGGCGATATACTGCTGGGCAGACGAAAGGAGCGCCGACGATGCTTAATGGGTGCGCATATATATTGACGGTCGACGTGGGCAACACGTTCATTCGCTTTGGCCTGTTTGCCGAGGATTCGGCCGCGGCGCAGGAATGTCCGCTTGCGACGTGCGAGATCACCACGCCGTCGAGCATCACAGCAGACGAGGCGCGCATGCGTCTCGTGCAGGTCATGGCCGCACTGGCGGCCGATGCGGGCA
>CAJLLN010000250.1:0-1780 GCA_905207495.1 uncultured Collinsella sp. | reverse complement strand
GTCGTGGTTTCGGCCGCGCTGCTGGCGTCGGGCGCTCGCGTGACGGCGACTTTGGGATCGCTCGTGTGGTCTGGGTCGCTACCGGGTATTATTGCCGCACTGGCGTTGGCGCTGCCAGGCATAGCCGGCGTTGCCACGGGGGCACTTGCGCGCGATCGGCGCTCGGGCTTCCTGCAGGGTGTGCTTGCGCTTTCTGCCTGCGAGGTTCCGGTGCTGGTTGTGGCTGCATGTAGCGTATTTTCCCAACGCGCCGTGATGGGCGGCCTTGTTGCCGCTCTGGTTGCAACCTATACGCTTACGTGGTTTTTGCTTGCGATGGGCTTTGCCTTTGAACTTCCCGTTTCGGCACCGCGACGCACAAAAGCCCAGATGGCGACTCCGCTTGCCGGTGGAGCCGCAGCTGCCCGTACTTTTGGCGGACCTGTCGAAGTATCGTCCGATCCTATTTCTACGACCAAGGAGGCCTAGGTCATGGCATCTCAAGTTGAGCTCACCCCATGCGGGGCCATGTTTGACATCTTTAAGCGCGCGGCGCATCTGAGCCATATCGAGCTGTGCGGCTTGGTGCTTTCGTCCCGTCCGCTCGCCGACGGCCGCAGCCCGCAGAGCCGGGCCGCCGATCGCTCTTGGGTTTCCCGCTTTATCGTTCGCGCGCCGGTCGGCACGCTTCAGCAGCGCTACTTTGCCGAATACGGTACCTCGGCTGCGCGTATTATGTCGCAACTGGCCCTGCGCCAGCGCAATCCCATGGACTCCACGGCTGTGATCAATATGGTGTGCGGTCCTGCAGGTGAACCGATGGTACGCGCGCTCGAAGAGTGCCACCAGGACACGAATCTCTATCGCAACGCGCTCGATCGCTTGTCCCAGGCGGCGGAACTCATGCCCGCCGAGCGCGCCGAGGCCGTGCTGGTGCTGTTTGTCGCCGTCGGTTGTTCGGCGGATGTGCGGTCCTCGGTGAACTATGCCATCGACTACGCGCACGCGACCTGTGGCGGAGGCACCTCCACGCCGCGTTCGCTTGGCATGTCGATGACCGCGGGCGAACGCGAACCCGCCCCGGCGCACCCCTTGGGCTTGCTGCGCGTACAAAACAGTTTTGTCGTGAGCGCCCCGCGCTGGATTCAGCCGAGTGAGCGGGGTGTTGAGATTGGCGCGCTGGCCACTGGTGAGGGCGATATTACCGACGTCGGCGACGATGTCTCGGCCCGCCATGCCCATATCTGGTGCGATGCTCAAAATATCTGGCACGTCGAGGACTTGTCGTCCACCAACGGAACCGTGGTGGTAAACGGGGCCACGCGCGTCTGCATTCAGGTCGAGCCCGGCCGGTCCGCCCAACTCAATCCCGGCGACGAGCTCAAGCTCGGCGAATCCACTACCTACGCCATTCTCTTCGGTGCCCTCTAGCCGGCACTTGGGGACGCTCCTTTTAATATGAGCAGGACATTGTCAAGAGGCAAAATCGGGCCTGGCCCCAACGATATGGGGTCAGGCCCTCTCCCTATATCAGCCCGTCCGCGGCGACCTCGGCGTGTCTTACCGACGCTCGTCTTTGCAGTTTAATATCCGCCCGCGGCGATCTCTCGCTGGGCAATCCGTTGCTACGGCTGAGGCTTCTACGTCGAACCGACAGTCTGTGCACGCGTGTGGCGCCCTGGGCGCTCGCAGAAAAGGGACCTGAGGTTCGCCTCAACGGCTTCGGATCGAACCGCTTCCGGGGTGACTGGCTTATGTGCGGGGGACCGCCCCCCTACGCCTCCTCGGCCATGAGGCCGAC
>CAJLLN010000249.1:0-1815 GCA_905207495.1 uncultured Collinsella sp. | reverse complement strand
TTCTGTGCAATCTGCTCATGCTGCATCAGCGACAACTCGCCGCACCCGGCAAAGCCCTCAACTTCGTCGAGTTCATCCGCCAGATTCACGCCGTGCACGTATCCCATATCTACAGCCGGGGAGTCGCCAGCATGCTGTGCCGGCCCTCCAGCGTCATCGTATACAAGGGGGTTCCGGGGGCGCCGACCATGCTCGGCTTCCGCTTTTCCATAATCATCAACACGCGGGCCTCTTGTAGCGCGAGGCGCCCCGGGTTCCCTATCAACAAAAGCATCGGGCTCAATCGTCATGCGCCGATCGGAATCAACCGCACCCTCGCCCGCGCGCCCGTTGCCGCATATACTGTGCGCAGCGATGACCTCGGTCGCCCCCGCGCGAAACAGTCCCTCGATATCCGACGGATCGAGCACTTCTATCAACACGACCACGCGACTCACGCGGCCTTCGGCCGTCAGGCGCGCAACAGTCTTGCGCACATCTTCGATATCAAACAGAGACGCCGCGATGATGGCAGCCCCGCGGCGCGACGGAAACGCCCGCGCCATGGAAACCAGCCCGTCCAGGTCACCCACGCGAAGCACCTGTGCACCCGCATCACGGCCCTCGACTTCCTGCTGCAACAGCCCGTAATCGCCGCACGCGCAGCACGCAAGCCAGATCGCCTTCATCACTCGTCGCCTCCGCTCTTTTTGCCGCGCGCCGTGGCGGGAATCGTCAAGCTGACCGTTCCCTTGCCCGAGGCTCCCAGCAGTTCCTTGACGTCTTCGGGGTCAGCCGCCAGCGTCACCCATTCGATCTTGCCCTCGCGCGTGGCACCGGAATTCTCACTGGTATCGATCACGTGCGCGCCGCACAGTCGATCGGTTACGCCATCTTTTTGCACGTACACGTCCACATAGCTGCCCACGCCCGTGGCACCGCCGACCGAGTGCTCGGCATCGACCGCCACCGAAACGGCGACCTTGCCCTTAGGCACCTCGAGCTTGTGGCTCTCGGCCTTGGTGTAGACATTGCAGATCACGGCGTTTTTGGGAATACGCGAAGTCGTCACGTCGCCGCGCACCTGGCGCAGCTCGGTCGCCGCGTCACGCGGCAGCAGACTCGTCAGCCATTCCTGGGTTATGACATTGGTCTCATCGAGGGTCTCGCCCACATCGATATCGCGCGCCGCGACGCATACCTCGACGCGATCGCCACCGTACTTGGCCAAGGTCTCAGCCTGGACCTGTTCGGCTTGCGAGCGGATCGACGAGCCGTAAACCATGCAGAGCAGAGCAGCGAGCACGCCCGCGACCAGACTGATGGCGATGCGCTTGCTCTTGTTCACGGCCGCTCCTCTCATGGCAGTGCCGGGCGAATGCCCGTACCACCATTGTCTGGGCGGTCAGAGCGCAAAGCGGCGCAATCGCGATCTTGGTTTTCGATGTCAAACCAATCGCTGACCAAAAGCTGACCAGCCCGTCAAGCTCGTGGCAAGGTTTTGGCCAGCACGTCAGCAAACTGCATGTTTCGAGGCTTTTCCGCAGCAAAAAAGCCGTCTCCCGAACAGTTGGGAGACGGCTGTCATAGGAAAAATCAATTACAGATGGACATCGGAATCGAGCATTTGAGCACTCACGCGCATGGATGACGCCAGGTTTTGGAACGTTTCCAAACGCAGACTGTCGATCTGCCCGGCGTCCTCGGCCTCGCGAACGGCACAACCCGGCTCATGGGTATGCGTGCAATCGCCAAACCGGCACGCGCGCGATGCCTCGACAATCTCGGGGAAGGCGCGCGCCAGACCCCGCTCGTGACCCACGAGCGGTAGGCTGC
>CAJLLN010000248.1:0-1818 GCA_905207495.1 uncultured Collinsella sp. | reverse complement strand
CCGTCAAGCCCAAGCTCACCTACCCGCTGGCATTCGATCACCCCGGTGCGCTGACGGCCGAGGCCAAGCACGGTGACCTCACCCTTGCCCGCTTTGACGGCGACAACGGCGAGTACTCGCTGCTGCTGGGCAACGCCCGCGGCATCGACGGCCCGGCCGGCATGGGCACCTATCTGTGGGTCGAGGTCGAGAACCTCAAGCGCCTCGAGGCCAAGATCGTCGAGGGTCCCTACATCCACCACTGCGTCGCTATTCACGCCAACGTGGTGCCGGTGCTCTACGAGGCGTGCAAGTACCTCGGCATTGCCCCCGACCTATACGACCCTATTGAGCAGGACGTTAAAGCTTACCTGCGCGGTGAGTAGGGTCGTGCCTACTTTGTAGCAACGAGCCGGCGCGCTACCACAGCACCCAACCTTGCGGTTCAAGCCGTCGCTTGCGTACCAAAGTACGCGGCGCTCCTCTTTCACCGCAATCTTGGGCACTGTGGAAACGCGGTGGCTCTGACTTTAGAAATTCCCTGAAAGGAGTTTTTCGTGGCAACTATCGAAGAGCTTGAGTCCCTGCGTTGGGACCTTCGCCGCGATTGCGTCGATATCATCATGGCTGGCGCTGGCGGCCACATCGGCGGCGACATGTCGGTCATCGACGCCCTCATGACCCTCTACGCCAACCACCTCAACATTTCGCCCGAGACCGCCGACGATCCCAGCCGCGATCGTTTCGTGCTTTCCAAGGGCCACGCCATGGAAGCCTACTATGCGGTGCTCTGCCACGAGGGCTATCTTGACCTCGACGACGTCAAGGCCCGCTTCTCCAAGTTCGGCAGCCCCTACATCGGCCACCCCAACAACAAGCTCAAGGGCATCGAGATGAACTCGGGCTCGCTGGGCCACGGCCTGCCCGTGGCCGTGGGCATGGCGCTCGCCGGCAAGATGGACGGCCGCGACTACCGCGTCTACACCATCATGGGCGACGGCGAGCTTGCCGAGGGCTCGGTCTGGGAGGGCGCCATGAGCGGCGGCAACTACCAGCTCGATAACCTGTGCGCGCTCGTGGACCGCAACCGCTTGCAGATCAGCGGCAGCACCGAGGACGTTATGAAGCAGGATTCGCAGGAGGAGCGCTGGGTAGCCTTCGGCTGGAACGTGCTGTCCATTCCGGGCAACGACGTCCAGGCCATCGACGCTGCGCTGACGCTTGCCGCCGAGACCAAGGGTAAGCCCACGGTCATCATCCTCAACACGGTGAAGGGCTACGGCTCGCCCGTTATGGAGGACAAGGCCAGCTGGCATCATCACCTGCCCAACGATGAGGAATATGCCCAGATCATCGCCGATTTCGCTGCCCATAAGGAGGCCATCAATGGCTAACAGGATCGCCAATCGCAAGGTTATCTGCGACACGCTGCTCGAGGCCGCGAAGACCGATAAAGACATCGTCGTCTTGTGCTCCGACTCCCGTGGCTCCGCGTCGCTCACGCCGTTCTTTGATCAGTATCCCCAGCAGTCCGTTGAGGTCGGCATCGCCGAGCAGGACCTGGTGAGCATCGCCGCCGGCATGGCTTCGTGCGGCAAGAAGGCCTGGGCCGCCTCGCCGGCATCCTTTGTGACCACGCGCTCGTATGAGCAGTGCAAGGTCGACGTCTCGTACTCCAACACCAACGTCAAACTCATCGGCATCTCGGGCGGCGTGTCCTACGGCGCCCTGGGTATGAGCCACCACTCCGCGCAGGATATCGCCGCCATGAGCGCGATTCCCAACATGCGCGTGTATCTGCCGAGCGACCGCTTCCAGACCGCCGAGCTCGTGCGCGCC
>CAJLLN010000247.1:0-1834 GCA_905207495.1 uncultured Collinsella sp. | reverse complement strand
GCGTTAGCGGTGTTTGAGACGGCGCTCCCCAGGTCGCGGCTCGTGGCGGGAGCATGCGAGGTGGTCGGGTTCGCGGCCTTGGCGGCATTCGTATCGGCAGTCTGCGGCGCGGCGATATTGCCGGTGCCGCCTTCGATCACGGAAAAGCCCGCTGCGTGCGGGTCGACCGCGTCGGCGCCGATTGTGGGGGGCTCGAGCTGCAGGAACGAGGGCATGGTGCTGCCCTGGTCGGCAACCGGGGTCTCGCCGGGCACAAACGTCGAGGCGGCCTCGGCGGCTTCCTCTTCCTCGGCGTCGACATCGGCATCGGCGACAGCGTTCTTCATCGCTTTGACGGCATCCATCATGGAGTCCATGACGGCGTCGAGCTCTTCTTCCGAAGACACCTCGATGGGTCCTGTTGCTTGCGGAGCGTTCTCAGCCTTGGGCTCAGTATCGCTCGGGTCCGGCTGCTCTAGCTGCTCTTCTTTGTCTTGCTCTGCGGTGACATTTGCGTCTGCGGCCTCGTCTGCGGCGGCAGGAGCCTCCTCGACAGCGGCATCAATGCCGCCATCGCTGCTGGTAGAAGTATCGCAGTCGTCAATGGTGTCTGCGGAATCATCAATATGCTGTTGAGTCTGGGGGTCCAGCTCGTCTGTCATAGGCATGTGCTCCTCATCGTTGTTTGTCACCCTATGATAAAGTCTCGCGCCGACATCCCGCGCGCCGCAGCAAAGTTACAAAACGTGTTCGATGACTCGCGTCGATAGCAAAAACTCGGCCGCTCTATCCAATTTGCACTTGACATTCCCTTCGCCGAAAGACGTTATGCCGTTCGCCTGCCATGCGCTTTATTTCTCACTTGAAGAAGCTAAAGTTGCATATCAGCTTTTGGCGCGTTTATTTTGGATGCGCGCAGTCGGCGGGCGTGCCCGTCGCGATTTTGAAAGGACTTCGTATGGGACTTTTCACTGGTAAGACCGTGATCGTCACCGGTGGCGGCAAGGCCACGCTCAAAGACGGCTCTGCTGGCTCCATCGGCTACGGCATCGATATCGCTTTTGCCAAGGAGGGCGCGAACCTCGTCATCACCGGTCGTAACGTTGCTAAGCTCGAGGCTGCCAAGGAGTCTCTTGAGGCTGAGTACGGCGTCAAAGTTCTGCCTGTTCAGGCCGATGTTTCTGCCGGTCAGGACAACGAGGCCGTCGTGCAGAACGTTATCGACAAGGCGATTGAGGAGTTCGGTCGCATTGACGCCGTCGTCAACAACGCTCAGGCCAGCGCCTCGGGTGTGACCATCGCCGACCACACCATGGACCAGTTTAACCTGGCCATTTACTCTGGCCTGTATGCCACCTACCTGTACATGCAGAAGGCCTATCCGCACCTGAAGGAGACCAAGGGCTCCGTGGTCAACTTTGCTTCGGGTGCCGGCCTGTTTGGCAACTATGGCCAGTGCAGCTATGCCGCTGCCAAGGAGGGCATCCGTGGCCTGACCCGCGTTGCCGCCAACGAGTGGGGCAAGGACGGCATCAACGTCAACATCGTGTGCCCGCTTGCCTGGACTGCTGCGCTCGAGAACTTCCAGGATGCCTATCCCGAGGCGTTCAAGGCCAACGTTCACATGCCGCCGGCGGGCCACTACGGCGACGTCGAGAAGGAGATCGGCCGCGTGGTCGTTCAGCTCTGCGGCCCCGACTTTAAGTACATGAACGGCGAGACCGTCACCCTCGAGGGTGGCATGGGCCAGCGGCCTTAATAGTTACGCGGTTTTACCAAACCGCGTAACGGCTCGACGCCGCGCGGGCCGCATTTGGACAATCTGACGTTCAACTTCAAGGGCGCGACCAGAAGG
>CAJLLN010000246.1:0-1851 GCA_905207495.1 uncultured Collinsella sp. | reverse complement strand
CCGCCATGCCGAGACACTGTCTGCCGCCATGGATGCACGCTGCTATCACGGCGAGCAGGGCCGCACGCGCCTGCATGCGCTTGCATTTGGCCGCGGCGATGCGTTGGCGGCGGTGGTGACGGCGTTGCTGCTCATCTGCGTCATCGTCATCAATCTTCAACTTGTTTAGGCGCGATTCGAGCGCAAGAAAGGGGTCCCTATGACCGACAACGACCGCACGGCTCAGCTTGAGCGCGCCTGTTCGTATCTCAGGCGCATTCCGGCGTGGTATCTGGCCACGACCGATGTAGCCGACGGGTATCAGCCTCGCGCGAGGCCGTTTTCGTTTGCCATGGTCGATGACGGTAAACTGTGGTTTTGTACGTCGCGCGACAAAGATGTGTGGGCGGAGCTGAGCGCGAATCCCAAGTTTGAGCTCTCGGGCTGGAAGCCGGGGGAATGTTGGATCGTATTGACCGGCGAAGCCGCACTTGAGGACGACGCAGTTGCGAGCGACAAGGTGCGTCAAGCGGGTTTTAAGCACATGGTGGGCATTGGCGAGGAACACGAGAGTGCCAACGACGGCCGCCTTGCTTTCTTTTCGGTCCGCAACATTGCCGCGCGCTTCTGTGATATCGACGGCAGCGAGGAGCGCCTGGAGCTCTAGCTCGCACAACCAGGCTCACAAACTAGCTGGTACAGGAGGACACATGGACGGATTGAATACGGTGTTGGAGTATCTGACGTCGGTGCCGGCATGGTATTTGGCGACGAGCGTTGACGGACAGCCGCATGTGCGTCCGTTTTCGTTTGCGCAGATCCAGGACGGCAAGCTGTGGTTTGTAACAGCGCGCACCAAAGATGTGTGGCAAGAGCTGCTGCAAAACCAGCGCTTTGAGGCCACGAGTTGGTGGCCGGGCCATGGCTGGCTCATCTTGCGCGGGCGTGCCGGCTTGGATGACCGGGCTTCGAGCGAAATGCGCGAAGCCGGGTGGAAGCATCTAGAGCGCCTGGGCGAGCACTATGAGGGGCCTAACGACCCCACGCTCGTCTTCTTTAGTGTCGAGGATCCCGAGGCTTTTATCTGCAATCACGACGAATGGGTGCCGGTCGAGCTCTAGCCAGCTGGCTCATCCTAACAACTTGGTTTTCGCATGGGCGGGCCCCGTATTGCCCGGCGCCGTTAGGAGCGCCGGTCAATACGGGGCCCGCTCCATTTGTCAATTCCTTCAAGCGAATGTGTCGGGAATGTTTCAATGCATGAATATGCAAGCCATTTACGTGTTCATGCATCTTTTGGTGCTAAAGTTTCAACTCACTTCATAACGACCGCTGCGAAATGCGCATCGGTGCATAAATCGCAGACAAGGAGTCTGATATGTCATTGAAGGTTGGAATCGTCGGCGCGGCTGGATATGCCGGCGCCGAACTCATTCGCCTCGTGCTCGGCCATCCCGAGTTTGAACTTGTTGCCATTACGTCCAACGCTGATGCCGGCCAGCCGCTGTCCGCGGTGTATCCGAGCTTTGCTGGCGTGAGCGATCTGGTTTTCACCACGCATGGCGCGCCCGAGCTTAAATCCTGCGACGCCGTCTTCTTGGCCGTGCCGCATACGGCTGCCATGGCACAGGTGCCCGCGCTGCTTGCATCGGGCGTCTCCTGCTTTGATCTTTCGGCCGATTACCGTCTGAGCGACGCGTCTGTCTTTGAGACATGGTATGCCGCCGAGCACACGAGCCCCGAGCTGCTCAAGACGCGTGCTTTTGGTCTGCCCGAGCTGTTCTGTCGGGACTTGGAGACCGCCGCATCCGATTATGCTGGCGGCAAGTCCGTGCTGGTTGCCTGCGCCGGTTGCTATCCCACCGCCACGAG
>CAJLLN010000245.1:0-1852 GCA_905207495.1 uncultured Collinsella sp. | reverse complement strand
GTCGAAGCGGCGAGCGTAATACCGGAGGCGAGGCCCTTCTTGTCAATGAACCACTTTTGGCCGGTGGTGAGCGCGGGGTTGTAGCCCAGGCCGTTGCCGATGGCGGCGACGAGCGAGAACCACAGGTAGAACTGCCACGGCTCGGTGACGGTACCGGACATGAACCAGCCCAGGCCGTAGCACACGGCGGCGGCGATCACGACGTTGCGCGGGCCGATCTTATCGGAGATGCGGCCGGCGAAGATGCCCGTCACGGCCATGATGGTCTGAAAGACCGGGAAGGCCCAGGTAAGAGCGCTGGACCACTCGGGGTAGACGGCGAGCAGGTTCTTGCTCACGACGGAATACAGCGCGATGGAGCTGATGAAGAACATGGTGACGCACGCGGCGGAAAGCACGACGGCGCGACCCTTGTTGGAGTTGGTGGAAGCCATTGGACTCTTTCTGATCGATGCGGGGGAGGAGCGGGCGTATCCGCGGGTCCTCCCTGTCAGGTTGGTTTACTGGTCAGTCGGCTTAGCGACGCCGGACTCGTCGGACCAAAGCTCGACGCCCTTGCTCTTAAGGTAGTTGTCGGCATAGGCGCGACGGCCGCCGGGCTTGGCGGTGAGGTCGCCCATCATGTTGGAGAAGCCGCCGTCGACCTTGATGGCGTCGCCGGTGGTAAAGTCCGAGCGCCTGGACGCCAGGAACATGACGGCGTTGGCGATATCGCTGACCTCGCCGATGCGGCGCGTGGCGATTAGGCGGCTGCGGCTCTTTTCGACCTTGGGGTCGGCGTAGAAATTGGCCGACATCGGGGTCTTAACGAAGCAGGGCTCGACGCAGTTGGAGCGCACGCCGTAGGGGCCCCACTCGGCGGCGAGCATCTTGGACATCATGTTGACGCCGGCCTTGGTGGAGCTGTACACGCCCGAGAACGTCTCGGGGGAGTGGCTGGCAACGGTCGAGATGTGCACCAGGCGACCCTGGCCGGCCTTGATCATCTCGCGACCAAAGCGCTGCGAGGTGATGAAGTAGCCGGTGAGGTTGACGTTGAGCACCTGCTCCCAGTCGCTCAGCGGCAGGTCTTCCATGGCTGCGAAACGCAGGATACCGGCGGTGTTGACGAGGACGTCGACGCGACCGAAGTCGGCGATGGTGGCGTCGACGGCGGCCTGAACCTCGGCCTCGTCGGTGGCGTTCATCTTGTAGCCCTCGGCGTGGATGCCAAACTCGGCGGCGAGGTCGGCGGCTGCGGCCTTGACCTTTTCCTCGTCCAGATCGAGCAGGACGACGTTGGCGCCGTTGCGGGCGAACTCGCGGCAAATCTCGACGCCCATACCGCCGAGTGCGCCGGTCACGGCGCAGACATCGCCCTCGAGCTTAAGCCAGTTGCTCATAGGAACTTCCCTTCTTGTGCCTCCCGGTGGGCCGTTCCCATTAATCGACCCACGTGGTTTTCGCAGGTTATCGTATGCTTTGCATTTGCGCAGGTGAATTGCATATTTGTTAGAATGGCGTTAACCGCAGGTTTACACTGTGCGATGCAGTTTATGCTTAACTGAGCGCGTGACCTGCGAAAACAACCCCTCCCTGTGGCACCATGTGGCCACGGGCGCGAAAACGGGAGATTGACGTGTACGATCGACGACTTAAGGCCATATCGGCCGCCGCGGAGCTGGGAAGCTTTTCGCGTGCAGCGGCAAAATTGCGCGTGTCGACCCCGGCGCTCGTCAAGCAGGTGTCGGGCTTCGAGGCCGAGTTCAGCATCACGCTGTTCGAACGCTCGCACTCGGGCGTCAAGGTGACGCCGGCCGGCGCGCTGCTGGTGGACGACGCGCGCTCGATCATGCGCCAGTCCGAGGATGCG
>CAJLLN010000244.1:0-1860 GCA_905207495.1 uncultured Collinsella sp. | reverse complement strand
GCCACCTGGGCGAACAAGCCCGCACCATGGCCGCCCGGAACCGTGACGCCCGTTCCCGGCGCCACCAGGCGAGGACCTTGATACTTGCCGGCATCGATAGCATCGCGCACGGCCAGATCGGCAAACAGTGGGTCGCCCGCGCCGCGCACCGTGGTCACGCCGCTTGCCAGTTGTTGTTGGGCGCTGCCCTTAAGAATATGGCGCACGATGGCGCGCCCCACGGGGTTATCGAGCTTCTTCATCAACGCACCCGCATCGCCCGCCGAAACCGGCTTGCCCGAACCGCACAGGTGCACGTGCATATTGATGAGACCGGGCATGAGATACGCACCACCCAGGTCGATAACCTCGGCACCCGCGGGCGCCTGCGCCACAGCACTCGGCCCCATCCAGGTGATGACGCCGCGCTCAACAGTCACGGCCATATCGGGTTGCGGCTCCATATGTTCCGAACCATCCAGGACGGTCGCATTGATAAACAACGTGGAACGATCGGCAGACGCCATATCGAGCTCCTCCCTCACGATTAACTTGAACATTTGTCCATTATCACCTAATGCAGCGACCTAAAGTCGAGCATATCGGTTAACGGAGGGAAGAGGGGATGTGGGGGACGGAATACGTTGCAGTCCCACCCCAGCGACACCAGGGAAATGTCTCGATCTGTAACAGTTACGGGCCCAAACAGCCGCCAAACGTTACAGATTGAGACAAAGTCAGGGCAGCAGAGCGACACCAGTCACACCCCCTACTCCCACTCCTGCTCGTAGATGTTGAGCGACTTTACGTACCGCCCCTGGGCGCCCATGATGTCGCGGACCAGACGCAAGAAGAAACTGATGCACGAGGTGTCAAAGCCATCCTGCAGGTCCTCCGGATGCACCGCACCAGGCCCATCGACCGCCGTGTCACTCAGGCGTGCGATGTCATACAGATAGAGTTGTCCCGCCGTCAGCCAGACATCGTCGACGCAGGCGAGGCGCACCGCAATCGCTCCGTCGCTCCAATGCTCCTTTTGCACGATATGCGGGTCGTAGACATCAAAGCGACGGTCGGTGCGCGTGTCCTTCAGCGCGACCATACCAGTCGCAGGATCCTTGTCCAAAATGCCAAAGCGCGAGAAATACTGCGTGTCGCGTACCTGCTCGAGCCGCTTGAGCGAGGCAGGCAAAAGCGATGCCGGCGGCTCGTCAACATACAGCTCGAGCAGCGTCTTGCCATGGCGATAGGGGCGCTCGAAGAGCAGCCAATCGGTAAATGCCATGTTGTAGGCCATGATTTCGTTTTGCGAAGGCTCGGTGCAATAGCTGAGCCACGGGTCGACAATAATCTCGAACTGTTCGCGCGCCGGCTCCAAAAACTGGAACTTCCGCAGCATCCAAAAATGGGCCATGTCGGCAATATCGTTGCCGACGGCTTCGGCTAGCTGCGCTCGGTCTAAAGCGTGGTCAGTCATGGCATCCTCCTCAAACTGATAGACCTCAATTTGAGCTTACGAGGAGGGTGGTCGGCCACGACCAGCGCGGGCAAAATAGGCCTCCGGCTGCAAACCAGATGCTGACCAAACACTTGACGAAAAGCTTGACCGAATGAGCGCACCGCAAAGAAACCGCAGGTAGACATAGACAGCCAACCCGCCCTTTTGAGCCATATGCCCGCAGCCGCCACAGAAACAACAGGTGACCACGGCCCAAGAAGTCGACAAATGAACACCCGTACGTCGGCAAACGAGCAAATCGATCGCAAAGAGTGTCCCCAACGACTAGACAAAAAATGACTAGTCATTGGGGACGTTCTTAAATGACTACTTTACAGCTCCAGCGCATCGGCGACTTCGGCTGCGCAGGCCAGGGCATCGGC
>CAJLLN010000243.1:0-1861 GCA_905207495.1 uncultured Collinsella sp. | reverse complement strand
TACATAAGGTGCGCGCCGCCGCTTGCAAGGCGCTGGAAGAGGCCATTCTGGCACCCTACGAGGAGCGCGCGAAAACGCTCGAGTTGCCGGTGCTCGACAAATGTACGCGCCCCATGCCCGCACACTACCGCGATGAGCCACAGATCTGCGCCGCCGTCACCTCGCTCGAGGCCGCCGAGGCCGCTTGCGCCGAGGGCGCAACGCGCATCTACATGACCACCGACGCGCTCGATGCGGCCGAACTCTCCCCCGCCGATGCGTTTGAGCAGGGCATCGTACCCGTGCTCGATGAGGTCTGCCGCGCCGTTGACCACGTACGTGTCGACCCGTGGATACAGGCTGGAGCGATTGTCGCCGTCGGCAATATCTCCGAGCTTGCTACTGCCGCGCAGACCGGCGCCACGGCTGAGATCCGATCCTGCCTGCCCGTGCACAACACGCCTTGCATGGAGGCACTTGCCGAGCGCGGGGCCGGCGCGTTTTGGCTTTCGCCCGAGATCACGCTCGACGAGATTATCTCGCTTGGCACCTCCGCGCCCGCAGCCCTGGGCATCACCGTGTTCGGCCGCCCGCGCGTTATGACGAGCGAGCACTGCATCCTGCAGGTGGCCAACGGTTGTATCCACGATTGTGCCAGCTGCCGCCTGCGCGTCCGCAAGCTGTCGCTCATGAATATCGACGGCAAGGTCATGCCCGTGCGTACCGACATCCACGGCCGCTCACGCCTGTACGATGCCTACCCTATCGACCTCACGCCGCAGGTTCCGCAGCTGCTCGATGCCGGCGTGCGCCGTCTTATGGTTGACGGAACCTTGCTCGAAGCCGATGAGATTGGCCGTGCCGTTGCTCGTGTCCGCCGCGCCATTGAGGCAGCTCAGGCAGGTCGCAAGCCCGCTGCCCGCCTGCGCGGCGCCACCTCGGGCTGCATGTTTGTGGGAATTAGCTAACCGAAAGGCTTACACGTGAACGAAGAACCTCAAGTCCTCTACTGCGACGCCTGGCTCATGGCCATCGATAAGCCCGCCGGCATGATCGTCCACGGCGACGGCACCGGTGAGCGCACACTTACCGACTACGCCAGCGACCTTTTGCTGGCGATGGGCGACGGCTTTGCCGCGACCGACATGCAGCCGCTCAACCGCCTGGACCGCAACACCACCGGCGTGGTGCTGTTCTCGCTCGACAAGCAGACGCAGCCCGCCTTTGACCAGATGGTGAAAGACCACGCCTTCGAAAAGCACTATCTGGCGCTGGCCGAGGGCAAGATCGACTGGAACGAGAAGCTCATCGACAAGCCCATCGCCCGCGACCGCCACGACAGCCGCAAGATGCGCGTCGGCGCCAGCGGCAAGCCGTCGCAGACGCGCGTGAAGGTGCTCAAGCGCCTTAAGAGCCGCCGAGGTCTGCCCACGCGTTCGTATATCGATGTCGAGCTGCTCACCGGCCGCAAGCATCAGATTCGCGTCCACCTGGCCAGCGAGCATCACCCCCTGGTCGGCGACGACCTGTACGGCACTGCTCGCCCCTGTGGATTGATGCTCCACGCCCACAGCGTGTCCTTTACGCATCCCGTTACCGGCGAGCACATCCACATCGAAGCCCCCTGCCCCTGGGAGCCCTAAACCACCACAAAGGGGACAGTGAACTGCCTCCCATTTCTTGGACATCGGGAAATGGGAGGTTTTCCATGAGTATAGACCTCAGGGTGAAGCACGACCTGGAGTCCAGGAGGCGGGCCGTCGAGCTCTTCGACGCCGGCGTCGGCTGCAAGCCGGCGGCCGAGGCCCTGTCCGTCCCCCGCGAGACCGTGAGAGAATGGCAGTGGGTATACCGGGCGTTCGGAAGCGAGGCGCTGCTGTCC
>CAJLLN010000242.1:0-1873 GCA_905207495.1 uncultured Collinsella sp. | reverse complement strand
GGCCCGCTCCACGAGACCGAGACCAAGCGCGACTGCGGACGCGCAGCCGACGGCTCCATCATCACCAAGAGCTTTGAGGACCTGGCCGCACTCCACGCGGCAAGCCCCGTGCCCATCGTGGTGGGCGGCGGCGTCAAGACAGCCGACCTGCCGCAGCTCAAGGCCACCGGCGTCGACGGCTTCTTTGTGGTGAGCGCCGTCTGCAGCGCCGATGACCCCCACGCCGCAGCCAAGGAGCTCGTCGAAACCTGGCAGCAGGCATAAGCTCAGGCCGAGCAATTGCTCCGCAGCCTCATATCTTCAATAACGGAAAGCGCATCCCAGTTTGGACCTCCATTCCGAGATGCGCTTTCCGCATGCGACCCTTACCCCGCCAGGTACGCTTCCAACGCCGGTAAGGTCACCTCTGCATCGTGGCGGCCGATCTGATAGATGCGCTCGAGCTCATCGGGCTCGCGGCATAGTGACGGCACCTTCACCGATTCGCTCGGCCGCACCACAAAGACCTCGCCGGCGGCCTCACGACGTGCCAGGTCATCGAGCGTGGCATTGTAGACCTCATGCCGATGCTCAAGCGCTGCGACAAACTCCGGGTAGTGACGGAACACGCGACGCAGCATGGGCATCACGCTGTTGGGCTGCTTCACAAAGCCCGCCGGCTGCGTGAGTACCACGATATTGCGGTCATACCCCTGCGCAAACAGCCATGCACTGGGAATAGAATCAGCCACGCCACCATCCAGATACTTATGCCCGTCAATAGCAACGGGACGCGTCGCCACGGGAATCGCCGATGACGCCCGAATCCACTCGATATCCCTCTCGTCGCCATAGGGCAGGTCGTGGTAGACGGCCTTGCCCGTCTCGATATCGGTACACACGCACGTAAACCGCATGGGGCAGGCGCGATATGTCTCCAAATCGATGGGATCGCGCTCGATGGGCACCTCGTGATAGGCAAAATCGGCATTGAACATATCGCCGGTCCGCAGCCAGCTTGCTACACCCGCATAGCGCTTGTCGGCACAATAGGCCTTGTTGTAGCGAATGGCGCGTCCGATCTGCCGCGATTTAAAGTTGTAGCCAAACGCCGCGCCCGCCGAGACACCCACCATATGGTCGCAGGTCAAACCGTGCTCCATCCAAACGTCGAGCACGCCCGCCGTATACATACCGCGGTAGCCGCCTCCCTCGAGCGCGAGCCCCACCGTGCGCGTCGTATCCGGCTGTGCCATGCGACCATCTCCGTTCCTGCGTTTAAAACCGGAACAAGTATACCCGTCAACATATACCACCCCAGTCGCATTTTTATCGGACATCGCATCGTCGCGCTACCGTTTGTCGAATAATAGCCGCCCACAGCATGTGCACCCATATATAATTCTGCACTGTTGTTTATACTACTCAGCAGTTATCAACAGCGAACATTAGCCGGTAAATTAACCCAACAACGCAGCGAGGCGGGGGCCTGGATACACGCAAAGCGCCGAACAACAACGCGTGTGCACAACGAGCTCGCCCGACGCAATTCGCCCGACCCCAGAAAGCCGCTTACGACATGGATACTGTCAGCAATTACACCGAAACGCTCGAAAAGACCGTCCGCGACCTTCTCGAGCGTCAGGATGATCTGATTAGGACCGCCTTCACCGACCAGCTTACCGGACTTGGCAACCGCGGCGGTTTTGCCCGTTCCCTCGAGGAGCTCTGGGAGCAGGACACCCCCGTTACCATGGCGTACATCGATATCGACAATCTCAAGCACTGCAACGACGTCTTTGGCCATGACGAGGGCAACCGCTATATTTTGCAGGTAAGCCTCTGTTAGCGCCGGAATAATTTAGCCAAATATAGTCGGCCGAGATTGACCAAT
>CAJLLN010000241.1:0-1876 GCA_905207495.1 uncultured Collinsella sp. | reverse complement strand
CAAGGCCATGGCCGACGAGGCCCTGCGCGTGCTGGCGCTGGCAAGCCGCACCTACACCGAGGTCCCGGTCGACTGCAGTCCCGCCGCGCTCGAGCATGACCTGGTCTTCTGCGGCCTGTCTGGCATGATTGACCCTGTCCGCCCCGAGGTCGCCGACGCCATCCGCGAGGCGCATGACGCCGGTATCCGCACCGTCATGATCACGGGCGACCACATCGACACCGCCGTGGCCATCGCCAAGCAGCTGGGCATCGTCACCGATCGCAGCCATGCCATCACCGGTGCCGACCTCGATCGCATGAGCGACGAGGAACTCGACGCGCACATCGAGGACTACGGCGTGTACGCCCGCGTCCAGCCCGAGCACAAGACACGCATCGTCGAGGCCTGGAAGTCGCGCGACCAGATCGTCGCCATGACCGGCGACGGCGTCAACGACGCCCCGTCCATCAAGCGCGCCGACATCGGCGTCGGTATGGGCATCACCGGCACCGACGTCACCAAGAACGTTGCCGACATGGTGCTTGCCGACGACAACTTCGCCACCATCATCGGTGCCTGCGAAGAGGGCCGTCGCATCTACGACAACATCCGCAAGGTCATCCAGTTCCTGCTTTCGGCCAACCTTGCTGAGGTGTTCTCGGTGTTTATCGCCACGCTCATTGGCTTTACCATCTTCCAGCCGGTGCAGCTGCTGTGGGTGAACCTGGTCACCGACTGCTTCCCCGCGCTCGCGCTGGGCATGGAGGATGCCGAGGGTGACATCATGAAGCGCAAGCCGCGCAACGCCAAGGACGGTGTCTTTGCCGGTCACATGGGCCTGGACTGCGTGGTCCAGGGTCTAATCATCACCGTGCTGGTGCTGGCGAGCTTCTTTGTGGGCGTGTACTTTGACATGGGCTACATCCACATCGCCGATATGATCGCCGGCAATGCCGACGAGGAAGGCGTGATGATGGCGTTCATCACGCTCAACATGGTCGAGATTTTCCACTGCTTCAATATGCGCAGCCGTCGTGCGTCGCTGTTCACCATGAAGAAGCAGAACAAGTGGCTGTGGGCTTCCGCCGCGCTGGCACTGGTGCTGACGGTGATCGTGACCGTGCAGCCGACGCTTGCCGAGATGTTCTTTGGCCCTGTGACGCTTGAGCTCAAGGGCGTTGTAGCTGCCCTGGGCCTTGCCTTCCTGATCATCCCGCTGATGGAGATCTACAAGGCGATCATGCGCGCGGTCGAAAAAGAGTAACGTTCCTGTCCGGGCCCGACCGCCTGCGGGGTTTCCACGGGCACGTCCTCGCCGCTTTGCGGCTGCGGGATGTGCCCTTAGGAAACCCCTCCCGGCGGGCGGGCCCTGCGGTATCCTTGCTGGCTTTTCTCCCGTGCGGATGAAAAGGGCTGAGGGAAAGTTTGTGAGCTGGTCGGGCTTTGCCCGGCCAGCTCTTTTTGATTTAAAATACCTGCTCAGTTGTGTGGTTTTGTGCTGGGAGGCGCTTGTGGGCAAGGCTAAGGCTAAGGCGAAGAAAAAGACGACGGGGGCGCGGGCTAAGCGTGACCGTCGTCGGAAGCTTGCGACCGAAGCCCCTGCGTCCGCCGAGGAGTTGTTGGCGAGCGTACCGGGGCTCGATGCGCTACAGGATGTTCCGGCGTTCGACGATCTGCCGGTCGATGCCGCTCAACAGGCAGCCTTCGATGATTTTTGCGCGCAAGCCGAGCAGCCAGAGCAGATGCAGCTGGGCGCCGTGGTGCGCCTGGACCGCGGGTTTCCACTGGTGGCGACTGCCACTGATACGTTCCGTGCCGAGCACGCCGTAGGATTTGCCAAGTCGCGCGGCGAGGACGAGGTGCTGCTGCCCGCCGTGGGCGACCGTGTGGCGGT
>CAJLLN010000240.1:0-1888 GCA_905207495.1 uncultured Collinsella sp. | reverse complement strand
TGAGCTACCTGTCGCTCTTCCCCGAGGGCGTGGCGGCGAGCTTTACCTGCGGTGGCATCCCCCACGTCCCGGCGAGCGCCAGCGAGGTCTACGCGCACACCTTCCCGCGCATGGAAGCCAAGACTCAGCAGTATTATGACCGCTACCCCGCCGACGTCGAGCGTGTGGCGGCCCTGGCCGATGCTATCGAAGAGCAAAAGCCCGTGCTACCCGACGGCTCGCCGATGACGGTCGAGCGCCTTCAGCTCATGGGCAGCGACTTTGGCATGAAGCCGAGCTTTGAGCGCATGCACTGGATTATCGACCATGCGTTTGTTGACGGCGACGGCACGCTGAGCTGCGGTGCCTCAGTATCCGATAGCTTTTTGATGCGCGCTTTCGAGCGCACCAACACGCGCACGAATCCTCTGTACTGGACGCTGCAAGAGTTCATCTACGCCGATGGCGACACCATGCCCATTCGCTGGGCCGCGGCAGAGGAAAAGGCACACCGCGCCGAGTTCGACACGCTCGCGCGCCCGCTCATGTTTACCGGCGAGGCCATGTTCCCGTGGATGTTCGAGCAGATGCCCGAACTTAAGCCCTTCAAGCCCGCGATGGACCTGCTGATGGAAGACACAAGCTGGGACAAGATCTACGACCCGCAGCGTTTGGCATGCAACGAGGTGCCACTCCAGGCCGCGGTGTATTTCGACGACATGTACGTCGATTCGGGTATGCAGCTCGACACGCTCAGCCGCGTGGGCAACTCGCACGCCTGGGTAACCAACGAGTTCGAGCACGACGGCCTGCACGGCAGCGTGGTATTCAAGCACCTCTTCGACGAAGCCCTCAACCGCGGAGACCTGCGCCGGATCTTCTAGCGAAGGAGTGTCCCAAAGTGCCGGCACATAAGGAACGTCCCCAAGTGCCGGCACGAGAAAGACAGCGCTGCGGGAAACGATCCGCAGCGCTGTCTTTCTTTATGCAAATACGATCAAGTTATCCCTGTGTATCGCCGGCTTCTCGGCCAGGTTAGCGAGCAGGCGGTTGCTGGCGATCTGGTCCTGGCGGCGGCCGGCTGCAAGCTCCAGCACGTCCGAATCGGCCTCGGCGATACCGCGGGCGACGACCATACCGCTCGGATCGCACACATCGAGCACATCGCCCTCGGCAAACTGGCCATCGACCTCGCGAATACCCACCGCAAGCAGGGAAGAGCCACGGCTGACCAGCGCCTTCGCAGCACCGTCATCAACCGTCACCGAGCCGTGGGCCTTGTCGCCCAGCGCGATCCACAGTTTGCGGGGTGCGATGTCCAGGCGCTCCGCCGGCGGATCGAACAGGGTTCCCACGCTCTCGCCGCGGGCGAGACGCACGAGGGCATCGGGCTCCTCGCCCGAGCAAATCACGCTCTGAATGCCCGCCGTCATCAGGATGCGGCTCGCGCGAATCTTGGTGATCATGCCGCCCGTACCCACCGAGGTCGAAGAATCACCCGCCGAGGCAATGATCTTGGCATCGATCTTATGCACGACCGGGACAAACTCGGCCGTCGGATCCTCGTGCGGATTGGCGGTGTAGAGGCCGTCGATGTCGGACAGCGTCACGCACAGGTCGGCGGAAACCAGGCAGCTCACGAGTGCCGCCAGCGTGTCGTTGTCGCCAAACTTGATCTCGTCGACGGTAACGGTGTCGTTCTCGTTGACGACCGGCACCACGCCCAGCTCCACCAGACGCAGCAGGGCGTCGCGCGCGTGCAGGTAGGACGTGCGACGCGCCGTGTCGTGACGCGTGAGCAGCACGAGCGAGGTGAGCAGGTCGCGCGCATGGAACTCCTCGTCGTAGGCCGACGAGATGATGCACTGACCAGCCGAGGCGCAGGCCTGCAGGCTCGGAAGGGCGCCGA
>CAJLLN010000239.1:0-1893 GCA_905207495.1 uncultured Collinsella sp. | reverse complement strand
CGGCGCAGCTCACGGCAAAGCTCGACGTCAAGCCCGAGCTCTCCTACGACCTGGCCGGCTCGCTGTCGCTGATCGGCGTCAACCGCGGCCGCAAGAAGGCGCTCAAGTCCATCCTCAAGTCGTTCCGCGAGAACTACGTGCCCGATCGCACCATGCCCATCGCCATCATGACGGCCGATGCCGAAAAGGATGGTGACTGGCTCGAAGCCGCCATCCGCAAGGAGGAGGGTTGCGCCGACGTCACGATCATTCGCGGCTCCGTGGGTCCCACCATCGGCTCGCACGTGGGCCCCGGCATGGTGGGCTGCGCGTTTTGGGGTAAGAACCGCGCCGACAAGGCGTCGCTTTCCGACCGTATCGCCCGCCGCGTGCGCGGTCAGTAGGCAAGCGCTGCGTCCGTAATCGCCCTCGACTCACAGCCCAAACGCTGGCACCGAGTATTCAACCTGGTAACAACACCCAACCCAAAAGGAAAGGTTTCATGGCAAACAAGCTCTCCGTCGCATTCATTGGCACCGGAATCATGGGTGCCCCCATCGCCGGCCACATTCTGGACGCCGGCTATTCCGTCACGGTCAACAACCGCACCAAGTCCAAGGCGGCGGCGCTTATCGAGCGCGGCGCCGTCTGGGCAGATACGCCGGCCGATGCCGCGGCGAACGCCGATGTCGTCTTTACCATGGTGGGCTATCCCTCCGAGGTCGAGGAACTCTACCTGGCGGGCGACGGCCTGCTCTCGTGCACTAAGCCCGGCGCGGTCTTGATCGACCTCACCACGAGCTCGCCCGAGCTGGCGCGTGACATTGCCGAGGCCGCCCAGGTTTCTGGTCGCATGGCGTTTGACTGCCCCGTCACCGGCGGCGAGTCGGGCGCTATCGCCGGTACGCTCACGGCTATCGTGGGCGCTACCGAGAGCGACATCGCGCCGGTCCGCGACATCCTTGCCACCTTTGCGGCCAACATCTGCTGCTTCGACGGCGCCGGCAAGGGCCAGGCTGCCAAGCTCGCCAACCAGGTGTCGCTGGGCGCCTGCATGGTCGGCATGGCAGACGCCATGGCATTTGCCGAGTTGAGCGGCCTTGACCTGGAGAAGACCCGCCAGATGATCCTGGGCGGCACCGGCAAGTCCGGCGCCATGGAGAGCCTGGCTCCCAAGGCGCTCGACGGCGACTACAAGCCCGGCTTTATGGTCGAGCACTTCATCAAGGACCTGCGCTTGGCGCTCGCATATGCCGACGACCGCGAGCTTGCGCTGCCCGGCGCCGACGTGGCCTTTACGCTCTACGACATGCTCGACGCCATTGGCGGCGCCAAGCTGGGCACCCAGGCCATCACGGTACTCTACAAGGAGGAGGCCGACGCCATCGCCGCCGGTCTGGACTGGTCGCAGTATCGTCCCGAGGAGCACGGTGCTCACGAGGAAGGCTGCGGTTGCGGCGAGCACGGCGACGACCACGAGTGCGGTTGCGGCCACCACCATGGCGAGGACCACGAGTGCTGCGGCGGCCACGGCCATGACGACGGCCACGAGTGCTGCTGCGGCCATCATCACGGGGAGTAGCGCCCATGAGCTGGACGTTCGTGGTGCTCGCGCTGGTGCTCTTTCTCTTTGCGATCTACATCGGCTTTTTGTGCGGCCAGTGGGCGTGCGAAAAGCGCGTCATCACCAAGCGCGACTACTGGATCGCCAATTTTGCAGGTGCGGCGGCAGTCGTCCTGCTGACCTGGGTGTTTTCGCTGTTCCCGCTGGTGCAGTTTGCGCCGATCGGCTGGCTCGGCGGCTTTATCGCCGGCCTTAAGATGAGCTTTGGCGAGTCCGTCGGCCCGTGGCGCAAGCACGACGAGGTCTTTAACGTCAACAAGGCACACCGCGCCGCCGCCGACGCGGGCGAC
>CAJLLN010000238.1:0-1898 GCA_905207495.1 uncultured Collinsella sp. | reverse complement strand
GCCATTGTGCGCTTCCTCAACGAGTCCGGCGTGCAGGTTGGCTTTGAGATGCCCGAGCTGCCCGTCAACGAGACGAGCTCCGACGGTGTCGCGTACAAGCGGATCACCAAGAAGCAGCCCAAGAAGGACTCGAAGGCCCTGCTCGAGGGTCGTCCCGTCTACACGGGCGACATGGTGCCCGCCGGCGCCCTGATCGTCAAACTCAAGCGCAGCCCCTATGCCCGCGCCAAGATCCGCTCCATCGATACGTCGCGCGCCCTGAAGGTGCCCGGCGTCGTGGGCGTCTACACCTACGAGGACGTGCCCAAGCGCCGCTTTACCATCGCCGGCCAGAGCTATCCGCAGCCGAGTCCCTACGACCGCCTGATTCTCGAGAACCTCGTCCGTTACCAAAACGAGGAGGTGGCGATCGTCGCCGCCGAGACCGAGGAGGCTGCCGACAAGGCGCTCAAGCTCATCAAGGTCGACTACGAGGTGCTCGAGCCCCTGCTCGACTTTACCCAGGCACTCGATAACGACATCGTGGTCCACCCCGAGGGCGACGTGACCTTTATGTTCCCGCAGGGCGGCGATGTCCCGCGCAATCTGGTGTGCAGCGGCACGAGCGACTTTGGCGACCTGGACGAGGCCTTCGCCCAGAGCGACATCGTCTTCACCCGCACCTACACCAGCCAGGCGACGCAGACCGCGCCTATGGAAACCTTCCGCGCCTTCGCGACGACCGACGCGTTCGGGCGTATCTCGGTGACCACTTCCACGCAGGTGCCCTTTCACGTGCGTCGCATGGTCGCGCAGTCGCTCGATATCCCGCAGTCGCAGGTGCAGGTCATTAAGCCGCGCATCGGTGGCGGCTTTGGCTCTAAGCAGACGGGCTGCTGCGAGATCTTCGTTGCGTTCGTCACCCAGCAGACCGGCCGTCCGAGCTACTGCTGCTACACCCGCGAGGAGACCATCACCGCGGGCAACTCGCGCCACCAGATGCAGATGACCGTTAAGCTGGGCGCCATGAACGACGGCACCATCACGGCCATCGATCTGCACACGCTGTCCAACGCCGGCGCGTACGGTGAGCACGCTACCACGACGATCGGCCTTTCGGGCCACAAGAGCCTGCCCATCTACAACCATGTGAAGGCGAGCCGCTTTAGCTGGGACGCCGTCTACACCAATACCAACCGCGGCGGCGCGTATCGCGGCTACGGTGCCACCCAGGGCCAGTTTGCCGTGGAGAGTGCCGTCAACGAGCTCGCCGACATGTTGCACATGGACCCTGCCGACCTGCGCCTTAAGAACATGGTGCACGAGGGCGAGATCATGCCGCAGTACTACAACGAGAAGCTCAACGCCTGCGCGCTCGACCGCTGCCTGCTACGCGCAATGGACATGATCGGTTGGCGCGACAAGCCACTAGCCGTCGACCTGGGCGACCGCGTGCGTGCTCTGGGCTGTGCGCTCACCATGCAGGGCTCGGGCATCTCCAACGTGGACATCGCCGGCATCGACATGCGCCTGGAAGAGGACGGCTTCATTACCATCGGCACCGGCGCCACCGATAACGGCATGGGCGTCGACACGATCCTGGCGCAGATTGCCGCCGAGGAACTGGGCGTGGAGAGCTCGCTGATCGTGGTGCGCGGCGTGGACACAGATGTGTCGCCGTTCGACGCCGGCTCGTACGCGAGCTCGGGTACGTACGTGACGGGCCTTGCCGCCAAGAACGCCGCGACCGAGCTGCGCGAGAAGATTTGCGCCAAGGCCGCCCAGATGTGGGATGTGGACGCCACCGATGTGGTCTTCGATGGCCAGTACGTGCGCCTGTCCGACGAGCGTGCCGCGCGCGAGCAGAACCGCTACCTCACGCTGCGCGACTTTGCCAACCTGTGCGTCAAGAACATCGC
>CAJLLN010000237.1:0-1901 GCA_905207495.1 uncultured Collinsella sp. | reverse complement strand
AGAGCGTCGTAGAATTGATAGCCAGATTTGCTATCCTCGACAACTACGGCGTCGGGTACCTCGAATCCAACATTTAGATCCTGATACAGCATACTTGCCGTGTGGTCATATAGCGGCTTGGTCACCGAGTAGAAGCGCCTGTCGCTCTTGCGGCCATTGATTGTTTTACTTGTCGTGTTGACTAGCTTCAGGATCTCATCAACGCTGTAGGGGAGCTCGTTGGCATCGCGACGAGATATCAGAACAAAATAGTTGGACGAGCCGTTGACGGCTTTGGCGAAGTCCTTTGAGTAGATAAACTCGTTACCCTCATCTAGAAAGACGATTGAATCTTCGATGATCGATAGCTCGCGCTCCCAGCGTCTGCCGGAAAGCGTTTCGCAAGGCACGTCGCAACTGAGTGCAACGCCGCTTTCCGGTCCTCGGTCGTTGTAGTCGCGAATCATCGAGATGAGCGTCGTTTTACCCGTGCCGCTGTTGCCGCGTATAAAGGAAATATTGCGCTTAAACGTGAGTGTGTATTTGACCTTTGCACGCTCTACGACAACGGTATGCGTTCCCTTCATTACTCATCAACATCCAAAAAGTCATTCGTGGCGCCGACAAACTCCTGCATGTTTCTGACGATGCGGCCATCGTTTTCAACGCGGATTTCAAAGCTCTTCCAGGGGAATTTCATGATGTGGTATAAGGTCACCATCACATCCTGCTCTTTGCCGATCTTGAGTAGCCAGCGGGCACAGTTGTCTCCGCAGGTGGATGCGTTGAACACCATATTTGGGAGATTGCGCACCAGCAGCAGCGTCTTAACGCCGCCGGACAGTTCGAGTGGGGTGATCGAGCCCAGCTGTTTGCTTACGATGTTGTGGGGACCGATGAGCTCTGATCCGTCCACGCTTTTAATAATCTGTGCGGCCATAGGGTCTTCGAACCATGAGTCCAAGTATGAGTTCCTAAAATAGGTTTCGGTATCGTAGATGGAACCGGGGTAATCCCCCAGATGGATGCTTAACATGCGCGTCTCCAGACGTTGTGTGACTGCAATGATTATATGCCAGTAATAAAGTGCCGCCAGTAGCGAGGTTGCTGCTGGCGGCACTGGCATTATTAGCGTGTGAATCGCGTTGATGGATTTGCTCGCGAGGCTACTTTTCGAGGCGTTCCCTCAGCAGCTCCAGCGCGTGGGCGTAGCCTTGCAGGCCCTCGCCGGTGATGGTGGCGAAGCAGGCTAGGCGGGCGTAGCTCACCTGGCGGAAGTCTTCGCGCGTCTCTACGGCGCTGATGTGCACCTCGACGGCAGGGATGGCAACGGCCTTGAGGGCGTCGAGGATCGCCACGCTCGTATGCGTGTAGGCGGCCGGGTTGATGACGATGCCGTCGACCTTTCCGTAAGCCTCCTGGATCTTGTCGACGATGCTGCCCTCGTGGTTAGACTGGAAGACCTCGACCTCGTCGAAGCCCTGTGCGGCACCCGCTTCCTGGCAGATCTGCACTAAGCGATCGTAGTTGTCGCTGCCGTAGATGCCTGGCTCGCGAATGCCGAGCATGTTGAGGTTGGGGCCGTTAATGACGAGTGCTTTCATGGTTGCTTCCTTTGCAGTTGAAAAACCACCACAAAGGTGCCTGCCCCCTTTGTGGTGGTTTTGGTTAGAGAGCGGGTGGGAGGGTGTCGAGGAGGGCATGGGCGGTGTTGGCGGCGCAGTCGCGTGAGTCGATGATGTAGTCGGCCCAGGCGCGGTAGCGCGGCATACGCTGCTCGGCCAGCTTGTCGATGCCGTCGCGCGCGGTGATGGGGCGGCCCTTGTGGGCGAGCTCGTCGAGCTTGCGGTTGAGCATCACGATTTGGCTGTTTTGGTGCAGCAGAGGGTAGTTCTCGTCGCGCGTAACCACGCCGCCGCCGG
>CAJLLN010000236.1:0-1910 GCA_905207495.1 uncultured Collinsella sp. | reverse complement strand
GGCACTTGGGGACAGTCCCTGAGTGCCGGCAGATTGGGACACTCCTTTGTAAGATGGCGCTGAAGACTGTCCCCGACGACTAGTCATTTAAGAACGTCCCCAATGACTATGACCCCTTTGCACCAGTTTCTGTCGAGTCGGTGCTCCTTGCGGGTTGCCCGTATAATGGTCTGCGTATGAACCGCAACCAAGGAGTTCCAGTTTATGGACCAGAACCTTTTTAAATTCGACCTAATCGCCGAGGACCCGACGACGCATGCGCGTGCCGGCGTACTGCACACCCCGCACGGTGACATCGAGACGCCGATCTTTATGCCCGTGGGCACCAAGGCAAACGTCAAGGGTATTCCTACCGAGACCGTTAAGCAGCTCGGTGCGCAGATCGTGCTTGCCAACACCTACCACCTGTCCATGCGTCCCGGCGAGGACACCATCGCCGAGCTGGGCGGCCTACACAAGTTTATGAACTGGCACGGCCCCATCCTCACCGATTCGGGCGGTTTCCAGGTGTTTAGCCACAACGACGCCGTCAAGCTCACCGACGAGGGTGTGCGCTTTATCGTCAATGACTACGACGGCCGCCACGTGTTCTGGACGCCCGAGGACAACATGGAAATCGCCATGAAGCTCGGCTCCGACATTTGCATGCAGCTCGACCAATGCCCTGGCTATCCTGCCACGCGTGCCTACGTTGAGCGCGCCGTGGAGCTGTCGAGTATGTGGGCCGAGCGCTGCTATAAGGCCCACACCCGCGATGACCAGGCGCTCTTTGGCATCGTCCAGGGTGGCATGCATCTTGATCTGCGCCTGCGGTCGCTGCGCCACCTGGAGGAGTGCGGCGACTTCCCCGGTTACGGCATCGGCGGCTACTCGGTGGGCGAGGATCACGAGACCATGTTTGAGACGCTGGCGCCGCTGGTTTCCGAGTACATGCCTAAGCACAAGCCGCGCTACCTCATGGGCGTCGGCAACCCTACCACGCTCGTGCGCGGCGTTGGCGTGGGCATCGACATGTTCGACTGCGTGCTGCCGACGCGCACCGGCCGCATGGGCACGGCGTTCTCCAGTGAAGGTCGCCTTAACTTCCGCAACGCGCGCTTTGCGCACGACGACGGCCCCATCGACCCCACCTGCACCTGCCCTGTGTGCACGGGCGGCTACAGCCGCGCGCTCATCCGCCACATGGTCACGCAGAAGGAGATGCTCGGCGGTATTCTGCTGTCGATGCACAACATCTACTACCTGCTCAACCTTATGCAGCGTGCCCGCCAGGCCATTATCGAGGGCCGCTACGGCGCGTTTGTGAGCGACTGGATGAACAGTCCTGCGGCGGTGGATTACTAAGAGCCGCGGGCGTGCTTGTGGGGGCGTTCGCGCGGTGTCGAGATCGTGTGCCAATCGACCGTGCGCAACCGGCGCCGGCCATCGCATGCGCCGGCATCGGTTGCGCGACCGCTGACCGATAGCTTGCAAGCACTTGATGCATCGTGGGTACCATACCGAATAGTTGATGTTCGGGCGGGTGTTTGGCGCATGGCGTCGACCCCGCCCGTTTTCTTTTTCTCGATAGGAGTACCCATGATTAAGAATGAGAACGTCAAGGGCGAGCCCGCCTACGACGAGACGTACCGCCGCGGCCCCGTGGTCATGCGCGGCCCCATGATTCCTAAGGACAATACATACGCCAACCTATTAGCGCCCGAGGACTCGACCGACTGGCTGCATGCCGACCCGTGGCGCGTGCTGCGCATTCAGGCCGAGTTTGTCGATGGCTTTGGCGCGCTTGCCGAGCTTGGCCCTGCGGTGACCATCTTCGGTAGCGCTCGCACGCCCAAGACCGATCCGCTCTACAAGGCGGCGCGCACGGTCGGCCGCAAGATCGCCCAGCGCGGCGTGGCGGTTATCACCGG
>CAJLLN010000235.1:0-1943 GCA_905207495.1 uncultured Collinsella sp. | reverse complement strand
GCAGTTGGCTCGACTCCGGCGAAGGGCCCGTTCCAGTCGTTCCCGTATTGGGCCGTGTGCTGGCTACTGTTCTTTTTGCTGATGTTCCTGTTTGGTGCCGGTCCCTTTGCCGCGCTGATTTTCTTTACGATCCCCATCTATCACTGGGTGGCACGTGCGCTCGATGGCGATTGGGCGCGCGGGGATATCCAGGTTGGTTCGGCGCCGGTGACAGCTAGGGCTCAGAATGTTTCCGCTTCGGTTGATGCTGACGTGGCTACCGCGACTACCGCTGAGCCGATTGCCAAAGAGGGCGATGAATGATGAAGCTTTCGCATGAATCCAAGGTACGCTTGGGCGTTGGCATCGGAGCGTTTGTACTGATTATCGGGCTTGTCTTTGGCACTTCGCGGCTATTGGCTCATTCCGATATGGTACGTACGACCGGTATTCTATCTGGCCATTTGTCTGATTTTGACGATATGTTTGACGAGGACGATTCCTTGAATAGCGGCAGCTATTCCGCTCGGCCTCAGCAACTTTCGAGTGCGACCTTTGATGCTGATGAGTTTCGCTACCTCGATTTCGATATCGATGCGGCTACGGTGGACGTCAAGGTTGTTGATGGCAACAAGGCTCGCGTTATCGAGCGGGGACGCGTTGCCAATGGTATGGATGCCTCCAAGGCCGCGACGCAGAACATCGCATCCGTCGAGGACTCGACGCTCAAGGTTTCCCAGTTTGGAAGTGATGACGATAAGGCAATCGATCGCTCAGTTACGGTCGAGCTGCCGCGCCGTGTTGCCGAACATCTGAAGGGAGTCAACGCGCACGTGGGCTCGGGTGATCTGCAGATTGTCGGTGTCATCTGTGACGGTTTCGACCTTTTCCTGGGTGCGGGAGATGTAGAGTTTACGGGCAGCGTGACTGATGCGCTCAGCGCTGAGGTCGGTTCGGGCGATGTGACGTTCGAGCTTTACCAGGCCCCCGCGAAGTCGATGGACGTGAGTGTGGGCTCGGGCGATGTGGAGATGACGGTTCCGAACTCGACGGGCTTTAAGGCGAGCCTCGCCTTGGGCAGCGGCGACTTCGAGAGCGATTTCCTTCCGCTTGGCTACGACGGCGAGACCGTTTTGAATCTTGAATTCGATAACGGCGATAAGTCTGCCACGTATCGTTTTGAGGTCGGTTCGGGCGACATGTCGTTTGATTCGGAGTAGTGAGGCAGACGAAAGCCTAGGCGAAGATATAGACGCGCTGTTTGATGAAGGCGCCGAAGCCGAGATTGGCTTCGGCGCCTTTGCCTTTACAATGGGGGCATGGAACAGATTATCTTGAACATACTCGAGGCTCTGCGTCGCGGCGAGACCGTGGACGACAAAGCGCTCGTCAAACTGATACATGCCGAGGCACGCCGTGAGGGCGCCGACAAGCGCGATCTGGCCAAGCGTCGCCTGCTGCCGTTTTACCAGCGGGTGAAGCGCGAGGAGCCGGCTCGTTGGACGGTATGGAATGTCGACGCCGAGCTAGAGCGTCAACTGCTGCAGGTGCTACGCATGAAGCCTCGTCGCACGGCTTCGGGCGTAGCGACCATTACCGTCATCACCAAGCCGTGGCCGTGCTCGGGCGATTGCCTGTTTTGCCCCAACGATCTGCGCATGCCCAAAAGCTATCTGCACGCCGAGCCGGCGTGCGCCCGTGCGGAGCAAAACTGCTTCGATCCATATCTGCAGGTGAGCGCCCGTTTGACGGCGCTTTCGCAGATGGGGCATGCGACCGATAAGATAGAGCTCATCGTGCTCGGTGGCACCTGGAGCGACTATCCGGAAGGGTATCAGACGTGGTTTATGTCGGAGCTTTTCCGTGCGCTCAATGACGATGCCGTCGCCGGCGTGGCGGCAAACCCCATGTTGGCGCGTCCGGGCATCAGTCGTGCCGAGGCGGGGCGCCTGCTCGATGACGCT
>CAJLLN010000234.1:0-1980 GCA_905207495.1 uncultured Collinsella sp. | reverse complement strand
CCCGAGCTTTGCCGAGGGCCTGCGTTGGTGCGCCGAGGTCTACCACACCCTCAAGGGCGTGCTGCACGAGGCCGGCCTGGGCGGCGGTGTGGGCGACGAGGGCGGCTTTGCTCCCAACCTTAAGACCAATGCCGAGCCGTTCGAGTACATCACCAAGGCCGTGGAGAAGGCCGGCTTTAAGCCCGGCGTCGACTTCATGTACGCCATGGACCCGGCCTCGACCGAGTTCTACAACGCCGAGACCGGCATGTACGAGCTCAAGGGCGAGGGCGTGGAGTACACGAGCGCCCAGATGGTCGATTACTGGGAGAAGCTCGTCGACACCTATCCCATCATCTCCATCGAGGACGGCATGGCCGAGGAGGACTGGGACGGCTGGGTCGAGCTTACCCGTCGCATTGGCAACAAGGTGCAGCTGGTGGGCGACGACCTGTTCGTCACCAACACCGAGCGCCTCAAGAAGGGCATCGAGCTGGGTGCCGCCAACGCGATCCTGGTCAAGGTCAACCAGATCGGCACGCTTACCGAGTCACTCGAGGCCATCGAGACCGCCAAGGAGGCCGGCTACGCTTGCATCGTGAGCCACCGTTCCGGCGAGACCGAGGACTCCACGATCGCCGACCTGGTCGTGGGCGTCAACGCCGGCCAGATCAAGTCGGGCGCCCCGTGCCGCAGCGACCGCATCGCCAAGTACAACCAGCTCATCCGCATCGAGGACGAGCTCGAGGGCAGCGCGCGCTACGCCGGCAAGGCCGCGTTCTACAACATTCGCTAGGCACGCGGAGGTCGCGGGGGCGGGGTTGACTCGGCTCCGTTCCACTTCTGATGGCCGTCATTGGGCGCTGGGCCATATGGCTCAGCGCCTTTTTTATGTCGAGCAAAGGCTGTCGAAGGTGGTGCGCGCGCTCGTGCTATAACTAGAATACTTAGCGCAAACAAACCTCAACCGCACAAGGCGCACATGGATCAGATTTACGACAACAGGTACTATTCCGCCGGTTCGCGTGAGCCGTCGCCTCGCCGCGCGCGCACGGTGCAGCTCGGTGGGTCCGCCTACGCCGGTGCCGACCGCTCCATGCAACGCCCGACAAGTACCTCGCGCCCCAATGCTCAAGTGAATACTTCGACAGATGGACCAGTGCGCCCGGCACGTTCGTCGCATGCTCAGCGCTCGTCGGCTCAAACGCACGATAGGTCGAGCAGGCCCTCGAACCGTTTTTCGGGCTCGGACTTTATGCACTACGCCAACGACAACGCGGTGGTCAAGGCGATCTACGACTTTACCCACGGTCCTCAGCGAGGGCTATTCATCGGCATCGTCGTTGCCCTGGTGCTCGTGAGCCTGTATTTCCCTGTGCGCGACCTGTACGTGGCAAAGCGTTCGAGCGATATCTTGGCCAAGCAGGTCGAGATTCGCCAGCAATACAATGATGGGCTGCAAAAAAGCGTCGACAAGCTGCTCTCGGAGGAGGGTATCAAGGATGCGGCATCCGAGGACCTGGGCTTGGTGATGCCCGGCGAGAAGAGGATTGAAGTGCAGGGCCTGGACGGCGATTCGGATGCCTCGTCGAGCCAGAAGTCGTCGAACGCCAAGAAGGCCAGCGAAGTTGCCAAGGAAATCGAAGAAGTCGGTAAGGACGCGCCGTGGTACATCCAAGCGCTCGACATGCTGTTTGGGTTTAACGGCGTCGAGGGCCAGACGGTCGTGTCCAACGGCAAATAGCGCCCGGAGGGGAGCCCGCAATGACAAATTGCAAACGCTATAAGGTAGCCGCGATCGACCTGGGAACGGTGTCGTCGCGACTGGTGTTGGCCCAGGTCGAGGGCGGAGCGATTGTGGAATCGTCCAAGCATACCGAGATTACCGACTTGGGCGAGGGCGTGGACGCGACGGGGCGCTTTTGCGAGGCGGCCGTTGAGCGCGTGCTCGCTGCGTGCCGCATGTTTGTGGACGAGGCGCGTGCCTTTGGGGCCGCGTGC
>CAJLLN010000233.1:0-2000 GCA_905207495.1 uncultured Collinsella sp. | reverse complement strand
GGCTTTTGGACAGCCTCGACGAGCAAACGCGCAGCGTGACAGCCACCATGATCGATCGCGGCATCAACAGCCCACGCACCAGCAGCATGGGGCGTCTCTTTGATGCCGCGGCAGCGACTCTGGGCATCTGCGACAAGGCAACCTACGAGGGCGAACCCGCCATCGAGCTTGAGGCCGCCGCCTGGCGCGCGCTCGACAACGAAATCGCCCATTTTCCCGACGACAACGCCGGCTATTTCGCATCTGGCCCATCGTGGCTGGACGGCCCCTATGTTCTGGACCAGAAAGCACTCTTTGAGGCACTTTTGGGAGGAATTGAAGCCGGAGCGCTCGCCGACAGGCTCGCACTCGACTTCCATGTCGCCGTCGCGCGCTCCTCGGCGCGTATCGCCAGCGATATCTGCGTGCACGAGGGCATCGACACCGTCGCGCTCTCGGGCGGCGTGTTCATGAACCGACTTCTGCTTCAGCTCCTCGCCCGCGAGCTCAAAAGCGCAGGCCTTACCGTCCTTGTCCCCCACACCGTACCCGTCAATGACGGCTGCATCGCCTACGGTCAGGCGGCGGTCGCACGCACTCGCCTCGCACAGGTCGCACCGCAATAGGCTGTTCGGCCAGCCCGCAAGCCGCCGTCTCACAGGTGTAGCGCGTTTGCCCGCAGCGCCCGCGAGCGCTACCATCAACTGATGGATTATTGAGCGCCCGTCCAGCGCAAAGCGTATAAAAGGGGAACAATATGTGCCTTGCCGTTCCCGGTAAAGTAGTCAGACGCGACGACGACCTCAAGGCCACCGTCGACATGATGGGCATCGAGCGCCCCGTGTCGCTGCGGCTCGTGCCGGCGGCGCAGGTTGGCGACTATATTCTCGTACACGCCGGCTTTGGCATCCAGATCGTCGACGAGCAGGAAGCGCAAGAGACGCTCGAGCTGGTCAACGACATGACCGAACTGGTCGAAGAAGACCAGCTGGCCACCAACCCGGCGGAGGCTTACTAGTGGCGGCCGGACAGCCGGCGCGCTCCGGTATCGACTTCTCGGCATTCCGCGATCCCAAGCTGGCTCGCGAGCTCATCGAGCGCATTCACGAGCTTGTCGGCGACCGCGCCATCAACCTTATGGAAGTCTGCGGCACGCACACCGTAAGCATCGGCCGCTATGGCTTTCGCTCCATTATGCCGGCCGGGCTCAAGCTGCTGAGCGGCCCGGGCTGCCCCGTCTGCGTCACCGCCAACCGCGACATCGACCACGCAATCGCGCTCGCCAACATAGACGGCGCCATCATCACCACCTTTGGCGACATGATGCGCGTGCCTGGATCATCCACCTCGCTCGCTGCGCAAAAGGCGGCAGGGCGCGACATCCGCATCGTCTACTCCCCGCTCGACGCGCTCGACATTGCCGAGCAAAACCCCGATCGCCCGGTCATTTTTATGGGCGTGGGCTTTGAGACCACAACGCCCACCATCGCCGCCGCCATTTTGGAGGCCGATGCACGCGGACTCCAAAACTTCTCGGTCTATTGCGCCCACAAGACCACGCCGCCGGCGTTGCGCGCCATCGCCAACGACCCCGAGACCACCATCGACGGCTTTATCCTGCCGGGACACGTCGCCACCATCACGGGCTTGGCGCCCTTTAGCTTTTTGGTCGACGAGTTCAATACCCCGGGCGTGGTCACGGGATTTGAACCGGTCGATATCCTGCAGGGCATCTGTATGCTAATCCAGATGGTTGTCGAGGACCGACCGGCGATCGACAATGCCTACCGCCGCGGTGTCAATGCGAACGGCAACCCCGTGGCGCGCCAACTGGTCGAGCAGGTGTTTGAGCCGTGCGACACCATATGGCGCGGTCTGGGGCCGATTGTCAACTCGGGTCTTTCCATCCGCTCCGAGTTCTCGCGCTTTGATGCCCGCACTCGCTTGGACGTGCCCGTTGAGGAGACGGTCGAGCCGCGCGGGTGCCGCTGCGGCGACGTGCTGCGCGGGGCCATTACGCC
>CAJLLN010000232.1:0-2010 GCA_905207495.1 uncultured Collinsella sp. | reverse complement strand
GCGACTTTGTCGCTGCCGTCGAGGCCTACGGCCCCGCCGTGCGCGACCTGCGCCGTAACCTCGAGATCAACAAGCTTGATAACGTCGACGTCATTGGCGGAGACGCGGTGCGCGAGTTCCCCGACCAGGATGCCGACGTCTTGGTGGTCGACCCGCCGCGCGCAGGCCTCGCCCCCGAAGCGATCGACCTTATCGCCAGCACGAGTGCCCGCGATGTCGCCTACGTGAGCTGCGACCCGGCCACCCTGGCGCGCGATCTCAAACGCTTTGTCGAAGAAGGCACCTTCTCCCCCGTAAAGATCACGCCAGTCGACCTGTTCCCACAAACCTTCCACTGCGAGACCGTCGTCCACCTTAGGCGCAACTAGCCACTTAATCATTGCTCAGAAAAATCATTGGGAAATCGAGCGTGGCAAGCGGAGGTCTTCGGGGTATAAGACGGCTAATTGTATGCCGCCTATGAAAGGAACCCTCATGCCCAGCGTTGCCGTTCTCGCCGCCGATGGCTTTGAAACGATTGAATGTCTGACCATGGTCGACGTCATGCGTCGCGGCGGCGTGCGTGCCACGCTCGTCTCGATTATGCCTACGCGTGAGGTCGTAAGCTCGCTGCAGATCCCCGTGACCTGCGATGCGCTCTTTGATGAGATCAACTTTGACGAGTACGACTGCGTCGTGCTGCCCGGCGGCCTGCCCGGTGCCACCAACCTGCGCGCCGATCAGCGCGTCTGCGACGTAGTCTGCGAGTTCGCCGCAACCAAGCACGTCGCCGCCATCTGCGCCGCCCCGTTTATCCTGGGCGAGCTCGACCTGCTCGAGGGGCGCCACGCCACGTGCTTCCCTGGCTTTGAGAAAAGCTTCCCCGAAGGCGCCTATACCGGCGAGAAGGTTACGCAAGACGGCAACATTATCACCGCTAGCGGCATGGCCCAGTCGCTCCCCTTTGCGCTTGAGCTGCTGCGCACGCTCGCCGGCGACAAGGCCGTCGAGAAAGTCGCCGAGGGCATTCAGCTATGATTCTGGCTTCGCAATCACCGCGCCGCATCGAGTTGATGCGCGAGGCGGACTATGACATTCGCATCATTCCTGCCGATATCGACGAAACGCCGTTTGATGGCGAGGCCCCGCTTACGCTTGTCGAGCGCTTGGCACGCGCCAAGGCGGCTGCCGTTGCTGCCGAGTATGCCGAGCCCAATGAGCTGACGGTCGCGGCCGACACCATCGTCACCTTTGACGGCAAGATTCTGGGCAAGCCGGCAACCGAGGACGAGGCGCGCACTATGCTCCGTGAGCTTTCGGGCCGCACGCACCAGGTCGCAACCGGCGTCTGCATCGTTAAGGCAGGCGATACGGCCGCCCCGCATGCCGCCGAAAGCCTGTCCTTTGTCGATGTGACCGACGTGACGTTCTACGAGCTCACCGACGAGCAGATCGAGCACTACGTCGCCTCGGGTGAGCCCATGGACAAGGCCGGCGCCTACGGCATTCAGGGCACAGGAGGACGCATGCTCGTGCACGATATTTCGGGCGACTTCTATAACGTGGTGGGCCTACCCATCGCCCGCGTCGCGCGCGCGATTCAAAAACTCTCGTAATTGCATCTGGCGCTGGGTATTCCCCAGCGCCTACAATTTTGGCGTACCGTACGGATCCCGACCGGGCACAAGGCGCGGCGGAAAACCGATAGGAGTTAAACATGGATACACTGCTCGAGGCCATTGACGTCTGCGATGTCGATGGCTTTTGCTATGGCAACTATACGGACGAGGAGGCCGGCACCGGTTGCACCGTAATCGTGGCACCCGAGGGCGCCACCGGCGGTGTTGACGTTCGCGGCGGTGCTCCCGCTTCGCGCGAAACCGACCTGCTGCGACCTGAGAACACCGTCGACAAGGTCCACGCCGTCTGCCTTTCGGGCGGATCGGCCTTTGGCCTCGAGGCTGCAAGCGGCGTCGCTCGCGAGCTTGAGAGCCGCGGCATCGGCCTTCCCGTCGGCCCCACGCAGGTGCC
>CAJLLN010000231.1:0-2078 GCA_905207495.1 uncultured Collinsella sp. | reverse complement strand
CAACGCCAGCCAAGCGCCCACACCGCCCGCGATATCGCCGGACTCGAGCGCCGCATACAGCGCACGCTCTCCTTCGGCAAGCTCGCGCGAGCGACGGCAGCGTGAAAGCAGCACGCGCCCGCCGCCAACAAGCATCACGGGCGAATAGGACAGCACCACGGCATGGTCCCCGGCACGTAGCGGCAGCGAGTTTTCCAAGCGCACCTGAACGATACGGGTCTCGCCCACCGCCATGGGGGCCTCACCCTCCATGAACATGATGCGACCGACAACCTCGGCCGTACCCGCCATCACGTGCACACGCGCACCCGACTCGAGCACACGCGGCTTGGCTCCCTCGCGACCCAAATACGTAAACGCCATCATAAAGCGCATCGTCTGGCCAAAGCGGCCCGTCACGCCGAGCATCTCACCGCGATCGAGCGCGGCGACACCATCGCCCACCAAGTTGAGCGCCACACGCTGACCGGGCAGTGCTCGCGGCGTATCGCCGTGCACCTGAATCCCGCGCACGCGACAGACCGTACGCGACGGCAAAGCCATCAACTCGTCGCCCACCGCAACCGGCGCATCGTGCAACGTTCCCGTCACGACAGTGCCGACGCCCTTGATCGTAAAGCAGCGGTCAATCGGCAGACGCGGCGCGGCATCAGTGAGCTCGGCACGGGCACGGCAGGCATCCCAGCAAGCGGCAACCTGCTCGTCGAGCACGGCGAGCAGCCTTTCGATCCCCTCGCCTGTCTTGGACGACACAGGCACGATCGGCGCGTCCGCAAACACGGTACCCGACAAAAAGTCATCGACATCGAGCTCGGCAAGCTCGGTCATCTCGGCATCGGCAAGGTCGCACATCGTCAGCGCGACCACCATATGCGTAACGCCCAGCAGCTCCAGCACGTGCACGTGCTCGCGCGTCTGCGGCATCACGCCCTCGACGGCAGAAACCACCAGCACGGCAACGTCGATGCCCGTGGCGCCCTGCACCATGGCGCGCAGGTAATGCGCGTGGCCCGGCACGTCGACCAGGCCGACGATCTTGCCACTCGGCAGCGCCAACTCGCCAAAGCCCAGCTCCACGGTCATACCGCGACGGCGCTCAACCTCCAGACGATCGGGATTCTTGCCGGTCAGTGCCTCGATCAATGCCGACTTACCATGGTCAACGTGACCCGCCGTGCCAACGATAACGGGACACTCCACCAGCGCCTGAACCTCACTCATCGAGCAATCGCCTTCTCAACGCACGCGACGAGCGTCGATGCCGCCGTCTCGATATCGCGGTCGCCCACGAGTGTACGCATGTCAAACAGGACGCGATCGTGCGAGGCGCGTGTGACGACCGGCGTGTCGAAATCTTGGACGAGCGAGCGCTTGAGTGCGTCAACGGAAAGACGCTCATCGACGAGGCGCACGGCAACGCACATGGTAGGCAGCTCGACGGTAGGCAGCGAGCCGCCGCCGGGAGTCGACGACTCCTCGACGATTTCCACCTGCACGGCGCGCGGGCAACCCGCCTTATCGAGGCCCGCCACCATCAGCTCGCGCAGTTTGCGTGCGCGGCGCTCCAGATGAGCCTGCGGAAGCGTGAGCATGTTTAGCACCGGCACCTCGCGATGGGCCACATCCGCCCCATCCATGTAGATGCGCAGTGTAGCCTCGAGCGCCGCCAGTGCGAGCTTGCCCGGGCGTAGGGCACGCATAAGCGGATGCGACCCGCAGGCCTGGACCAGATCGCGACGGCCCATGATAATGCCCGCCTGTGCGGCACCGAGCAGCTTATCGCCCGAGCACGACACCAGATCGAGCCCTGCCGAAACCGAAGCCGGCGTGGTTTCTTCGCCGCCGCGCACCAAGATGTCGTCGGGCAACAGCGCGCCCGAACCCTGGTCCTCGTAGAACAGCAGACCATGCTTGTGGGCCAGGGCGGCAAGCTCCCGAGAGCCCACTTCCTCGTGAAAGCCCTCGATGCGATAGTTGGAAGGATGGACCTTGAGGATCATCGCCGTATCGGGCGTGATGGCTTGCTCATAATCAGCCAGGTGCGTGCGGTTGGTGGCGCCGACCTCGACGAGTTTGGC
>CAJLLN010000230.1:0-2095 GCA_905207495.1 uncultured Collinsella sp. | reverse complement strand
GTGCTCGAGGCCGATGGCAAGCTCATGGACGGCACCGACGTCGCCGTCGCCTGCCTGCTGGGTGCCGAGGAGTTTGGCTTTGCGACCATGCCGCTCATCTCGATGGGCTGCCTCATGCAGCGCGACTGCCAGCAGGATACCTGCCCCGCCGGCATCGCTACGCAAAACTGCCGCCTGCGTCGCGGCTTCCGCGGCAAGCCCGAGCACGTTGAGCACTTTATGCTCTTTGTTGCCGAGCAGCTGCGCGAGGTCATGGCGAGCCTGGGCTTCCGCACCGTCGACGAGATGGTCGGCCATCCCGAGTGCTTGCGCCAGATTGAGGTCCCGGGCAACCGCAAGGCTAACCTGCTGGATCTGTCGCCTGTGCTGGCGAGCGCGACCTGTGAGTTTGGTGCCCACATCCCGGGTGCCGACGGCCGTCACTTCCTGCCCCAGATGGCTGCGGACAGCGAGCTCGACAAGACGCTCGACTCCACGTTGTTTGTGCCCTATACGGCCGATGCCCGTGCGCACCTGCGCCCGATTCGCTTCCGCGCCGATATCGCCAACGTCAACCGCTGCGTGGGCACCATCTTGGGCAACGCGGTGACCAAGGCGCATCCCGAGGGCCTGCCCGCCGGCTCCATCACCATCGATTGCGATGGTTCGGCCGGTCAGAGCTTTGGCGCCTTCCTGCCGCGCGGCATTACGCTCAACGTGTGCGGCGACGCCAACGACTACTTTGGCAAGGGCCTTTCGGGCGGCGAGGTGTCGGTGCGCCCCAACCCGCATGCGACCTACAAGTTCGATGAGAACATCATCGTGGGCAACGTTGCGTTCTTTGGCGCCACGAGCGGCTGCGGCTTCATTAACGGCCTGGCAGGTCAGCGCTTTGGCGTACGCAACTCCGGTGCCACGGTGGTGGTCGAGGGCTGCGGCAACCATGGCTGCGAGTACATGACGGGTGGTCTGGCGCTCATCCTGGGCGAGGTCGGGCAGAACTTCGCCGCCGGCATGACGGGTGGCGTGGCCTATGTCTTTGACCAGTACGGCACGCTCGATGCCCGTGTGAACCACGAGAGCGTGGAGCTCAAGGCCCCGACGGCCGACGAGCTGGCGCAGATTCGTGCGCTCATCCAGGAGCACGTGGACGCGACACAGAGCCCGCGCGGCATTAAGCTGCTCTACAGCTTTGAGACGATGAGCAAGCACTTTGTGAAGGTCATTCCGATCGAGTACGAGCGCGTGCTGGCGATTGTCGCGGCGGCCGAGGCCGTCGGCAAGACGCATGCGCAGGCCGAGGAGTTGGCGTTTGACATCGTGACCGGTCGCGCGAGCGCCGCGGATGTCGCTCGCTTTGATGTCGCGGGCGGTGCTGCGGGCGCGGGTGTTACGCCTGTGGCCGCTACCGATTCTGTTGCTTCGACCAAGAAGGAGGCGTAAGTGCCATGGGTAAGCCCGGTGCTTTTCTTGATATCGATCGCGTGACCCATGAGCTGCGCCCCGTGGAGGAGCGCAGCCGCGATTTCGATCCGCTGTACGTGGAGCTCGACGACGACGCGCGCCGTGCCCAGGCGAGCCGCTGCATGATGTGCGGTGTGGCGTTTTGCCAGATGGGCGCGAGCTTTGGCAAGGCACGTCCGAGCGGCTGTCCGCTGCACAACCTGATTCCCGAGTGGAACGAGCTGGTATACCGCGGCCGTTGGGACGAGGCTGCCGAGCGCCTGTCACTCACCTCGCCCATGCCCGAGTTCACGAGTCGCGTGTGCCCGGCGCTGTGCGAGGCCGCATGCAATCTGGGCTCGGTCGATGGCCAGCCCACGACGATCCATGACAACGAGCGCGCGATTAGCGACCATGAGTGGGCCAACGGCGGTCCGCACCGCTTTGAGCCGGCAGGGGAGGGCGCACCCACGGTTGCCGTGGTGGGCTCCGGTCCCGCTGGTCTGGTGGCAGCATGGGAGCTTGCGCGTCGTGGCGCCCGCGTGACGGTGTTTGAGCGCGACGACCGCCCGGGCGGTCTGCTCATGTACGGCATTCCCAACATGAAGCTCGAGAAGTCCGTGGTCGAGCGTCGCGTGGCGCTCATGCGTGAGCTGGGCATTGTGTTTGAGCT
>CAJLLN010000229.1:0-2097 GCA_905207495.1 uncultured Collinsella sp. | reverse complement strand
GGCAAAGCGCGTGCCCGTCGGGGCGGCGGCAGATGCGACCTGATCATCGGTGATGGCGGCCATGGTGCCGGTGCCGGTAAGCTCGGCCTCGCGTCCGGTAGCCTCGTCACCGGCGCGCAGCAGGAGCGCGACGATGATAAAGCTCGCCAGCAGCGAGGAGCCGCCCTGACTCATAAAGGGCAGGGTGACGCCGGTCAGCGGGATCAGGCGGGTGACGCCGCCCACGATCAAAAAGGCCTGGAAGCTGATGGCTGCCGTAAGACCGGTGGCGCTAAAGGCGGCAAGGTCGGACTTTGCGCGGGCAGCCGTGGTGAGGCCACGCACGGCAAAGAGCATAAACAGGATGAGCACGGCGCCGCCGCCCAAAAGACCCATCTCCTCGCCGATGGCCGAGAAGATAAAGTCGGACTCGACGACGGGGATGTTGTTGGCCATGCCGTTGCCGATGCCAACGCCGACCAGACCGCCATCGGCAAGCGAGAAGAGCGACTGGACGATCTGGTAGCCCTGGCCCTGGGCGTCCTTAAACGGATCGACCCAAACCTGGAAACGCACCTGAACGTGCGATAGGAACTTGTAGGCGCCCACGGCTCCAACGGCTAAGAGCGCAAGGCCGATAACGACATACGAAAAGCGCCCCGTGGCAACGTAGAGCATCAGCAAGAAGATGGTATAGAACAGTACGGCAGAGCCCAGATCGCGTTCGAAGACGACGACGAGCAGGCACACACCCCACACGGCAAACAGCGGCAGCAGCAGTCGCAGGCGAGGGATTTTAAAGCCCAGGATTTTGCGGTTGGAGATGGAGAGCAGCTCGCGGTTCTCGGCCAAGTAGCCGGCCAGGAACAGGACGATAAAGACCTTGGCGAACTCGCCAGGCTGGATGGTAAAGCCCGCGATGCGAATCCACAGCTTGGAGCCCGAGATCGTGGTGCCGATAAAGATAGGCAGCATCAGCAGGATGATGCCGATGATGCCAAAGGTGTACTTGTAGCGCATGACCACGTCGAGATTTTTGACTAGTGCAAGCGTTCCCACCATGAGCGCCACCGAGACAAACAGGATGATGAGCTGTGAGATGGCGAGAGCGGGGGCGAGACGCGTCACGAACGTGATGCCGATGCCCGAAAGTATAAATACGATGGGCAGGATGGCGGGGTCGGCACCGGGCGCCAAGATGCGCACGGCGATGTGGGCCGCGGCAAAGGCGGCAAAGAGGCCGATCGGTACGGCGAGCGTCTCAAAGGAGATGGCAGCGCCCGCGGTGAGGACGTACATCGCATACAGCAGGATGACGGGGAACGCCGAGGCGATGAGCAAGAGCAGCTCGGTGTTGCGGCGACTCATAAGCGGCACTCCCTTTCTAATTCTTATCGGAGGCTTCGGCCTCGGCGGACTGTTCGGCGGTTTTCTCGGAATCTGATTCGGAGGTCGATCCCTGATTGGTGTTGTCGCGAATCGTTTGCGCGTCGATCACCTGGCGGGTCTGCTCCTCGTCGATCTGGTGGCGGTACTTGGATATCGTGTCCTGCGCATCGTCGACGCTTGTTTGCGGAATGCCCGCCTTGAGGCGGTTTTGCGTGTCTTCGGGCAGGTCGGATAGCTTGATGCTGGTTTCGCTTTCGAGCCAGTGGAGCTTGAGTCCGAGTGGCTTGCCGGGCAGGCCGCGCCAGACGGCGACATTGCCCTGGTAGGTACCCAGGTAGTACGAGCCGGTGACACCCGTGTAGGCCCAGATGCCAGCTGCCAGCACAAAGACGAGGGCCAGAATGGCGGCGATAGTAATGTTGCGGCGACGCACGCGCTGCGCCTCGCGCATAACGCCATCGTCAACCAGGTCAACGACTACTACGGTCACGTTGTCGTGGCCGCCGGCAGCAAGCGCCGCGTCCACTAGGTTGTCGACGCAGATTTGCGCGGTTGAGGACTGCGTGGCGATGTTCTCGATATCGCTATCGGGAATCATGCTCGAAAGGCCGTCGGAGCACAGGATCAGGCGGTCGCCTTCCTCGATATGCAGAGTGAAGTGGTCGGCATACATGGCGGGGTCCGAGCCCAGTGCGCGGGTGATGACCGAACGGTTGGGGTGGACGCGAG
>CAJLLN010000228.1:0-2107 GCA_905207495.1 uncultured Collinsella sp. | reverse complement strand
GCCGCTGCCCGCACCGGCGCCCGCCTTGTAGGGCACCGACAGCTTGCGGCTCTTGGGGAAGTTCACCGCGCCATAGCGGGTCTTAAGCTCAAAGGCCACCTTCTTGGGCACGTCAACGCCCAAAAACGTGATGCGGCCGCCACTGAGCGTGACGCTCTCGAGCCCCAGGCGCTCGCCGCGAATGCGGATTCGTGCGCGATTGAACAGGTTGAGTCCCGCCAGCCGCAGCCTCGGTCTCCTCCTGCACCTCATCGATGCTCTCCAGGTCCTCGGCCGCTGCGAGCTTACGGTACACGAGCACGCGCTGGTCCACCGCCGGCAGGTACTCCTCGGACAAGAAGTAGTCGGCCGGCAGGTTAATGCCCACGCTCGCCGCCTCCACGCCGGAATCGTCATCGCCGCGCGCCTCGGCCACAGCCTGGCCCAGCATCTGCGTAAACAGGTCAAAGCCCACGCTCGACAGGTTGCCGTGCTGCTCGGCGCCCATAAGCGAGCCGGCACCACGGATCTCCAGGTCGCGCATGGCAATGCGCATGCCGCTGCCCAGGTCCTGGAACTCGGAAAGTGCGGTCAGGCGCGCCGTCGCCTCCTCGGTGAGAGGCAGCTCGCCCGGGAACATAAAGTACGCGTAGGCCTGCGTGGCAGAACGGCCCACACGGCCCTTGAGCTGGTAGAGCTGTGCCAGGCCCAAGCGCTGCGAGTCCTCGATGATCAGCGTGTTGGCCGTTGCGTTGTCGATGCCGCTCTCCACGATGGTCGTGGCGATGAGCACGTCGATCTTCTTGGTCGCGAACTCGATCATCACGTCCTCGACCTCGCGCGGGCTCATCTTGCCGTGCGCCACGCCCACGCGCGTCTCGGGCGCGGCCTCGTGCACGCGCGCCACGGCATCATCGATGGTCTTGACGCGGTTGGACACGTAATACACCTGACCGCCGCGGCCCACCTCCAGGCGAATCGCCGCACTCACCACGTCGGGGTCGTACTCCCCCACGTGCACGATCACGGGACGACGCCCGGTCGGCGGTGTGGTGATCAGGCTCATGTCGCGCACGCCGCTCGTGGCCATCTGCATGGTTCGCGGAATCGGCGTTGCCGAAAGCGTGAGCACGTCAATCTGCTCGCGCAGGTTCTTGAGCTGCTCCTTGTGCTGCACACCAAAGCGCTGCTCCTCGTCGATGATCACCAGGCCCAGGTTCTTGGGGTTCACATCGGCAGAAAGCAAGCGGTGCGTGCCGATGAGCACGTCGATCGTGCCCTCGGCAAACGCCTTGAGCGCGCGCTTCTGCTGCGCCGGCGTGCGGAAGCGGCTGAGCACCTCGACCTCGAGGCCAAACGGGGCAAAGCGCTCAAAGAACGTCTCGTAGTGCTGCTGGGCCAGAATGGTCGTGGGGCAGAGCGCCATGACTTGGCGGCCGGAGTCCACGCACTTAAACGCCGCGCGCAGGGCAACCTCGGTCTTGCCGAAACCCACGTCGCCGCACAGCAGGCGATCCATGGGCTTGGGCGCCTCCATGTCGGCCTTGATGTCGGCGATAGCCTCCAGCTGGTCGCGCGTCTCGTCGTAGGGGAAGCTCTCCTCCATCTCGATCTGCTCGGGCGTATCGGGCGGACAGGCGATACCGGTAATCGACGAGCGGCGCGTATACAGGTCGACCAGGTCAAACGCCAGCTTTTTGGCGTTCTTGCGCGCCTTGTTGGTGGCACGCGTCCAGTCGGCGGTATTGAGCCTGGTCAGGCGCGGCTTGTCGCCGTCGGGGCCAACGTAGCGCGTGATGCGGTCGACCTGTTCGAGCGGCACGTAGAGCTTGTCGCCATCGGCATATTCCAGCAAAAAGTAGTCGCGTTCCTTGCCGCCCACTTCCTGGCGCGCGATCTCGCTAAAGAGCGCGATGCCGTGGGTAGCGTGCACCACGTAGTCGCCCGGCTTAAACGGGAAGGTGATCTGCGTAATGTCAACCTTGCGGCGGCTGCGCGCGCGGTTGGCATCCATGCGGGCATTGAGGTCGGCAATCGAGAACACGGCCAGGTTGGCATCGGGCACCACCACGCCCTGCGGCAGGGCAGCGTCCACAAAGGTCACGCGCCCGCGCGAGATGGTGGGCAC
>CAJLLN010000227.1:0-2144 GCA_905207495.1 uncultured Collinsella sp. | reverse complement strand
ATCATCGGCATGACGGCGCTGGAACGCACCAGTCAGGCCGGAAAGGAATGCCGAGGTAGGCTGCTCCGCCTGAGCCTGAGAAGCAGAAGCCGCAGCGTAAGGAGTCGCATCCTGCTGCTGGGCTGGAATCGAGGCGGTCTTGAACTCGCTTTGATGCTGATTGAGATTGGCGGCACCGCCCATGGCATCGGGCTGGAACAGACGCTCTTCACGCTGCGCACGGTACTCGGAGATACCCAGCGAGGCGGCATAGATACCCACGCCCGCCACCGCACCCACGGCGAAGGGAACCGCACCCGCCACGACCGTCTCGTTCACCGACGAAAACGGCAGCGTCGCGGCATACATAACCACGGGAGCGGCAAGGCCGATCCCGCACGAAAGTCCGGCAAGGACTGCTCGTTGTGTTGCATCAGAAGAAGCCATGAGCTCTCCCCATCTTCCAGCACCCAAATCGCATCATTCAGTTGGCTGCGCGAGAGAAGATGAAGCGGGGCTATGCCCCAAAGCAACGGTATATGGTTCGTTTCATCTGCGTTTTCCGTCGCGAAGCTTAAGAGCTATTATGCGAAACCGCCCTATCGATTGCAAGCGACGATGTCGGATTGAAACGGGAAACCTGCTGCTTGCAAGTCTTATGGTCAAAAATAAGTGCGAAGCGGCGATATAGAAAAGGGCCGAGGCTCAAAGCCCCGACCCTTTATCGCATTGATGATTAACGCTGCGTGTGGATTACAACCTAGAACGTCTGCTCGTAGTCGCTGTGCTTTTTGGCCGAACGCACCAGGAACTCCTGGTTGGTGTTGGTGCCCTTTAGACCCTTGATAAACGATGCGGCCGCGCGCTCGGTGTTGTTCATGCCGGCAAGAATGCGACGTAGACCAAAGACAAACGGACGCATCTGCTCGTCGACCAACAGGTCCTCGTTACGCGTACCGGAGGCAACGGGGTCGATAGCCGGGAAGATGCGGCGATCGGCTAGGTCGCGGTCGAGCTTAAGCTCCATGTTGCCGGTGCCCTTGAACTCCTCAAAGATGACCTCGTCCATCTTGGAACCGGTGTCGATGAGGGCAGAGGCCAGGATGGTGAGCGAGCCACCGTTCTCGATATTACGGGCTGCGCCCAGGAAGCGCTTGGGCGGATACAGGGCCGCCGAATCGACGCCGCCCGAAAGGATGCGGCCTGAGGCGGGCGCCGCCAAGTTGTAGGCGCGGGCAAGACGCGTGATGGAGTCGAGCACCACCACGACATCGCCGCCCAGCTCCACGATGCGCTTGGCGCGCTCGATGACGAGCTCTGCCACACGAGTGTGGTTGTCGGCGGGCATATCGAAGGTCGACGCCACAACCTCGCCCTTGATGGAACGCTGCATATCGGTAACCTCTTCGGGGCGCTCGTCGACGAGCAGGCAGATGAGGTGCACCTCGGGGTTGTTAATCGAGATAGACTGGCAGATCTTCTTGAGGATTGTGGTCTTGCCGGCCTTGGGCGGGGACACGATCAGGCCACGCTGACCCTTGCCGATCGGCGACACGATGTCGATGGCGCGACCGGTAATGGAGTCCTTGCCATGCTCCATGCGCAGCGGCTCGTTGGGATAGACCGGGGTGAGGTCACCGAACTTGGGGCGGTTGCGAATCTGCTCGGGGTCTAGACCGTTGACGGTCGTGATTTTGGCGAGGCCGGCGCGCTTGTCGCCGCCGCGCGAAGGACGAAGCGAGCCCTCGATGACGTCGCCCGTGCGCAGACGCGCGGAGCGGATGAGGTAGGCGGGGACGAAGGCGTCGTCGTTGGACTTCATGTAACCGTGGGCATGGATGATACCGGAGCTGTCCGGACGAATCTGCAGGATGCCCTTGATGTCGCGGAAGCCCTCGGCCTTCGCGGCGGTGACGTAGATCTCCTCGACGAGCTCGGCTTTCTTCTTGCCGGTCGTCTCGATCTCGAACTCTTTGGCCTTCTCGCGCAGTTCGGCGACCTTCATGGCAGCGAGCTCCTCACGCGAAAGCGTGGGCTCGGTGGGGGCGGCGTTGCGCTCCTTGTTGCGCTGTTTGCGATCGCGCTGGCGGTTGCGACGGTCGTTGTTGCGCTCGTCCTTGCGCTCATTGCGCTCGTCGTTGCGCTTGTGCTGGCGACGGTTGGGG
>CAJLLN010000226.1:0-2174 GCA_905207495.1 uncultured Collinsella sp. | reverse complement strand
GAGCGTCGCGAGTTCGACCTCGTAGCCCTGGCGATCGGCAAGGTCGCGGTTGCGCGCTTCGAGCGCCAAGGCTCGTTCTTGCAGCTCGTCGCGGGTACGGCGCATGCGCTCCTGCTCGTGTTCCAGCTGGGCGGTACGTAGCGATAGCAAGGTGGCGGCAACCGAAAGGATGGCGGTCAGCAGGAGCGTTCGGGCGGTGAGCGCGTCGGCGCGTAGGTTCGCGACGAGCGCAAAAGCAAAGACGGAGCCAATGCCCAGCGCGACCCAGGCGTGCTCGCGGCGCATGCGTCGCGCGATGTCATAGAGGGCGAGAGGCGCAAACGGCACAAACGGCGGCACGAAGACAGCCGCGATGATGTAAGCGTAACTTGCGGTCTCGCTTGCGCGCCGGGTGCGTTCCCCCTGTGCGACCTCGGCCAGTGAGGTGGCAATAACGCCAAGGCAAAACGCCGCGACCAGGTGAGCGTCCACAGCAAGACCCATGGCGGCCGCAATACAGCACGCCAGCACGATCGATTTGTCGAAAAGCCTGTTCATACGGGTATTGTACGCGAAGCCGCGCATGGTGGAGGGGCCGCCTGCGCAACCGTGACATTCCTCCCGCGCAGCAAAGCGGGGGGCGTCGGCAGGCCGCACGACAAAGACCCCGCACTCGTGACAAAGCTCACTGGTGTGCGCCGGCGGCTCCTGCGATGATGCAATCGTACCGGGCCGCAATCAACGGAAGGGCCGCCTCATGACAGACATCGTCCACGTCGAAAACCTCGTCAAGCGCTACGACGACCTTATCGCGCTCGACCACTTTAACCTCAGCATCGCCCCCGGCGAGATCTTTGGCCTGTTGGGCCCCAACGGCTCGGGCAAGACCACGTCCATCAACTGCATCCTGCAGCTGCTCGCCTACGACAAGGGCACCATCGAGCTGTTCGGCGAGCCCATGACGCCCGCCCGCTACGACCTCAAGCGCCGCATCGGCGTGGTGCCGCAGCAGGTGGCGGTGTTCGACGAGCTTACGGTGCGCGAGAACATTGACTATTTCTGCAGCCTTTACGTTAACGACCGCAAGCGCCGCCGCGCGCTCGTGGACGAGGCAATCGACTTTGTCGGCCTGGGCGACTTTGCCAAGTTTCGCCCCGGCAAGCTCTCGGGCGGCCTGGCGCGTCGCCTCAACATCGCCTGCGGTATCGCGCACAAGCCCGAGCTCATCTTCTTTGACGAGCCCACGGTGGCGGTCGACCCGCAGAGCCGCAACGCCATCCTGGAGGGCATCTGCCGCCTGCGCGACGAGGGCGCCACGGTGGTGTATACCAGCCATTACATGGAGGAAGTCGAGCAGATTTGCAGCCGCATCATGATCATGGACGGCGGGCGCGTGCTGGCGCAGGGCACCAACGACGAGCTCAAGCGCATGATTCAGATGGGCGAGAAGATCGTGATCGAGGTCGGCGAGGTGCCGAGCGCGGCGCTCGGTGCCGTCGCGAGCCTGCCACATGTCCTGGACCTGTCGGCGACGGCGGGCCAGCTCACGTTTTCGTGCGAGGCGAGCCCGCATAACCTGACGGACATTCTCGATGCGCTGCGCTCGCATGACGTGGCGCTTGGCCGCATTTATTCCGAGCCGCCGACCCTCAACGACGTGTTCCTCGAGATCACCGGCCGCGAGCTGCGCGACTAGGGGGCAGTCATGTTCAACACCATCATCACTACGGTCAAGACGCTGCTGCGCCGGCCGAGCACGTGGGTCTGGGGCGCTCTCTTTCCCATCGCACTTTCCACGATGTTCATGTTTATGTTTGCGAATCTGAGCTCTGACGGCACGGTCGACCCGGTACCGGTTGCCGTCATAGCGGACGAGGCCTGGGACGCCTCGACCTTTAAGGACGTGGCGACGTCGCTTGCCAAGGAGAGCGACAATCAGCTGCTCGAGATCCACGAGTGCGACGACGCAGCCGATGCGAACCGTGTGCTTAAGGCCGGCGAGGTCGCGGGCATCTATACGGTCGACGACGCGGGCGCACCCAAGCTCACGTTGCTGTCGAGCTACGACAGCTCGCGTGCCTCAACGGTGCTCACCGACCGCAGCATTCTGGAGACGGTGGCAAGCTCGTATACACAAAATGCCGAGCTCATGTCTCAGATTGCCCAGGACAACCCGGCGGCGCTCGCCGACCCGG
>CAJLLN010000225.1:0-2209 GCA_905207495.1 uncultured Collinsella sp. | reverse complement strand
CAAGTCCTCGATGCGGACACCGGTGCGGCCGGGGAGGTAGATGCCCGGCTCGATGGAGAAGGTCATGCCCGGCTCCACGACCTTCTCGTTGACCAGCGAGACGTCGCCCGGTTCGTGGTCCTGCAGGCCAATCGAGTGACCCAGGCGATGCGTAAAGTACTTGCCGTAGCCAGCGTCCTCAATCACGTCGCGCGCGACGCGGTCCAGGTCGCACATGCGCACGCCCGGTGCGATGAGCGCCTCGGCGGCCTCGTTGGCGCGGCGCACGATATCGTAGATGTGCGCCGTTTCCTCGTCCGGCTCGCCCCAAAAGAACGTGCGCGTCATGTCCGAGCAGTAGTTGCGATGACGCCCACCAATGTCGAACAGCACCACGTCGCCGCGCTTGAGCACGGTGTCGTCGGGCTCGTGGTGCGGGTCGCCGGCGTTGGCGCCAAAGCTCACGATGGGTGGAAAGCTAAAGCCCTCGCAACCGTGCTTGCGATACAGACCGAGCATCTGGTCGGCAATTTCGCGCTCCGTCACGCCTTCATGGACGAGCTTGATGGCGTCGGCCATCACGGCGTCGTTAGCGGTCGAGGACGCGCGCATCAGCTCCTGCTCGGCTGCATCCTTGTAGGTGCGCGCGGCGGTGACGGCAAAGTCGCCCAGGAAAAACTCGCTGGCGGCGTGGCGCTCCATAAGCGGCATCAAAAAGCCGGAGCGCATGACGGTGTCGATGCCGAGCGGTTTGGTCGGATCGACCTCGCGAACGATGGCGTCGGCTACGACGTCGGTATCGGTGTGGTAGGCGACGCGGGCATTGTCATACTCGGGCAGCTGATGAAGGGCGTTGACTAGGATCACCGGCTCGCTACCGCGTGCGAGCAGCACGCCGCAAAAACGCTCGAACATATCGGCATAAAAGCCGGTCAGGTAATAAATCGACCACGGGTCGTTTACAAGCAGCTGTGCACCGGGGTGCTGAGCCTCGAGCGCATCGAGCACGCGCGCCACACGCTGGTCATTGACATGTGCCATGAAACATCCTTTCGCTAGGCTGCCACCATGGTATCCCCAATGCCTGGGTAGTCAATTTGGGACGGGGCTATTTTAGCCGCGTCAAATATGCGGGATGATTTTTCTGGGACGGGGATGAAATAATCATTCGGCACCCAATGATTATTTCATCCCCGTCCCAGAAAAATCATTTGAGCGAACGTTCGGGCAAAAGTAGCTAAAAGAGGCCCGTCCCAAATGGGCTGGTTTCAAAAGTATGGCGGATTACGGGGCTGGACCTGTATTACTTGACCATGGGAAAAATCGCGAAATTAAAACCGCAGGTAGACGGCTTATCAAAAATCGAAAATTGCCGGTATGGATGGGGGTCTCCGAATCAGCCCCGTAATCCGGCATAGTTTTGAAATGGCACTAAAGTAGGCACAAACTAAATACCAATTCCAAGGATAGTTGCGGTGGAATAGTTCCTGGATGCCGGGGTTTTGGCGGAAATCAGGAACTATTTCACTGCAATTGAGGTGGGACTGGGTGGATGGCGGGGTAGCTAAAAGACCCCCGACCCAAATGAGCTGCTTAGGCAGGGTCGATGTTCATGCTGGCGATGAGGTCGATATTGGTATTGAGGAGGTTCTCTAGCACGACGTCGCCCATGCGGATGGGGGCGTTGACGACCACGCCGCGGATGAGGTCCATGACCTGGGCGTGAAGTGCCAGCGGGATGGCTTCGGCCGTGCGCACGGGCAGCAGCGCCTCGTCGCCGCCGGATATGGCCACGGTGGTGGTGAGTACGCGCATGGGGCAGGTGAGCTCCTGATGTGCGAATTTATCGCCGCGCGGGCAGCTGTTGCCGGTTACGGAGCGCACTTCTACCACGGCGCCATTAGCGTCGCGCTCGACTTCTACGGTCAGGAGGCATTCGGATGGGCAGGTCGTGCAGTTGAACTGCAGCGTTTCGATCGCGTTATCGCTCATAGTCTATGCCTTCTCGACGGGATCGACGGACAGGACAATTTCGCTAGCACCAAGGTCGAGTGCGCGCTGAATCACCTTTGCTGGCAGCGGGAAGCTTTCCATTACGCTCGGCTTAAACGCGCGGACCTTGCCGGCGAACAGTTCCTCGCCGTCGGCCAAGACCCTCACGCGGGCGGCGTCGACGGGTCGGCGCACGCGGAAGTTGAGCTTGGTGAGCGCCACAGCCGCAATGCGCCCC
>CAJLLN010000224.1:0-2221 GCA_905207495.1 uncultured Collinsella sp. | reverse complement strand
AGCGCTTGAGCATGCGGGCGACCGACTCGTCCTCTTCGGTGACGCCGGTGCGGCCGTCGACCACAAACAGGATGACGGCGGCTTCCTCGGCGGCGGCGAGCGCCTGGTCGCGGATGGACGTGGCAAAGACGTCGTCGCTCTTGAGCGGCTCGATACCGCCCGTGTCGACGATGGTGAACTCGCGGCCGTTCCAATCGGCCGTGTGATACGAACGGTCGCGCGTAACGCCGCGGGACTCGTGGACGATGGCGTCCGAGGTCTGGGCCAGGCGGTTAACGAGCGTGGACTTGCCCACGTTGGGGCGTCCAACGACGGCGACGATAGGTTTCATCTGCTCTCCTTTAATGGGTAGGGTCAGTGGAATTAGTAGAGTCGGCAGGCACAATGCCAAGGATGTGCTCCAGGGTATCGAGCAGCTCATGCGGCATGGTCGACACCACATGAACCTCGGCGCCGCGACTGGTAAGGCTTGCGAGTAAATCGTCACGATGATACTCGTCAAGCGTCATGCCGTCAGCGTTGAACATGAGCTTAGGCACAAAGAGCATAACCTCCGACAGGTCCTGCGGCAGCTGCTCCAGGATGTCGCTCGCGACGATGAGGCCGGTCACGTCCACGTTGCCGCCAAAGTAGCGGTTTTTGATGGCCGTGACGGTACCGGCAAGGCCCTGCGGCGATTCCACGAAGCGGGCGACGGTATCGCGTGCGCTGGCGCCCGAAAGACATACCAGGCGCTGGTCGCGGTCGGTCATAGCCTTGCGAACGCGGGCAAGGCGCTCGGCGTCGGTGGCAAGCACGTCGTCGGTCTCGTCCAGATACGAGCGGATCATGCCGATGCCGTCGTAGTACTGCGGGTAACCGTCGTAAAAGTCCGCCTCGGGCGGCTCGATGCCGGCGTCCAGATAGAACTCGTCGCTCATCTGGAACGTGTGGCGGCCAAAGCGCTCGTACGCGCGGTCCTGGAACGGTCGGATCATGGCAATGGTTTCGCGCGCGAGCTCGGGCTTGTCGCTGTAGGACCAGCTGAAGCGGTTCTGGTGCTTGGTAAAACCGAGCGGCACAATGCCCAGGCTGGTGATCTGCTCGTGCTCCTCGCAAAAGCGCAGGGTCTTTTCCAGCTCCTCACCGTCATTCATGCCAGGGCACAGCACAATCTGCGCATGAATCTCGATGCCGGCGGCCATGATGGCCTCGAGCACGTCCATGCCGCGCTGGGCGTTGCGGCCCATCATGCGGCGGCGGACGTCGGGGCTCACGGCATGGACCGACACGTTCATCGGACTCATGTTGCGATTGATAACGTTTTGCACGTCCTCGTCGGAAAGGTTCGTGAGCGTGACAAAGTTACCCTGTAAAAAGCTCAGGCGATAGTCGTCGTCGCGAATGTAGAGCGTGGAGCGGCCGCCCTTGGGCAGCATCGTCATAAAGCAGAACACGCAGGCGTTTACGCAGGTACGCATGCCGTCAAAGATGGGGCCGTCGAACTCAAGACCCCAATCCTCGCCGGGAAAACGGTCGAGCTCCACGGGGGTGACAGTGCCGTCGCGCGGGTCGAGAACCTCCAGCTCGACGGTATCGTCGTCTGCTTCCCAAAGCCAGACGATCATGTCGGTGAGTTGCTCGCCGTTGACCGTGAGCACGCGCATGCCCGGCTCGATACCCACATCCCATGCGGGCGATTCGGGACGCACGTTCTTTACGAGCGCGCCCTCACCCGGCTCGGGGTCGCGGCTGCGCCCGTAATCGGCCACCTCGGCGGCGTATGCGGGTACGGTCTGGTCCATGATTAGCGGCAAAGCTCCTTGATGCGCGCAACGGCGCGTTCGATGTGTTCTTGTGGGGTGGAGGCTCCGGCGGTGATACCGATATGGCGCGCGTCGGTAAACCACGCGGCCTCAAGCTCGGAAGCTTCCTCGATGTGATGCGTGTGCTCGCAGACATCGGCACAAATCTGCGCCAGACGGCGCGTGTTGCCCGAATTTTTGCCGCCCACGACGACCATGCAATCACAGCGGTTGGCGAGCGACGCGGCTGCCTGCTGGCGCTCGCTCGTGGCTGCGCAGATGGTGTTGATCACGCGCAGTTCCTGCACGCGCGGGGTGATGGAGGCCACAACCTCGGCCAGGTTCTGCGCGGTTTGGGTGGTCTGCACAACCAGGCCCACCTTGCCCTTGAGCGGCAGCGCGTCCGCATCGGCGGCGCAGCTCACGACCTGCGCGTC
>CAJLLN010000223.1:0-2221 GCA_905207495.1 uncultured Collinsella sp. | reverse complement strand
CGAGGCGGCCGAGCTCGTCGCCCAAGCCGCAACCGAGGGCCGCGTCTGTGCGCTCGAGTTCGACAAGTTTTGGTTCGTGGACGTCTATACGCCCAACGCCCAAAACGAGCTCGCGCGCATCGATGTACGCATGGCCTGGGACGATGCCTATCGCGGCTTTTTGAGCACGCTTGAGCGCGAGACCGGAAAGCCCGTCGTAACCTGCGGCGACTTTAACGTGGCGCACGAGGAAATCGACCTTAAGAACCCCAAGTCCAACCGCGGCAACGCCGGCTTTTCGGACGAGGAGCGCGGCAAGTTTACCGAGCTGCTCGACGCCGGTTTTACCGACACCTGGCGCGCGGCCAATCCGGACGTCGAGGGCGTCTACAGCTGGTGGAGCTACCGCTTTAATGCCCGCAAGAACAACGCAGGCTGGCGCATCGATTACTTCCTGGTAAGCGACGCAATCGCCGGCAACGTACGCGACACCGGCATCCGCGGCGACATCTTCGGCAGTGATCACTGCCCCGTCACCCTCACGTTGGAGCTTTAGCCCCAACTAATCCCCTGGGGACGAAGGAAAAGGGATTATTTTTCACCTCGCGAGGGCATCCACGCGACCCGCCCGCCACGAAATCGGCCCATCTACTACGTTTGAGCTACTACCCTCAACCACAGCGAACAACGCAAAAAGAAAACCGCAGGTAGAAAGCCTGCGGTTTTTCATAAAACACGGTTGTACTTGGGGGTGTCGGGCTAAACGTAGTAGATGGGCCAGTTTCGTGGCGAGCGCCGTCAACTGATTCCCTGGGGACGTCTGGGGACGGAAGAAAACGGATCATTTTGGCTCTCTGAGGACCACGACGCCTGTCATATCAGCCGGCCATTCCAAAACTATGCCGGTTTACGGGGCTGAATCGCAGATCCCCAACCACACGCAATTCGAGCAAAATAAAACCGCAGGTAGACGGCTTGCTCTATTTCGAAAAAAGCCGGTATGGTCTGCCTGTGCCAATCTAGCCCCGTAAACCGGCATAGTTTTAAAATGGCACTTCGACAGTATTGATTCCCGCCCCGGCGCAACCAGCCCTACAGTCCATATTTCACGACGACACGGTTAATGCGCCGGCACCAAGGCTCGTACAGGGCGGCCAAAAACACGCAGGTCGCGAGGCCATGCGTGATATCGAACGGTACGGCGGTAGCAAGACGCGCCACGACGCCCGCCCACGTGAGCGGCTGCACAAAACCGATGATGTCATACGCGTTGATCACGACGCCATACAGCAGGCCCGACGCAAAGCCGTACGCCATCAGCGCCGGCATGCGCACGGTGCCATCGGCGCGATCAAAAGCGCCCGCATGCGCCAGTGCGCCACCGATATAGCCCACCAGACCCCAGGCATACATCTGCCACGGCGTCCACATGCCCTGTCCAAAAAAGAAATTACTGGTCAGCGCTGCCAACGCGCCGACCATGAAGCCGTTGCGTCGGCCCAACGTCGCCCCCGCGATAATAGCGATGGCGCTCACGGGTTTAAAGTCGGGAATAGGCCCAAACAGGATGCGCCCCGCCGCGGCCAGCGCCGCCAGCACCAGCGTGGGCATGATCTGGCGCAGGCCTGGACGTGATGTCTCATAGCCCGCAAAGAACAGTGCGAGCACGAGCGCAACTACAACCAGCATGGCAAGCGCCGCCTGCTCAATGCCTGCCAGCAACGCCGCAGTCATCACTGCCGGCACCGCCAGGAGCAGCGGAATCTCCATTTTTGTGAGTAGGCGCGAGGCGCGATAATCCGTCATCCCATCACGCCCTGTAGAACACGTTGTCGGCAAAGAAATCTGCAGGAGGCTCCATGCAGGCGATCTCGCCGTCGAACATCATGGCGACGTCGTCGGACACCTGCTCGGCAAAGTCTAAGTCGTGCGTGGCAATGACGACGGTGCCGCCGGCCTGTGCATGCTCGCGCAGGGCTCGGGCGATAATGCAGCGACTTGCCAGATCAAGGCCCTTGGTGGGCTCATCAAGCAGCAGCAGCTCCGGACCAATCAGCAGCAGCTTTGCCAACGCAAGCAGCTGGCGCTGTCCGCCCGAAAGATCGTACGGGTGACGCGCCTCCAAGCCCGCCAGGCCCAGGCGCGCTGCCTGCTCCCGTGCTGCGGCCTCGTCGTACCCGCAGGTCGAAGCCCATTCCATCAGCTCGTCGCGCACCGTTTCGGCGACCAGCAATGCCTTGGG
>CAJLLN010000222.1:0-2225 GCA_905207495.1 uncultured Collinsella sp. | reverse complement strand
CGGCCGGATCGGCTTGCTCGAGCGGCAGTATGAACCCGAGCCACGTGCTCAGCGCCATGGGCATTGGTCGCGAGCAGGCCCTGGGCGCACTGCGCATTTCCTTTGATGACCGCGTGAATCCGAGCGATCTGGACGAGTTCGCCCGGACGCTGCTCTCGATCGTGGGTGCCGCATGATCGTCGCCGAGCTTGAGCGCGCGCTGCTGGCACGCTATCCCAAGGCGGACGCCGAGGGCTGGGATCACGTAGGACTCTCCGTTGGCGATCCGGCCGCGGAGATCACCGGCGTTGCCTGCGCACTCGATGCGACCGTGGCTAACGTTCGCCGCGCCCAAGAAGCCGGCGCCAACGTGCTGCTGACGCATCATCCCATATACATCAAGGCACCCGAGGCCTTTTGTCCGGCGGATGCCACACGACCCCAGTGCAGCGCGGCCCTCTACGAGGCTGCCCGCTGCGGCGTGAGCATTATTTCGCTCCACACCAATCTGGACCGCTCGCACGAGGCGCGCGCCTGCCTAAGTGAGCTGCTGGACGCCGTGCCCGTGAGCTCGCTGGAGCACGTAGACGACCCCGAGTCGACCGGCCTTGGCGCGCTTGCGACGCTCAACGACCCGTGCACGCTGCGCGATCTTGCCGCCCGTGCTGCCACGGCCTTCGGAAGCGACCCGCGTGTATGGGGCGATGCCGAGCGCTCGTGCCGCACCGTCGCCATTCTGGGCGGCTCCCTCGGTGACTTTGGCGAACTTGCCATCGCCGCCGGTGCGGATGTTGTCGTGACGGGCGAGGCAGGCTATCACGTGGCGCAGGACCTTGCCTTGCGTGGGCTACCGGTGATCTTGCTCGGCCACGACCGCTCCGAGGAGCCGTTCGTTGATATATTGATGAACTCTGCAGTTGACGCCGGGGTCGACCCCCGTCATGCGATTAAAATACTGAACCCTTGCCAATGGTGGACTGTGACAAAAGGAGAGAACTTATGAGCGCCGGCGCTACGCTACTCAAGCTGCAACAGATCGATTTGAAGCTCGCCCGCAACAAGAGCGAACTTGCCAATATGCCGGAGCTCAAGGAGCTCGCTTCCAAGCGCAAGACCTATGTGAAGCTCAAGTCCGAGATGACCAAGCTCTACGCCCAGCGCAAGGATCTGGACATTGAGCTCGACGATCTCAATACCACCGAGATTCAGACCAACAACGCCATCGAGGCTGCCAAGAAGCGCCACGTCGACGGCTCCGACTACCGCGAGGTTCAGGACCTGGAAAACGAGCTCGCCACCCTGGCCAAGCGTCTGGACAAGATTGAACACACCCGCAAGGACGTCGTTGTCGCCCATAAGGAGGCGCTCGACCGCGAGGCCCGCGCGCAGGCAATCATCGCCAAGTTCGAGGAGGGCGTGAAGGCCGATACCAAGGCCGCCCGCGCCAAGGCTGCCGACCTGCAGGCTCAGATTGACGCCGCCGCTAAGGAGCGCACCGCGCTTGCTGCCACGCTGCCGGCCGACGTTCTCACCGACTACGAGCGTCTGCTCAAGCAGTTCCGTGGCCTGGCCGTCGAGACCATCCAGGGCAACATCCCCACGGTCTGCCACACCGCGCTGCAGGCATCGTCCATGAGCGACCTCAACCACGACGGTAGGTCAATTACGCACTGCCCGTACTGCCACCGCCTCCTGGTGCTCCCGAGCAAGGAAGCTTAAACGATGGCGGCACCCAACAATTCAATGCAACTTGAGGGAAATACGATCCTGCTGGGCATTACCGGCGGGGTCGCCGCCTATAAGTCGTGCAATATCGTGCGCCTGCTGCAAAAGCGCGGCGCGCGCGTCAAGGTCGTTATGAGCGAGCATGCCACCGAGTTTGTGGGGCCGCTTACCTTCCGCGCACTCACCAATGAGCCGGTCGCGGTGGGCCTATTCGACGATCCCTCCGACCCCATCCACCACATTTCGCTGGCGCAGGAGCCCGATCTGGTGGTCGTGGCGCCCGCGACGGCCAATATCATCGCCAAGATGGCCAACGGCGTCGCCGATGACCTCATCTCCGCCACGCTGCTTGCGACGCCGCGACCCATCGTGATCGCACCCGCTATGAACAACGGCATGTGGAAGGCGCCGGCGACGCAGGCCAACATGGCCACGCTGCGCGAGCGCGGTGTCCATGTGGTGGGTCCGGGCAGCGGCTACCTTGCCTGCGGCGACGTGGACACGGGACGCATGAGCGAGCC
>CAJLLN010000221.1:0-2237 GCA_905207495.1 uncultured Collinsella sp. | reverse complement strand
GTGCTCCTCGTAGCGCGGCTTGAGCGCGGTCAGGATCTTGACCGTGTCCTCGACGCTCGGCTCCTCGACATCGATGGTCTGGAAGCGACGCTCGAAGGCCGGGTCCTTGGTGAGGTACTTGCGGAACTCCTCGGCCGTGGTGGCACCGATGATCTGGAAAGCACCGCGTGCGAGAACGGGCTTGAGCATGGAGCTCGCGTCGATGGAGCCCTCGGCAGAGCCGGCACCGATGATGGTGTGCATCTCGTCGATAAACAAGATAACGTCGTCGGCTTCGGTCGCCTCCTGGATCACGTTCTTGAGGCGCTCCTCAAACTCACCGCGATACTTGGCGCCCGCGACAAGACCCGGCAGGTCGAGCGTCCAGATATTCTGGTTCATGAGGTTCTCGGGCACGTTGCCGGCAGCGATCTGCTGTGCCAGGCCCTCGACGATGGCCGTCTTGCCCACGCCGGGGTCACCCAGGATAAGCGGGTTGTTCTTGGTGCGGCGCGAAAGGATCTCCATCATGCGCTGGACTTCCTTTTCGCGGCCAATCACGGGATCGAGCTCGCCGTCGCGCGCCTTTTGCGTGAGGTTGGTGGCGAACTGCTTAAGCGTATCGGTGCCACCCCCCTTTTGCTGCGAGGCATCCGAGCCGCTAAAGAACGGCAGGCCCGCACCGGGACGACCAGCACCGGCGCCGGCGAGCGGACGCTTCTTGTCCTGGTCCTTGGCGGTGAGTTTCTCGATAGCCTTTTTGATGGAGGCGGACGACACACCCAGGCGCATGAGGATGTCCATGGCCATGCCGTTGCCCTCTTCGACGATGCCGATCAGCAAGTGCTCGGTCGACACGTAGGTCTGGTTGTTCTCACGCGCCACGCGGAACGAACGCTCCATCACGCTAATGACGAGCGGCGTAAAGGCGAGCTTGGCCGCCTCGGTCTCCTCGCTGGGCTCGGGAACCGTGGTCTGGACCTCTTTGAGAGTATCCATGATGTCATCGTAGGAGATGTCGAGCGAACGCAGTGCCTCGGCGGCAATGCCCTCGTCCTCCTTGGCAAGCGCGAGCAGCAGGTGCTCGGTGCCCACCTTATTTGAATGAAGATCAAGCGCCTCCTGTTTGGCCATCGACATGACCTTGCGCGCTCGATCGGTAAATCTATCTAACATGCTCGTTTCCTTACATGAGTTCATCGAAATCAAAACGCCCGCCCGTCGGCGGCGCTTTTGTCTCTTTACCCACAGGTTGTCTATGTTAACAGCTGGAGGAATATCTATAAACCCGGCTCACATGAATGCAGGTTATGACCGCATCGCGGGACTCACCGCGCGATGCGCGACAGGCGCCCCGCAAGAGAAACCCTAGGCGTCTTTCACCACGTCGGGACTCGTCGCACGCGATGCGCGATAGGCATCGGCCTCCTTGGAGACGCGTTCGAGCAGCTCGGATGTATCGACGCCCTCGACTTGCGCGACCGTTTCCACCGTCTGCATGGCGACCGCCCTCAGGTACGCGCACGCGCTGTCCCCCAGCTGCTCGAGGTCTATCTCCTCGCCGCCCTCCCGGGCAAAGCCGACCGCCATCACAAAGTCCATGATGCCCGAGACCAGAAAGCCCACCGCAAAGCTCGAATCTGCCTTGAGCTCTTCTCCGTCGGGGTGGACGATCTCTCTCACGCGGTCGATGATGATCGTATGGATGCCCTGCACGACCTGCTCGGCGGCACCCGCCCTCATGGTGATGACGATGCGCCGCAGCAGGCAGCGGACGTCGCGCCGGTCGAACGCCGAAAGGTCGCCCTCGCTCGAAAAATGCCAGAGGGCATCGGTGATGAGCTCGTTATCCTGCAGCAGCTGGGCTATGGCGATGGCGACGAGTTCATCGAAATCGTGAAAATAGTAGTAAAACGTTCCGCGATTGCACTGGGCGGCGCGGGTCACCTCGCCAACCGACAGCTCGAAGATGCTGTTGTTCTCGATGAGCTCCCAAAACGCCTCGATGATACGGGTGCGTGCATCGGGCGCATCGGCGTCCTTACGCGGTCTCGCCATGCGCCTCACCGCACCCCTGCGCCTTGGCGTTCATGATGAGCATCTGAAGACGGTTCTCCACGTTGGCGAAGCTCACGTCGGGATCGTAGTCGAGCGGCAGGAACTGCGCCGTGGGATACTGCTCCTTGAGCGCATGGATGAGCCCGCGCCCCACGACATGGTTGGGCAGACACCCGAACGGCTGCAGGATCACGAAGTTG
>CAJLLN010000220.1:0-2252 GCA_905207495.1 uncultured Collinsella sp. | reverse complement strand
TGCGTCCGCAGGGTGCTTGCGAGGCACAGGCACCCGGCACGGGGCGCGACCGGACCGCGGCTGCCCCCAATCTCTTTGTCGACCGCGAGAAGCTGCTGTTCGAGTCGTACCCCACGGTTCCCGTCTGCGGGGGGCGCGATGTCACGATCGGCATTCCCCGTGTGCTCGAGTTCTGGGACACCATGCCGTTCTGGTCGACGTTCTTCAGCACGCTCGGCTTTAAGGTGCGCGTCTCGGGACGCAGCACCAAGGCGATGTACGAGCGCGGTCTGGCGCACGTCACATCCGACACCGTGTGCTTCCCGGCCAAGCTCGTCCACGGGCACATCCGCAATCTCGTCGACGCCGGCGTCGACCGCATCTTCATGCCCATCATCACGACGGTGCCCACCGAAAACACCGCCTCTACCAGCGAGTGGATGTGCGCCGTCGTAAAGGGATACCCCTACGTGATGCGCAATTCCGATAACCCGGAGGAGCGTTTCGGCGTTCCGTTCGATACGCCGCTGTTCCACTGGTACGACGAGGGCGACCGAAACCGCCAGCTCAAGGCGTGGTGCAAGGAGACCTTCGATATCGATGCCGACCTGGTTGCCAAGGCGACCGAGCAGGCGGACCGCGCGCAGGAGACGTTTGAGAACCAGCTGCAGCTGCGCGGCAGGCAGGTGCTCGAGAACCTGCGCGAGGACGGCGGCTACGCGGTGGTGATCGCTTCGCGCCCGTACCACAACGACCCGCTGGTCAACCACGGGCTGCCCAAGCTCTTCTCTGAGCGCGGCATCCCCGTGCTGACGCCCGATGCGGTGCCGGGGGTCTGCAACGTCGATCTTTCCAACAGCCGCATCGACATCGTGAACAACTACCATGCGCGCATGCTGTCGTGCGCGGTCATCGTCGCATCGACGCCCGAGCTCGAGCTCGTGCAGATGGGCAGCTTCGGCTGCGGCCACGATGCGTATCTCACCGACGAGATCGCGCGCATGATGGGCGAGATGGGCTCCAAGGTTCCGATGATGATCAAGCTCGATGAGAGCGACGTCGCCGGTCCCATGGGCATTCGCGTGCGTTCGTTTATCGAGTCGGTCAACCGTCGTCGCGCGGAGGAGCGTGCCGAGGGCGCCCGGGTGCACGCGGTCCATCCGCTCGACGACCCGTATAAGGTCAAGTACACCAAGCGCGACCGGCACGACAAGATCGCGCTGGTCCCCAACACCTCCCATGCGTTCTGCAGGCTCATGACCGCGGCGATGCGCAATCAGGGCGTGCGCGCCGAGGCCCTTGATATCGGGCGCGAGGATGCCATCCGCCTGGGCAAACGCTATGTGCACAACGACATCTGCTTCCCCGCGCAAATCGTGATCGGCGAGGCGCTCGCGGCACTCGAGAGCGGTAAGTACGACCCGCACGACGTCGCCGTGGTGACTGGCAAGTATATCGGCGACTGCCGCCTGACGCACTACATGCCCCTGCTGCGCCGCGCGCTCGACGACGCGGGATACGACTATGTCCCGGTGCTCACCAACGACGACGTCGATGCCCACAATGCGCATCCGGGCTTCAAGCTCGGCCTTGGCCCGAGCATCCAGATCGCCTACGGTCTTCCCATGATCGATGCCCTCGAGGCCATGCTTAGGCGCATCCGTCCCTACGAGCTCGAGAAGGGCGCGGCGGACGCTGCGTTCGACCGCGCGCTCGATGAGGTTATCGAGGGCATGGAGCGCTCCGGGCTGAGAGGCCAGGCGACGGGCTTCAAACGCGCGCTTGCGATCATGGACGCCGTTCCGTACGACCGCTCGAACCCGCATCCGACCGTTCTCATCGTGGGCGAGTACCTGCTCAATTTCCATCTCGGCGCCAACCACGAGATCGAGCGCTACCTCGAGGACAACGGGCTCGAGGTCATCGAGGCGCGCATGACCGACGTGATCCGCAAGACCTATTTCTACAAGCATGCGCAGTCGCGCGAGTTCCACGTCGACCTGTCGCTGCCCGAAAAGGCCTGGTACGCCACGGCGGACAACCTGTTCGAGCTCGCGCACGACCGTTGCGACCGCCTGGGCGCGGCGAGCCCGCTCTACGAGCCGCCGACGCGCATGCCCGAGCTCGTGCGCGCGAGCGATAAGATCCTGCACCATACGTTCGATGCGGGCGAGGGCGTGCTGATTCCGGGTGAGATCCTGCACCATGCGGCGCACGGCTGCCGGGCATTTGTGATTTTCCAGCCATTTGGCTGTCTGCCAAATCATGTGGTA
>CAJLLN010000219.1:0-2311 GCA_905207495.1 uncultured Collinsella sp. | reverse complement strand
CTTTTCGGGCTCATGTTCGCCAACTACATGCCCGCCGGCATCGCCGCGACCATATGCGCCGACATGCGAGCCTGCGACGTCTTGACATCCAAGCGGCGCTTGAGCTCAATGCGCTCCCCCACCATGCTCGACGCCTCGGACAGTAAGTCGGCAAGCGGAGCGCCGGTGCGCTGTGACACCTTAAGCGCCAAGGTCACAAGCGAAAGACCGGGGGCGTCGATGCGCACGAGCAAGTCATCGAGCGCATCGGTCGCCGAGATGCCGCAATCGATCGCCGCCGCCACCCGCAAAAACTCGGTATGCACCGGTTCTTGCGCATGAGCGCCCACAAAGTGCATGCCCTGGGCCAGCGAATGTCCCGAGGCAAGCGACATGGATAGTGCGGTAAACGCCTCGGGCATGGCCTCTTCCGCATCGTGTTGCTCGCGCCGGCTCTCAAAGCCATCCCGAGCGGCGCCAACGGCAATCGGAGCAACAAGTCCCAAGGCAAATCCGAGGGGCGATAACGACACCATCGTTAGTAAAATGCAGCAGACACCGCTCGAGAGCAGCAGAAACGCCAAACGCCCCGAAGCATCTTCGATCACGAGGCCAAGGCGATGCGCCGGAGCCAGCGATGCCCACGAACGGGCGATCTTTTTCAGCAGATCGTTTTCCACCAGCTCACGCGGCAGTTTCTCTGCCACCGTCTCGAGCGCCTGACGCGCCAGCTCCGCCGGCGGCACCTGCGGCACACGAGGTTCCGCCCCGCACGCCATCGCGACAGAAAACCCTGCCAAACCCCCTACGACGAGGGGCACAGCGACCTCCATTCGTCCACCTCCTCTTGTGTGAGCGTCCCCGACCGCAGGCCTTCTGCGATAAACGGCGGCTCGCGGTCAAGCGTCCAGGTGCGCTCGGCGGCATCGAAAGTCACATAGCGCTCGAGCTCTACGCCGCCCGACGCGGCGCGACGCACCCCCGAATACGAGGAGACGAAGCGCCTGCCATCGGCGTGGCGCTCGGACATCACGATGCCGTCGAGCGCCATGGCAATCTGCTCCTCGATGAGCTCGCTCGGCAGATCGATGCCATAACGTGCAAGCAACGTCAGACGCACCACGGTCTCCTGTTCTGAGCCCGCATGAAGTGTGGTGAGCGACCCGTCGTGGCCTGTGTTCATGGCCTGCAACATGTCGCAGCACTCAGCACCGCGCACCTCACCCACCACGATGCGGTCGGGGCGCATGCGCAGGGCATTGGTCACCAGGTCGCGGATCGTCACCGCGCCCTCGCCCTCAATTGAAGCCTCGCGCGCCTCTAGACGCACCACGTGTGGATGATGCGCAAACTTGAGCTCGGCAGAGTCCTCGATCGTCACGATGCGCTCGCCGGTGGAAATCTCGCATGACAACGCGTTGAGCAGGGTGGTCTTACCAGATCCCGTGCCTCCCGCAACCGCCAGGTCCTGTCTCAGCGACACCGCGCATGACAGCAGCTGCGCATACCAAAGCGGCAGCGACCCCAGCCCCACAAGCTCGTCCAGCGAGCAGATGCGGTCCGAGAACTTTCGGATGGTGAGAATCGGTCCGTCAATCGCCACAGGCGGAATCACCGCGTTGACGCGATAGCCCGTTTTGAGGCGGGCGTTGACGATGGGGCTGCGCTCGTCGATACGGCGGCCAAGTGGCGAGATGATGCGGTCGATAAGCACACGGATCTGCTCATCATCCTCAAACGCATGCTCGATGGGGTACAAGACGCCGCCGCGTTCAAAGAAGGCCGAGCGGCAGCCGTTGATCATGATCTCGGTAACGGTGTCGTCCTCGATGAGCGGCTGCAACGGCCCCAAGCCCACCACGTCATCCAAAATCTCGTCGATGATGGTCTCGCGCTCGGGCGTCGCGAGATCGGTCGGCTCCTCAACATTGAGCGCCGCCTCCACCGCGGGACGCAATTCCGAGCGGGCAAGTACCGGGTCGATATAGGCGCTGATACGCGCCACTTCGTCGTAACCCATGCGGTCCATCACGGCGCGCTTAGTGCGTCGTTTCACCGCGCGGCGACGCCCCGCATCTACAGGAGCTGCCGCCGCTGCAGCGCCGGCAGCCTTAATCCTCGTTTGCAGGCTCATCGCTGATCACCCTCGCGCGACCAGGGAAGGCGGATACGCGGGCGTTCGGTACGCGTTGCACGGTCGGCGACTATATCGCTCCAAGGGCCGACGGCGCACCCCAGTTCCACGAGCATCTCGCGCGTGGCCTCGCGCACGCTGGTCGCAAAAGCGCTCGTCTGACCCACTGCCTCGTCGGCGCGCCCAAACGCCATGAGC
>CAJLLN010000218.1:0-2316 GCA_905207495.1 uncultured Collinsella sp. | reverse complement strand
TCGCGCACGCCGGTGCCGTCGGGGGTGGGGTAGTCGTTGCCAAAGACCTGAACGGCCTCGAGCTTGCCCACGGCAACCTGGGCGACATAGGGCACCAGGTTGTTGGGGATGCCCTTGGGGTCCTCGCCGATCAGGCCCGACGGATGAGCGCCAATGGGGTTGAAGTAACGGAGCAGCACGACGTCCCACTCGGGGTCGGCGGTGTGGACGTCCATAAGGATCTGCTCGATCATCCACTTGGTCCAACCATAGGGGTTGGTCGCGGGCTTCTTAGGATCCTCCTCGGTGACGGGCGGGTTGTCCGGGTCGCCGTAGACGGTCGAGGAGCTCGAGAAGATGATGGACTTGCAGCCATGGTTGCGCATGACGTCGATGAGCACCAGGGTGTTCTCGATGTTGTTGTGGTAGTACTCGACGGGCTTGCTCACTGACTCGCCGACGGCCTTAAAGCCGGCAAAGTGGATGACGCGGTCGATCTGATGGGTATCGAAGATCTTGTTCATCGCATCGCGGTCGAGCACGTTGGCCTCGTAGAAGGTGAGGTTCTTGGCGGCCTCGTCGCCCACGATGGTCTTGACGCGGTCGACGGCGACGGCGCTGGAGTTGGAGAGATCATCGACGATGACGACCTGGTAGCCACCCTCGAGCAGCTGAACGACGGTGTGCGAGCCGATAAAGCCGGCGCCACCGGTAACGAGGACACAGGTGTCTTTGGGGTCGAGTGCTTTGGACATGTAGTCTCCTATCGAATCAGGAACACTTCTTCAGGGGAGTATAGCGCAGGCAGGGACGCCCAAATCGTGCGCTGTAGGAAAAGCAGAGGATTGTGCTAACGTACTCATAGAAGAGCTTGCGTACGCATAACCTGATCTTTGGCATTTGCTTACGAGCCGCTGACCTTGCAGTTTCCTGCCGTTCGTGGAAATCGTTGGGACGCGCCATATGTACGCTAATATGTATGAGTTGAGCGACATATAAATAAGCATGTAACGGAGTACATATGTCACCAAACAGCGATTCCATCCTTTCCCAGGAGCTCTCGCGCCGCACTGCCCTCAAGGCCCTGTTCGGCGCCGCTTCTGCGGCAGTTCTTTTTGGCCTGCCCGCTCGCGCCCATGCGGCGGAGGCTTCCAAAGAAACAACCGATAAACTGAATGTCGCCCAGGCCCAGCTCGACGAGGTTCAGGCCCAGCTCGACAGCATCGCAAATGAGTATGCGGCGCTGGCCAACAAGAATGCCCAGACCCTCAACGACATCGAGAATGTCCAGGGCAAGATTGACGACACGCAGGCCCAGATCGATGAAAAGAAGGCCGAGCTCAAGAAGAAGCGCAACGACCTTTCCGATCGCGTGGCCGCCAGCTACAAGTCCGGCGGCACGAACATCCTGTCGCTGCTGCTGGCCTCTGGCTCGTTTGAGGAACTCGTCGCCAACGCGCATTACGTTGAGAAGATCAACAAGAGCGACCGCGACGCCATCGAGGACATTCAGACCATCCAGGAAGAGCTCGATGCGCAAAAGACCGAGCTCGAGTCGCAGAAGGCCGACTTAGAGAAGCTCAAGGACCAGCAGACTGCCCAGATGCAGGACATGCAGGCCAAGCAGCAGGAAGTCCAGACCGTGCTGAACGGTCTTTCCGACGACGTCAAGGAGCTCATGGCTCAGCGCGATTCCGAGATCCTCGCTGCCGCCCAGGCTGAGGAGGCCGCTAGGAAGGCTGCCGCTGCCGCGGCTGCCGCGAACAAGAACAATTCCTACTCGGGTGGTTCGAGCTCGGGTGGTGGATCGTACGCGCCCGGAACTCCGCAGCAGAATGCCGGCTCGGGCAAGCAGCAGGCTGTCGTCAACGCGTGCTACTCCACGCCTTCGCCGGGTCAGAACTGGTGCGCGGCGTGGGTTACCAATGTCTTCCGTAACGCCGGCGTTGGCTACTTTGGCGGCAACGCCTGCGACATGTTCAACGCCTGGTGCTATAGCTCCGACCGCTCGGCGCTGCAGGTGGGCATGATCGTGGCCGATTCCTCGCACAGCGGCACGGGTGCTCCGGGCCTTATCTACGGTCATGTGGGTATCTACGTTGGCGGCGGCATCGTTATGAGCAACGAGGGTGCCATTACATCGAAGTCGCTCGATTCGTTCATTAGCTTTTATGGTACTGGCTCTGGCGTGCGCTGGGGCTGGCTTGGCGGTATTGCACTGTCGTAACGGCGGTTTGGTCCGGGACAGTCCGAGAGGCATAAGGTTGCCTGCTCGGGCAGTCCTGCTCGCACGGAGAGCACATTAAGTGCTCTCCGGCTCGTGCGGAACTCGCGATC
>CAJLLN010000217.1:0-2318 GCA_905207495.1 uncultured Collinsella sp. | reverse complement strand
GGCATTTCGTCCGGCGCCGCCGTGTGGGCCGCGCTGCAGCTGGCCAAGCGCCCCGAGAACGAGGGCAAGACCATCGTGGCCCTGCTTGCCGACACCGGCGAGCGCTACCTGTCCACGGCGCTCTTCCAGGACTAGGGCCTGTCGCCCATAGGTTGAGCCCACGGACGAGCCGGTCTCCTCTCTCCCGGCAGTCTGAGCCCATCCAATCAGGGTGTCCCACGAGACGCCCGAACTTGCTACAATGTCTGCGGCGCGGAACCAGCCTCCCGCGCCGCTTTTCTTTTTTGGCCACATGCCACCAAGGAGAACCTCCCCATGCACAACAAGCGCGTGCTCGTCGCTATGAGCGGCGGCGTCGATTCCAGCGTGACCGCGTACCTGCTCAAAAGCCAGGGCTACGAATGCGTCGGCGCCACCATGCGCCTCACCTGCCCCGCGCCCGATCCCGCCACGGGCATGAGTAAGGTCGACCGCGACATCGCCGATGCGAAGGCCGTCGCCGAGCGTCTGGGGATACCCCACCATGTGCTCGACTTGCAGCAGACCTTCGACCACAGCGTTATCGAGCGCTTTGTGAACGCCTACCAGGAGGGGCTGACGCCCAACCCGTGCATCATCTGCAACCGCCATATAAAGTTTGGCGCGTTGCTCGGTGCGGCGCTGGACATGGGCTGCGACTACATCGCAACGGGTCATTACGCCAAAACAAGCCAGACAGTAGACGGCACCTGGCAGCTGCATCGCGGCGAAGATCCCAAAAAGGACCAGAGCTACTTTTTATATTCGCTTACGCAGGAGCGCCTGGCGCACACGATCTTTCCGCTGGCAGGCCTAGACAAAGAGCGCGACGTGCGCCGCATAGCCGCCGAGCAAGGCTTTACCAACGCCCAGAAGGCCGAAAGCGAGGACATCTGCTTTATTCCAGACGGTGACTACGCGGGCTATATCGAGCGCCGCTGCGGACATCCCGCTGCACCGGGCGACATTGTGTGGCGCGACGGCAGCGTGGTCGGACGCCATAACGGCGCGTTGCGCTATACCATCGGCCAGCGCAAGGGCTTGGGCGTCGCGATGGCGCATCCCGTGTATGTGACGGGCGTCGATGCCGCCAACAACACCGTGCATCTGGGCGAGGCCGAGGACCTAACGGCCACAGCACTCACGGCCGACGACTGGATCTGGAGCGCCCCTGCCGACCGCATGGAGGCAGAACTCGATGCCGGCGGCATTCGCGTGGGCGCCAAGTACCGTTACCGTCAGAAAGACCAAGCAGCGACCCTTACGCGCGGCGAAGACGGGCAAATGCTGCTGACTTTTGACGAGCCGCAGCGAGCCATCGCCCCCGGCCAGGCCGTTGTAGTCTACCACGGCGACATCGTCCTCGGCGGCGGCACGGTGACCGGCGCACTTAAGTAGCCCCATCCCCTTCATAAGTTGCGGTGAAATAGGGACTGTTTAAGCGTTTAAAACCGCCAAACAGTCCCTATTTCACCGCAACTTAGAGAGGACGGCCTCGGTCGGTACTGCCGTATCAGCCGAGGCCGCTGCATCGCTAGCGCTGTACGTAGGCGCGGACGAGCTCGAAGGTGTTGCGCACGCCGTCCATGTGGCTACGCTCGTAGTTGTGGCTCGCATACACGCCGGGGCCGATCAGACCATGGCGAATGTCGTAGCCGGCAGAGAGCGTGGCTTCGACGTCCGAACCGTAATGCGGATACACGTCGATAGCGTAATCGAGCTCAAGCTCGCGCGCGATATTGGATAGCGCCGTCACCAGGTCGTAGTTGTACGGACCGCCCGAATCCTTGGCGCAGATCGACACCATGTGCTCGGTGCAGCCTAGGTCGTCGCCCACGCAGCCCATGTCAACGCTGATCATCTCGCGCGTGTCGGCCGGCACGAAGGCGCCGCCGTGGCCCACCTCCTCGTACACGGTAAAGAGCAGCGAAACCTTACGCGAAAGCGTCACCTCGCCAGCGGCGACGGCACGCGCCAAGCCCAACAAAATGGCGGCCGATAGCTTATCATCCAGGAAGCGGCTCTTAATGTAGCCGCTCTCCGTCACCGTCGTGCGAGGATCCATAGCGATGATGTCGCCGGTCTGAATGCCCAGCTCAAGCACATCGTCCTTGCTGTCGACGTTCTCGTCGAGCAAGATCTCCATGTTCTTCTCGATGGTCTTGACCGGCTCGTCGGCCACGTGCGCCGAAGGCTCGGTGTTAAGAACCACGCCCGTGTAGACATTGCCGTCGCGCGTGTAGACGGTGCAGTTCTCGCCATCGGCCGTAGACCAATGATGCCCACCGAGCGGCGTGGGG
>CAJLLN010000216.1:0-2337 GCA_905207495.1 uncultured Collinsella sp. | reverse complement strand
GGTGCTTTGATTCCTGTCCATCAACTCGGTACCTTTGACGACAGAACCCCCGGCAGCTCTTCGCAACTGCCGGGGGTTCCGCGGAAAAGGGGGACATGATCCTCAAGCGAACGGCAAAGGGGCAAACCGTTTTCGCTCAACTGCTTTATGCCCCTCGGCTGGCGGCTCAATCAGTGCATGCCGCGCCCACACAAAGCCGCTACACCTGTGACGGAGCTGTGAAGTGGTATCTATCGTTGGTGCAGGACATGCCAAGGAGTGTCCTAAACTGCCGGCAGATAAGGAACGTCCCTAAGTGCCAGGCTCGGGTGGGACTTTTGTCCCATTTGACGCTCCGGTCGCCTAGATATTCGTCGTGTGTGCCCGTAAACGTGGGACAATGGCGCTGTTGGTATCACAGACAAAGGATGTGCCTATGAACGCCCCCGTTGCCAAGACCTGTCGGCAGCGTCGCCTATTCGCGCGATTTGCTTCCGTCTGCGCACTCGTCGCGCTTGCATTGCTGCTACTGCCCGCCGCCGCGCACGCCGACGGCTATTCCATGACCCAAACCTATATCGGTGCCACGGTCGAGGCCGATGGATCGCTGACCGTTGTCGAGGGACGTCAGTTTGATTTCGACGACGACATCAACGGCGTGTATTGGGAGATCAATACGGGCACCAACCAGCAGGGCGGCGCGGCGGGCGTCGACGTGCTGAGCGTCGAGGAAGAGGACACCGCGTTCAACAAAGTCGATAGCGCGAACAAGGGCGACTCTGGCGTCTATACGGTTGAGCAGTCCGACGGCGGCGTAAAGATCAAGGTTTTCAGCCCCCACGAGAGCGGCGACAGCGCGATCTATTACGTGAGCTACACCATGACCGGTGCGGTCATGAACTGGGCCGATACCGCCGAGCTCTACTGGAAGTTCGTGGGTGACGGCTGGTCCGCGGATTCCGACGATGTCGAGATGGAAGTGTACTTCGCAAATGCCGCTGCCGGGACGGCGGCCGTCAAGGGCGATAACTTCCGCGCATGGGGCCACGGTCCGCTGACGGGCGACGTGTCACTCGATGAGGACGAGCCCATGGTCACCTATACCATTCCCTGCGTGCATCAGGGCGAATTCGCCGAGGCACGCATCGCCTTTCCCAGCGACTGGGTGCCATGGCTTTCCGCCTCGAGCGAGGAGCGCATGTCAACGATCCTGAGCGAAGAGAAGGAATGGGCCGACGAAGCGAACGCCCGCCGCGCTCACGCTCGCATGATTTCCAATGCACTTGCCGTGCTAAGTGTTGTCGCGGCGGTGGCCTTTACCGGCACAATCGTTGCGCTCAAGCTGCGCCGTCGCAAGCCCAAGCCGCTTTTCCAGGACGAATATTTCCGCGATGTGCCTTCGGCCGACCATCCCGCCGTGCTTTCGGCCCTCATGAGCTGGAACGAGGTGCCCGATCAGGCATATATCGCCACGCTCATGAAGCTCACTGACGACCGTGTGATCAAGCTGGAGCAGGCGACCGTGACCAAGGCCAAGAAGGGTCTGTTGGGGCGTGAAAAAGAAGAGCAGACGTATCGCGTGACGGTGAGTGATGCGGGCTGGAAGTCGGCCAAGGGCATTGACCACATGGTGCTCAAGGTCTTCTTTGCCGGTACTAAGCCTGACGAGAACGGCGATCGCTCGCGCACGTTCGACGAGCTGCAGCACTACGTCAAGCAGCACGCTACACCCGTGGGCGACAAGCTCGAGGACTATCAGAACGCCGTTAAGGGCAAGCTGGCCGATAGCGAGTACGTTGCCTCAGACGGCATTGTTGCAATGGTGTTTTGCCTGGTTCTTGGTATCCTGATTGCCTTTGTTCCCGTGGGATCCATCTTCTTTACCGATGGCGCACAGGCGAACATTACCGCCGCGGTTATCTCGGTGCCGATTGTGCTGGTGGGTATCGGCGTGGGCCTTACGTTCCGCCGCTTTACGCCGGAGGGCGCCGAGGTGGCGGCTCGCTGCAAGGCGCTCAAGCATTGGCTCGAGGATTTCACACGCCTAAAGGAAGCCGTCCCGGGCGATTTGGTGCTGTGGAACAAGCTGCTGGTGATGGGCGTTGCCCTGGGCGTTTCGAAAGAAGTGCTGCGACAGCTGGCCGAGGCCGTGCCTGCGGACCTGCGCAACAGCGACGATTTCTACGACAACTACCCCTGCTACTGGTGGTATTACCATCACTACGGCAACGAGTCTCCGCTCGATTCGTTCAACGATGTGTATCACGAGACCATCCGCGAGCTGGCTTCGAGCTCCGATAGCTCGAGCGGCGGCAGCGGCGGCGGCTTCTCTGGCGGCGGTGGTGGCGGCGTCGGCGG
>CAJLLN010000215.1:0-2368 GCA_905207495.1 uncultured Collinsella sp. | reverse complement strand
GACGGCCGAGCGTTTTGCCAAGCGCGTCGCCGCCGACATGGCGCAGCGCCGCGAAGCTCGCACCGTTCGTGAGGCCGAGGCCCGCGCACTCGAGGGCGTGGCCCAGGTCCAACCCAAGAAAAAGAGGAGTGCCGGAGCCAAACGCTCTCGCGTGACCAAGTCCGCCCAAGGCATCAAAGTCTCGATGCCAAGCAAAAAGAAGAAGTAGCTACGCGCCCTGGCGATGTTGAATTGGTGCCTTGTTCCTGTGGGGCCGTGGCGATGTTATGCTCTAACCTCGATTGTTTGAATTGCTTCGAAAAGAGGATGCCGTGATCTGCCCGCATTGCCTTAAGACTATCGAGGACGGCGCCTCGTTCTGCCCCTACTGCAACGCCTATGTGGGTCCGGGCGATGGTCCCGAGCACACCGAGTTCGTGTTCTGTGAGGGCTGCGGTGCCCGTCTTTCTCCGCATGACCGTACGTGCCCCAAATGCGGACGCCCCGCTCCGGGTATCCTCTCCGAGGACGCGGCCGCATCCGACTTGGCTGCGGGCCGCACGGCGGGTTTTCCGCGCCTAACGCAAGAGCAGATCGATACCGAGGTGCCGCATGCGCCGGCCTCTGCCGCTGCGGTGCTTTCGGACGCCGCCGATCCTAACGAGACCTGCGTGCTGCCGGCTTTCGATAAGGATTTTGGTATCCCCAAGGTCGATATCCCCACGCCCGTTTCCCTGCATGACGATGCTCAAAAACCCAAGCGCAAGGTGCATCCCGACGAGGACGCCTATCACAAGCACAAGCGTCATATCCCTAAGCCGCTCATCGTCATCGCGGTCCTTGCTGTCGTTTGCGGCGGTGCCTATTGGTTCGTGACGGCCGATCCCATGGGTGTCATGCCTGGCTTCTACGACCAGTTTGGCCAGGCCGCGCAGACGACCTTCCCCACGCGCCAAAAGGGCGAGGCGACTGAGGACGATACCAAGCAGGACGATTCTGCCGAGGTGGTCCAGGAAGAAACCGTGCTCACCGATGATCAGCTCTATACCAGGCTCGACGGTCTGTATCAGACCATCGTGTCCTACGGTGACGAGGACCAGATCGGCGAGGTCATCGATTCCTTTAACAACGGCTATCTCCGAACGCCGCTGTCCACCCGTCAGGAGCTGTCGCAGAGTGCCTACGCCCTGCGCGACCAGATCAAAAAGACGCAAGATGAGCTCAACAACCTTAAGTATCAGGACGATACGGTCTATGCGGATGACATCGCCCACTTAAAGCAGCTTGCCGAGTGGATGTATGAGCGCGTCGACGTGATCTGCCAGAGCTGGGATATCTCGCTGGCCATTCCCGATGGCGAGTCGATGAGTTCCCACCAAAGCGAGATCCTGGCGCCCATCGCGCAGGGCGGCAACAGCGCGCTGAACCAGTACGACGCCAATGTGGGTTCCTGGAAGCCGCAACAGCGTTCCTAAAATTAGTTCGCCATAGTCGGCATAACCTACGTGCGCAATTGATGTAAGCGCATGCTTATTGCTACAATTCGTACAAATATGCTTTAAACGCACGAGGAAGGAACCACATGTTTGGTTTTAAGAAAGAGCTCTACACGCCCGAGTATCAGCTTGCCGGCGACGAGTGCGCCGTTATCGAGACGTCGAAGGGTACCATCAAGGTCAAGTTTGACGGCGAGGGCGCTCCCATTCATGTCGCGAACTTCTGCGAGCTTTCCACAATGGGTTTCTATGATGGCCTTAAGTTCCATCGCTATGTGCCCGGCTTTGTCATTCAGGGTGGCGACCCCAATACCCGCGACATGTCCGGCGCCGACGTCGCTGCCGGCCTTGAGGGCCCCGACGGCATGCCCGGTACCGGTGGCCCCGGCTACTGCATCAAGGGCGAGTTTGCCACCAATCCGCGCAACAGCCATGTCGATGGTGCCCTTGCCATGGCACGCTCCATGGACCCCGATTCCGCGGGTTCGCAGTTCTACTTCTGCTTGGGTGCCCAGCATAACCTCGATTCCGGTTACACCGTCTTTGGTACCACGGTCGAGGGTCTCGATGTGATTTCGCAGCTGCGTGCCGGCGACGAGATCGTCCATGTCGAGATCGTTCACGAGTAAAGGGGACTTCCTTGAATAGCCAGCTGATCCAACAGGGCCGCGCCGCTTACCGCGCGGGTGATTTTTCCGCTGCAGCCCAGATGCTTGGGGCGGCAAAGACTCCCGATGAGATTATGGGTGAGGCCGACCACCTTCGTGGCAACGCCTTGATGCACCTGGGCATGTATGCCGAGGCCGCCGAGGCTTATGCTGCCGCCCTCAACGACGGCACCTACGGCAAGCGCGGCGCGCTGCTCACCAACCGCGGCAAGGCGCTCGCCGCCG
>CAJLLN010000214.1:0-2372 GCA_905207495.1 uncultured Collinsella sp. | reverse complement strand
ACACACCCGCAATAATTCTGCCGATACATGCCAAGCTCGCGCGAACGGCGTGTCGCCTCGGGGTAATACGGGCGAAAATCGCGAATCACGGGAGTGAGACCGCGAGCGGCAGCCAGACGCTCCAACACATCATTGCAGGTTTCGAACAGCTGATACGGCGAGACGGCGAGCGTCGTGCCCACATATTCAAACCCGCGCTCCTGGGCCACGCGGCACGCCTCGGCCAAGCGCAAGACATAGCACACACGACAGCGGCGGGGTCGATCGGCGCCCAACGGGGCCACACAGGCCTCCCAGCGCTCGCGGTCCTCGCCTGCTTCAATGAGCTCGATGTCGCCATCAGCACACCACCGGCGCAGCTCGTCCAAGCGGCGCTGCCATTCATCGCGCGGCTGAATATTGGGGTTGGTCCAGCAAATCGTGGGCTCAAACCCCTCCTCGCGCAGCAGGCGGACCGGCTCCAGCGAGCACGGCGCACAGCAGGCGTGCAACAGCAACGGCTTCATCAACATCTCCTCTCCCACAATGATTTTTCTGGGACGGGGATTAAAAAATCATTGCGTACCTAATGATTTTTTAATCCCCGTCCCAGAAAAATCATCCCAAAAAGACTACCTTGCGAAAAAGCGAACGCCAAAGGACGTGTCCTCGCAGGCGACAATGCAGCGGTCGCGCAAAATGGTCCGCACGTAATACCAGTCGCCCACACAGCCCGACAAATGCAAGCCGGCCGCCAAGTAGCACAGCAGCGGATAGCCCGAAAACGCAAACCCCAGGGCAAGCGTTGTCGTCACAACAACCGTCGGCGCCAGGCAAACCGCCATGTACCGCCGGCGCGAATACACCACGCCCTCGGCGCAGGCATAGATCATCGCTGTCTCGCGATTCGCCCCAAAGGTCACCTTCGCGCCCGCAGGCGCCAGCAGCTTAAAGAACACCGCGTGCACCAGCTCGTGCACGGCAAATGACGCCGCCGAAACCGCAGCTAAGCCGACTATCCAGCCCAAGACGGCCGTCCAACCGCCCGCGTCAGCCGCATCCAGGTCAGCGGGCCCGCCCATCAGCATAAACACCGGCACCAGGCACACGGCAAATGCGCCGAGCACGGCTATCCCCCACACAAAGCAGGCGTGCAGAAAATCCTCGTCCTCAAACGCATGTATGTTGGAAATCTCATTCATAACATCTTAGGATAGCGCCCCTGCCACGTACCCGTCCGCATGTGCGATAATGTCGAACGATATGCACGAATTGACCACCGCGTCGCCAGGCCTTGCGCCCGGCCGCGCTCTTACCATATGCGAAGGAGTCCCATGGCATCCAAATACTCCATGAACGACCGTCCCAGCTGGCCTCGACGCGCCATCGTTACCGCCGGCGAGCCCTATGGCAACAAGGGCCTTCACTTTGGCCACGTCGGCGGCGTCTTTGTCCCGGCCGACTTCTTCGCCCGCTTCCTGCGCGACCGTCTGGGCCGCGAGAACGTCATCTTCACCTCGGGCACCGACTGCTATGGCTCGCCCATCATGGAGAGTTACCGCAAGCTCAAGGAGAACGAAGGCTACGATAAGTCCATCGGCGAGTATGTCGAGTCCAATCACTCCCGCCAGGCCGCGACCCTCAACAACTACAACATCAGCTGTGACATCTACGCCGGCTCGGGCCTTGAGCCGGCGGCCCAGATCCACAACGAGGTGACCGCCGAGATTATCAAGCGCCTGCACGAGCAGGGCACCATCTCCAAGCGCTCCACGCTGCAGTTCTACGATGCCAAGGCCGGCACGTTCCTCAACGGCCGTCAGGTGATCGGCCGCTGCCCCATCCAGGGCTGCAAGTCCGAGAAGGCCTATGCCGACGAGTGCGACCTGGGCCACCAGTTTGAGCCCGAGGAGCTCATCGCGCCCAAAAGCCAGCTCACCGGCGAGGTGCCCGAGCTGCGCCCGGTCGACAACCTCTACTTCGACCTGCCGGCCTACCTCGACTTTATGAAGACCTATACCGCCAAGCTCGCCCAGAACCCGCAGGTTCGCTCCGTGGTCTCCAAGACCATGGAGGAGTGGCTGCTGCCGGCCCAGCTCTACATCCAGAACAAGTTCCGTGAGGCCTTCGATGCCGTCGAGGATCAGCTTCCCGAGCACACCGTGCTGGAGCCCGAGGGCAACAAGAGCAGCTTTACCGTCACTTTCCCCAGCTGGAAGGAGCGCGACGATGCCCACGCGGTGCTCGCCAACGGCGGCGTGCGCTTCCGCAGCGGCAAGGCGCTCGTACCCTTCCGCATCACCGGCAACATCGACTGGGGCGTTCCGGTGCCCGAGGTCGATGGCGTCTCCGACGTCACCTGCTGGTGCTGGCCCGAGAGCCTGTGGGCGCCC
>CAJLLN010000213.1:0-2372 GCA_905207495.1 uncultured Collinsella sp. | reverse complement strand
CGAAACTGCTCTCATCGGAGACCCCAGGGCTTACCTCCCAAATCGTCCTCGGACATGTCAGGATCCCGCCGTGCGCTTCGCGCGGCGGGATCCTTCCGTCCTGCGGAAAGATTTGGGAGGTAAGCCCTGGGGCCTCCTGCGGTAACTAGGGAGGCCGAGGCTATTTGTCTTCTTGCTGCGGGTGCCTGGGGTAGGATGCGGCGTGCATTTTTGGGAGTATTCAGCAGCCGAGGGTGCCTGCATACTGGATTTTGGGCGAAAGGCAGGCACCATGGGCCGCATCCTGTAAAAAAACGAGCGGCTCTAGAGGCGTTGGGACTCAGAATCGGGGCTTTCAGCGCGGTTTTGTGCACCCGCCCCCGCGCCCGCGGACCCCGGGATGCTGAATACTCCGGAATTTGCACGGCGCCCCCTGGGGTACCTGTGGGCAAAAAGCAACCGCCCCGTCAAAGTATGCATTTGGCGGAGCGGTTTATGCAAAAATACTGCTGCGGGCGCGTCGGCAGCTCGCTAGAACTTGAATCCCAGGACAGGTTACTCGGCGCTCTTGAGGGCGCCGACCATGTCGATCTTATTGAGAGTTCGGTTGGTGGCGAGGTTGACGATGATCGTAAAGCCGAAGGAAAGCACCACGGCAAGCACGTAGCTCAGCGGCTCGACTTCGACGTCAAAGTACAGCGACGGCATCTGCAGGATGTACGTAAAGCTCTCGGCAAGCAGGCCACCCAGCGGCACGCCCAGTGCGGTGCCAATCGCCGTGAGGATCAACGTCTCCTTGTTGACGTAATGGTGTACCTCGCCACGGCGGAAGCCCAGCACCTTGATGGTCGCCAGCTCGCGCTCGCGCTCGGAGATATTCGTGTTGGACAACGTAAACACCACCACAAACGACAGGCACGCCGCCATAAAGGTCACGAGCACCACGACGGAATTGATGATAGTGAAGTTCGCCTCGTAGTTCTGCCAATGTTCGGCCGTGCTCGAGATGGTGAGCCAACCGTCACTCTTAAGATTCTTGCTAAACGCAATCTGGTCGGCCGACGAGCCCTTAAGCAGCACAAAGATGCCGTTAAGACGCGCGCTTCGGCCGAACGCGCGCTCATAGGTGCCCTGCGTCATATAGAGCGTGTTGCCCAAATAGTTGAGCGAGATGTCGCTGACTTTGACCTTGGCGACGTTGAGCGACGAATCCTGGACCTGCGCCGTGTCGCCCGGCTGAATCCCAAGAACCAGCTGTGAACTCTTGCTCAGATACACGTCTCCGTCACGCAAAGACAGTGGCTCTTTGGACTCATCCTCGAGACGCGCGTAGTCGTCCAGGTCGTTCGTGCGGTCATCGGGCACCACGATCAGCTGCACGGTCTCGCTCTTGCCGCCAAATGTAAAGGTGACGTTGTCGGTCATAATCGGCAGCGTCGAAGTCACGGTCACGTCGGAATCCTTGGCTGCGCTTCGCTCATCCAATGCCGCGCACGTCTGCGAAAAATCGTCGGAATTGGCAACCGCCAGCAGGTCATAGCGCGTGATATGCCCGTACTGCTTGGGCGAAAGCGCCACCGACGTATCGCGGATGCCCATGCCGCAAATCACAAGCGCCGTACAGCCCGCGATGCCAAAGATGGTCATAAAGGCGCGCTTTTTGTAACGGAATAGGTTGCGTGCAGCGACCTTGTTCAAAAAGCCCATGCGGCGCCAGATAAAGCCGATGCGCTCGAGCAAGATGCGCGAGCCGGCGCGCGGGGCCTTGGGGCGCATGAGCGAGGCCGGAGTCTCGGCCATCTCGTGGCGGCAGGCGATAATCGTGGCGCCCACCACGCCCACGGCAAACAGCGCCACCGAGACGATCGAGGACACGATGTCGTACGAAAGCAACATCTGGGGCAGCGAGTACATGTCGTCGAACACCGTAAACAAGAACAGCGGCAGGCCCCCGAAACCGATGATGTTGCCGAGCACGCCGCCGATCAGACAAGCCCACAGCGCATAGTCCACGTATTTGGACAGGATGCGTCCGCGCGAATAGCCGAGCGCCTTATACAGGCCGATGAGCGTGCGCTCCTCCTCGACCATACGCGTGGCGGTGGTAAGGCTGATGAGCACGGCGACGATAAAGAAGATGAACGGGAACACCGTGGCGATGGCTTCAATTGACGAGCTATCGCTCTCCACGCTCGAGTAGCTTGCGATATTGCCGCGGTCCTGGATGTACCAGGTGCATTCTCCCAGATCGGAAAGCTCGGCGCGGGCGTCGGCAAACTGTTGGTCGGCGGCGGCACGGCGCTGGTCCAGGTCGGCTTGCGCCTGCGCACGCTCGTCGCTGCCCTCGGCCATGCGATTGATGTTGTCCTGCTCGATCCCAAAGAGCATGGCGG
>CAJLLN010000212.1:0-2378 GCA_905207495.1 uncultured Collinsella sp. | reverse complement strand
CCATCTGCGCCGGCAGCGGCATCGCAGCGCTTCGCCATTCCCCACGCATGGGCCTCTTGCGCCGACCATTTTCGGAAGCGATGGATAAGTTTGTGGGCGCTGTGCGCATGGGCTGCTCCGTCGAGCATGCACAGCGACTTGGCGGCGGCAATGCCGCCAACGTCGACGCCGACGGCATGGTTTGCGCCGAGCCAGCCGTGCCTGCGCCGATCTGGCGAGGCGTTCTGAAACGTCTGGGCGCCCACGCTCAAACAAAAATCTAAATTAAATAACAGCCCAGTCAACGGCTTCGTGCCAACGCTCAACAAGACGCTCCAGACGCCAGGCGGCATTGGCGGGACTTGTCGAGGGCAGGACGATGGCAGGCAGCCCCGTCCGATCTTGCAAGTAGCGTTTGTAGAGTCGCCCTGCCGTACCGCCGTTACAGACAACGACCTCGATCGACGCGGCATCGGTAATGCGCTCGATATGTGCCGGCACAACGTTGCGGATGCTCGCGTCGCTCGAGCCCTTAATGTCGCAGCTCTCGATTGCATCCCACAGGGCCACGCCGCCGTGCAGCAGCATGGCCCGCTTGGCGGCAATGGAGGCATCGAGCGTCGCGGGCTCACCGCTTGCCAAAGGATCGCCCTCGTTGGGCGGCACAGGCATACCGAGGCACGTGGCCATCACACGCCAAAAGCGATTCTGAGGGTTGCCGTAATAAAAGGCATTGGCGCGCGAAAGCACCGAGGGAAACGACCCGAGCACCAAAACGCGCGAGTGCTCGTCAAACACGGGCTCAAACCCATGCTCAATATGTTGATAGCCCTCGTCAGATACGGCCATGGGCTAGGCTCTCAACAGATAGCGCACCTCGTAGGGTGCAAGCTCAAGGGTACCCGTCAGCTCGACCGTGGGCGCATCGTCGGCAAGCAGGTCGACGAAGGACCCGTGGAGCTCGCCGGCGCCAAAGGTGTAAGGCTCACCCACGGCATTCACCGCCACGAGTACCGTCGCGCCGTCACAGGCGCGCTCGAACAGCAGCTGCTTGTTCTGGATCACCACGTTGCGATAGGCACCGTAGTTGAGAGCACGGGCAGCCGCGTCGTCGGCCGAGCGAAGGTGCGCAAGCTGCGTGATGAACGCCGTCAGCTCGTTGGGCGCAGGCTCATCGAGCGCAGGGCGCAGCGCCCAGTCGCCATCGGGGCCGCCCTTTTCGCCAGCAATTCCCCACTCGCTGCCATAGTAGACGCACGGGATGCCCGGCATGCCAAACAGCATGCCATAAGCGGGGCGCAGGCAGGACTTGTCGGTAAGGATGCTTGCCAGGCGCGGCACGTCGTGGTTGTCGACAAACGACAGCAGGTGCTTGCCGCGGTAGATGCACCAGGGGTCGCCGCCAAACTGACGGTGCAGCGAGTGCGCAATCTCGAACATGTTGACCGAGTTAAAGCTGGAGTACAGGCCCTTGTAACACTCGTAGTTGGTGCAGGAGTCGAGCATCTCGTCGTTGACGATCTGGTTGTAGTCGCCGTGGAGCGTCTCGCCGATCAGCACGAAGTCGGGCTTGAGCTCACAGGCGAAGCTATGCAGACGACGCATGAAGTCGCGGTCGAGCATATAGGCAACGTCCAGGCGCAGGCCGTCGACGCCAAAGACCTCGGCCCAGCGGCGCACGGACTCTAGCAGGTAATCGACCACGGCAGGGTTTTGAAAGTTGAGCTTCACGAGCTCAAAATGGCCTTCCCAACCCTCGTACCAAAAGCCGTCGCCGTAGCAGGAGTCGCCATCAAAGCTAATGTGGAACCAGTCCTTGTACGGCGAGTCCCACTTATGCTCCTGCACATCGCGGAAGGCCCAAAAGCCGCGGCCGACGTGGTTGAAGACGGCGTCGAGCACCACGCGGATGCCGTGAGCATGCAGTGTGTCGCACACGGCGGCAAAGTCGGCATCCCCACCCAGGCGACGGTCGATATGGCGCAGGCTGCGTGTATCGTAGCCGTGACTATCGGACTCGAGCGGCGGGTTGATGAGCACAGCGCCAACGCCGAGTTTTTGCAGGTAGTCGGCCCATTGGGCAATCTTCATGATAGGAGCATCGGGGTTGGGTTCGACATCGGCGGCCTGGGCGAGCTCATCCTCGGCAACGGGGGCGGCGTTTTCGCGCGGAGCTCCGCAAAAGCCCAGCGGATAGATCTGATAGAACGTCGTCTCGTATGCCCACATAGCAACCTCCCGGTAAGCTCAACACAACGACATCCATTGTATGCCCAGCTTGTATCCCCTCCCCCAAAATAAGTTGCGGTGAAATAGTTCCTGCTTGGACCTTCAGAGGCCTTAAACAGGAACTATTCCACCGCAACTGATGAGGGGACGTGGCTAGGCGACGGGCTTTG
>CAJLLN010000211.1:0-2383 GCA_905207495.1 uncultured Collinsella sp. | reverse complement strand
CGAGGACCGCGCCGAGCGCCGCAACATCCCGCGCAAGTGGGTCATGTCCGACGACACGCTGCTGGCGCTCGTTAAGCGCAATCCTGTGCGCGTTGAGGAGTTCCGCAGCATCCGTGGTACCGATCAGTTGGGGGAGCGCGACGTGGATGGTGCGCTCATGGCCATCAAGCGCGGCGCGAGCTGCCCGCACGATCGCCTGCCGCTCATGGTGCGCGGGCATCGCCAGATCTCTCCGGAGCTGGAGAGCGTGACGGACCTGATGTATGCGCTCATTCGCCTGGTTGCCGAGCGCTCGGGCGTGGCGACCTCGGTCATTGCCTCGCGCGATGACCTGGCCGACTACATTGAGCATCCCGAGCAGAGCCCCCTGCGCGAAGGCTGGCGTTTTGAGCTTGTGGGCTCGCGTCTGGACGATCTGCTCTCGGGTAATATGGGGTTGACGGTGAAGGACGGCAAAATCGAGCTTTTATAGTCATATAGTTACGCGGTTTTACCAAACCGCGTAACAGCTCGACGCTGCAAACGGCCGAGAGCGGCAATCTGACGTTCAATCGTCGCTTGCGTACCAAAGTACGCGTCGCTTCTCTTTCACGTCACCTTGCTCGCTCTCGGCCGTTTTCGCTGACATTGCCAGAACATCGATGTTGATTTGCTGGTCAGTCGAATGGGTAGAATGCCTCCAACGTGTAACTCGATTCGGAGGAATTCGCATGCCTTATTACTATGGATACGGCTTTGGCATCGACCCGCTGTACCTGCTGGTTGTTCTTGTCTGCACGGTGCTTGGCCTTGCCGCACAGAACTATATCAACTCGACGTACAAAACCTGGTCCAAGGTTCGCTCGGACGGCGCCACGGGCGCCACGGTCGCTCGCCGCATGCTCGACGCCAACGGCTGCAACGCCGTGGGTATCAAGGGTGTCGCCGGCGAGCTCACCGACCATTACAACCCGCAGGACAATAACCTGTATCTCTCGGATGCCAACCGTTCGGGCGGGTCGGTCGCAAGCGTTGCCGTCGCCTGCCACGAGGCGGGCCATGCCGCCCAGCGTCAAAGCGGTTACGCCATGATGAAGGTTCGCACCGCCCTCGTGCCGGTCGTCAACTTTACCCAGAACACTTGGACAATTGTGCTGCTCATGGGTCTGTTTATGAACATCGCGGGACTCACGACCCTCGCACTGATCTTCTTCTCGTTTAGCGTGCTGTTCCAGCTGGTTACGCTGCCGGTCGAGATTGATGCTAGTCGGCGCGCCGTGGCGTATATCGAGCAGTCGGGCATGAGCTCCAAGCAGGTCAACGGTGCCAAGAAGGTGCTGACGGCCGCCGCGCTTACCTATGTTGCCGCTGCGCTCACCTCGATTATTCAGCTGCTCTATCTTATGGCTCGCTACAACAGAAACTCCAACCGATAACAAATGGGACAGGCAGGCGCCGCGGGGATTCGTGTCCTCGCGGCGCTGTACTATGTGTTGGACTTAAATTTGCACGGGGCCGGAGCCTCTGTGCGCGATAACGAAAGGAGGCTGCGTGGCAGGCTGGAACCTAACCGGCAATGCTGTTTCCGCCGAATTTGACGGCTCGGACGATCAGGAGCGCAAGGAGCTCAGCGTGAGCCAGGCGGTGGAGATCGCCGCTGGTGCGCTCGATGCCATTCCGCAGCTGAGCGTTCTGGGCGAGGTCACGGGTTTCCGTGGTCCCAACGCCCGAAGCGGCCACTGCTACTTCCAGATTAAAGACGACTCGGCCGCCGTCGACTGCATCATCTGGAAGGGCGCCTATCTCAAGCGTACCTTCGATCTGCGCGACGGCATGCAGGTGAGCTTTAAGGGCAGCTTCAACCTCTATAAGCCCACGGGTCGTATGAGCTTTGTCGCTCGCTCGTTTTCGCTGGCGGGGGAGGGTCTGCTGCGTCAACAAGTGGCGCAACTGGCCGAAAAGCTACGCCGCGAGGGCCTGATGGACGAAGCGCGCAAACGCCGCATCCCGGTGTTCTGCTCACGCGTGGCGGTCGTCACCTCGCTTTCCGGTGCGGTAATCGACGACGTCAAGCGCACATTGCGTCGTCGCAATCCGCTCGTCGAGCTCGTCTGCGTGGGCGCCAAGGTTCAAGGCGAGGGTGCGCCGGCCGAGCTTATTGAGGGCTTGCGCCGCGCCGCTTCCATTACGCCGGCGCCCGACTGCATCTTGTTGGTACGCGGCGGCGGCTCCTTTGAGGACCTCATGACCTTCAACGACGAGGAGCTTGCCCGCGCGGTGGCGGCTTGTCCCGTGCCCGTGGTGACCGGCATTGGCCATGAGCCCGATACCTCGATTTGCGACATGGTGAGCGACCGCCGCGCCTCCACGCCTACGGCGGCGGCAGAATCGGTGGCGCCGGCTA
>CAJLLN010000210.1:0-2395 GCA_905207495.1 uncultured Collinsella sp. | reverse complement strand
TCATGGCCACGGTGTGCTCGCGGCGCTTGAGCGCCTGCACGAGCTCGCGCTTCTGCTGCGGGGTCACACGACCAAAGACATGGTAGCGGTCCACTGCGGCATCGAGCTTGGCCGGCGTATCGAGCGTCGTGGCGTCCACATAAGCGTCCGCCCCCGGCACGCCCACCACGCGCGCGATCGACGACACCGTACGCGGGTCGTCGCCACTGATCACGTTGAGGGTCACGCCCTGCTCGTTAAAGTAGCCGATGGTCTCGGCCGCCGAGGTACGAATCTCGTCGCGGATGGTCACAAAGCCCACGGGCTCGGCCTCTCCCACCATATCGCCATCGGGCGTAAAGCCGTCCACGCGCGCCACCACGAGCACGCGGCAGGTATCGGCAAGCTCGGCGACACGGTTCTCGACCTGCGAAAACACACGCTCCGAAAGCACAAACTGCGCGGCGCCCATCACATAGGAGCCCTGCGCAAACGAAGCGCCACTCCATTTTTTTGACGACGAGAACGGAATGACCGACAGCGGTTCAGACACCTCGACCGGGCGATCGGCGTAATAGTTGAGCAGCGCCTGGCAGGTCTCGTTGGCATCGGCCGAAGTCGCACGTGCCACGTTAGCCAGCGCAAAATCGAGCCCCGTGGTATCGACGGGGACGGCCGCCTCGTCCGAGCCGGCGCCTAGACTCACGCCCTCAACCGGCAGCGGATACGTGCCCTCGACCTCCATGCGGCCCGACGTGATGGTGCCCGTCTTATCCAGGCACAGCACGTCGACGCGAGCGAGCGTCTCGATGCAGTAGAGCTGCTGTGCCAGCACCTTGCGGCGGGCCAGGCGCACCGTGGCGATGGCGAGCACCGACGAGGTCAGCAGTACCAGGCCTTGGGGGATCATGCCCAGCAGGGCGCCCACCGTGGACAGCAGCGCCGACGAAGGCACATGACCAGCCAACAGCTCGGAGAAGCACCACGAAAGCGCGCTATCGCCCGGGGTTCCCGCGGCATCCCACAGCTCGCTCACACTCGAGGCAAACAACGCCAAACCGAGCGGGATCATGATGATGCTCGCAAAGCGCACGATGGCGTTAAGCGCGTTCATGATCTCGGAATTGACCTTTTTGACGTACTTGGCCTCGTTATTAATTTTGGCCACGTAGTTGTCGGCGCCGACATGGATCACGCGGGCGCGCAGCAGGCCCGAGTCGATAAAGCTGCCGCTCATGAGCTCGGAACCGGGCTGTTTCTTAATAAGGTCGCTCTCGCCCGTCAGCAAGCTCTCGTTCACGAGCGCATCGCCCAAAACCACCACGGCGTCGGCGGGAATCTGGTCGCCGCGCCCCAGGCGGATGATGTCGTCGAGCACGATCTGGTCCAGGTCGAGCTCCACCTCGGCGCCGTCGCGCACCGCGATGGCCTTCTTGGAGGTCAGCAGCGTGAGCTTATCGACCATCTTCTTGGAACGCATGGACTGAATGACGCCAATAGCGGTATTGAGGAACACCACGAACAGGAACGTCAGATTCTTAAACGAACCGGTCAAAATGACCAGGAACGTCAAGATCACGTTGATCAAATTGAACAACGTGCAGAGGTTCTCGATGATGAGCTCTTTGACCGACTTGGTCTTGAGCTCCATGTTGCGGTTGATCTTACCGGCGGCAATGCGCTCCTCGACCTCGGCGGTCGAGAGTCCGCGCTCGATATCCGTTGCTGCCATACCACATCCCATCACGTCGCGTCGGTATAAGAAAAACCGCCCGGACCATGCGAGGTTCGGACGGTCTTACGTTCGATGGTGCCCCATGTTGGATTCGAACCAACGGCCTTCTGCTCCGGAGGCAGACGCTCTAATCCCCTGAGCTAATAGGGCGAACGTTTGGCATTATACCCAAGTGCACCACGGGCTATCAAAATAAAAGAAAAAGCTTTGCAATTCCGAGGAAGACGCGGCGCAACGGCCCACTTTAGAAGGCAAAAGCGAGTCAGATAGTATAAACTCTCATGCACCATATATACACGGCTCGCGATGCGGGCCGTTTTTGCAAAAGTTATCCATCGAGGTGAGAGGCACACCATGATTGCAATTTTAAAGCAGAGCGCCAGCGACGAGGCCGTCAGCCATATCGTCAGCTGGATTGAGAAAAAGGGCCTGAAGACCGACGTCTCGCGCGGCGAGAATGAGACGATCATCGGCCTGGTGGGCGATACGACCAAGATCGACCCGTTCCTGCTCGAGTCCATGGATGTCGTCGAGCGCGTGCAGCGCGTCTCCGAGCCTTTTAAGCGTGCCAACCGCAAGTTCCACCCCGAGGACTCCGTCATCGACTGCGGCCACGGCGTCAAGATCGGCGGCGATCAGTTCCAGGTCATCGCCGGCCCGTGCTCCGTCGAGGGCGAGAAC
>CAJLLN010000209.1:0-2419 GCA_905207495.1 uncultured Collinsella sp. | reverse complement strand
GCAGCGGCCTCGTCCTCGGCGATATAAACCAAGCAGTCCTTCAGCTCGTTGCGGTAGCGGTTCTTCCAGCCCTCATGATACTGGGGCTGACTTGAAAACTTGGTGGCGACATTGTTGACCACGCTATTGGAGAGCGCCGTCGCAAACTCGCGGTCGGACATATCGTTGGAAAGATTCGCCCAGCGGAAGAAGTCTCTGCAGCCACCGGTACCGCACATGTTGGTGATGCTCCACACCATACCCTTGACGCAATCGGCGCGGCCGGAGATGTCAATGCCAAGAGCGCTCTTAAGCCACGCCTCGGTCACCGCATAGTACGAGTTGTACGCATACGCATCCTGCAGAGCCGAAAACTCAGCAGGATCGGTGTTATAAGCACCCTGGAAGGCCTCCTGTGCAATACGGCCCAGCTCGGTAAGCTGGTCGTTCTCGTACATGGCATTGCTCGCGTTGGAAATCTCGCTGCCGCGATCAATCGCATCCTTGAGCATGCTGTATTTTTCGGGGCTGTAGTTGTAGACCTGCTTCATAAACGGAATGAGCGACCAACGGCGGTCGAACTGGTAATAGCCCAGCGCGTTGTAGCCGTCACCATACGAAAAGCCCTGGTTGTAGTTACCATGGCTCTCGTACTTGGTAAAGTACTTCATCTCGGTAGTCACGTTGACAAACGAAACGCCCTGGACCGACCTCAGCACGCCCGAGAAGGACTGCTGGGTGTAGAGACCCTTATCGATATCGGTGGCATCCGAGGCAACGCCTGGCGTGGGCTCCTCGGCAGCGGCGGGTGCCGGCGCGGAAACGGCGCCAAACGAAAGCGCCAGCGTCAGACCCGCGACAATAGCAGAATGCTTGGGCTGCATAAGATCCTCCCTGCATTGGTGTAGTTAAAGTGCAGTTTGCAAAGATAGAATCAGTATTGCAGCTCGTCCGTTGTTGCACAACAACCCCTCGGTAAACGGCAACAACCTTCCGCGAAATCTTAAGGAATTGCGCTCAACCTACAGCTTAATGTCAAAGTTGATTTCGGGGACGGCGGCTAGGTCGGCCAACGTCACGCCGTCGACGTACTTTTCAATCACGTCGTCCAGCCCGCGCCAGAACTTGACGGTCGAGCAAAGGTCGCTGCGGGTACAGCTATTGTCGATACCATCGCACGCCACCGGAGCCGTGCTGCCCTCGACGGCACGCAGGATGTCGCCGGCACGCACCTCGGCGGGGTCCTTGGCCATCATGTAGCCGCCGCCCTTGCCGCGCACGCTCTTAAGCAGGCCAGCCTTCATAAGCGGACGAACCAGCTGTTCCAGATACTTCTGCGAGATATGCTCGCGGTCGGCAACCTCGCGCAGGGCAATCTTGCCCTCGGCGTCGCCGAGCGCCGCGATATAGATCATCAGCCGGAGGGCATAGCGGCCCTTGGAAGAAATGAGCATACCTACCCTCCCATCGTTGCTGGGACAAAATACCAGGAGTGTTTGTCCCAAATCTTATGCACGCGGGGCAAACAAACCTGATTATTATGTCCCACATCTAAAAAGTCGAGTGGATTAGTCGGGTTTTCCCTTGACTAACGCCGAACCCATAGTAACTTTATTCCGAGAAGATTCCTAGGGTTTAGTACACCTATGAGTACACCATATACAGAGAGGGACAGCATGAGCGCAAATCCGCTGCTTTCCATCGAAGGTCTGACCGCCTCCGTGGACGAGAAGACCATCCTCCACAACGTCAACCTCAACGTCGCCGCCGGCGAGACCCACGTGCTGATGGGACCCAACGGCGCCGGCAAGTCCACCCTCGGCCACCTGGTCATGGGCGACCCCGTCTACACGGTCAACGACGGCCGCATCGTCTTTGACGGCCAGGACATCACCGAGCTCACCACCGACAAGCGTTCGCGCGCCGGCCTGTTCCTGAGCTTCCAGGCCCCGGTCGAGATTCCGGGCGTGCCACTGTCGAGCTTTTTGCGCGCCAGCATCGCCGGCCGCCCCGGCCTGGAGATGAAGGGCAAGGAGTTCCGCCGCCGCGTGAAGGAGCTCGCGGCCGAGCTCAACATGGATACCGCCTACCTCAACCGCGAGCTGGGCGTGGGTTTCTCGGGCGGCGAGAAAAAGAAGGTCGAGATGCTCCAGCTTCTGCTGCTGCAGCCCAAGCTCGCCATCCTGGACGAGACTGACTCCGGCCTGGACGTCGACGCCCTTTCCACCGTCAGTCATGGCATGGACGCCTACCGCAAGAGCTGCGACGGCTCCATGCTCATCATCACGCACAACACGCGCATCCTGGAGCACCTGGATGTCGACCGCGTCCACGTTATGGTCAAGGGCCACATCGTGCGCGAGGACGACGCCTCGCTGATCCCCTGGATCGACAAGAACGGCTTTGAGACCTTCGAGCGCGAGGCCGCCGAGCAGCGCGC
>CAJLLN010000208.1:0-2420 GCA_905207495.1 uncultured Collinsella sp. | reverse complement strand
CCTTCTCAGTCATGTACGGCTTGCCCGCCGCAACCACGATATCGGACGCGGCAACAACCTCCGCCGCATCGTGGCAGGCAGCCATGCCCCGCGCCTCGCAACGCTCAACCAGAGCATCGTAGCGGCCTGCGCAGGCGCACATGTCGCCCGCGGCCACGCCGGCGGCAATCCAGCCATCGGCCATAGCGCTCGCCATATTGCCAAAACCGACAAATCCGATCTTCATATCACACAGTCCTCTCAGATGCGTTCCTCAAAACGAAAGCTATTGTCCCACGCCATTGTTTCGTATTGCCGACCTATTTGTGATACGGCTCGCCACGACTGATCTTGCAGGCACGGTAAATCTGCTCTAGCAGCACCACACGCGCCAGGTTATGCGGCAAGGTAATGCGTCCAAAGCTGAGCATCTCGTCGGCTCGTGCGCGCACGTCATCGCTCACGCCGTCCGATCCGCCAATCACAAAGGCGATGTCGCTGCTGCCTCGCAGCATAAGATCGTCGAGCCTCGCCGAAAACTCCTCGCTCGAGCGCTCTTTGCCCTCAATGGCCAGCAGGATCACATGCGCTCGAGACGGCAGGGCAGCAAGAATTGCCGCCCCCTCCTTGTCGCGCGCGGCATCCACGCCGCCCGCCTTAGCCGGGTCGATATCGGCCACCTCGCGGATATCAACCTTGGCATAGGCACCTAGGCGCTTGGTGTACTCAGCGCACGCGTCCTTCCAAAAGCGCTCCTTGAGCTTACCGACGCAAACGACGGTGTATTTCACGCGCGTTTACTCCTTCGAATCGTTTTGAACTTTGCCGGCGGTCAGCATCTGCTCGAACATAGAGGCCGACTGCGAGAAGTCGCTCGGCAGCACGACCGTCGAGGTTTTACCCGTGCGAGCGAACTCCGTCATCATCTCGGACCACTGCGTAAACATGAACAGTTGGTTGGCCTCGTCATTGCCGACACCCGTCTCCTGGATGATCTCGAGCGAATCTTTGATACCCAGCGCGATGGCCTTGCGCTGGTTGGCGATGCCCTCGCCCGCCTTTTCCATAGCCTCGGCCTCGGCGGTCGCCTCGGTGACGCGCTTGATGCGGTCTGCCTCAGCGAGCTCCTGTGCCGCAGCGCGCTTGCGCTGGGCGGCGTTGATGTCGTTCATGGAGTTCTCGACCTCGGTCGGCAGTGCGATTTTGGTGATGAGCGTCGACACGAGGGTGAAGCCGTAGGCGGCCATCTGCTCGGAAACGGTAGCGTTGACATCCTTGGCGATGTCATCCTTCTTGGCAAAGACCTCATCGAGTGTGTAGACGGGAATCGAAGAGCGCAGGGCATCGGTGATAAAATCGCGCATCTGGTCGACGGGCTCCTGCAGCATGTAGTAGCTCTTGTAGATACCCGAATCTGCCGGGCCGGCGCCCATGTCATAGCTCACGTGATATTGAGCCGAGACCTCGAGGCCGATGGTCACATTATCCTGAGTCTTAACGTCGATGCCAAAACCGTTTTTCATGGTGCGCAGACTCACCGTGGCGGCCTTGCGGTCGATCACGGGCACCTTCATGTGGAAGCCCGCGTTGACGATGCGGTTAAACTTGCCCAGACGCTCGATGATCGGTGACGCATAATTTCTTTCGCAAATTGACAACCGCATAGCGGAACACGGCCCGCGCCCCGTCATATGATTTCTAGCGGCTAAACAACAAATCAACGACGAAAGGGGCACGGGCCGTGTCTGCGAACATCGTAACAGTCGACGAGGAGTCGCTGCGCAAGGACATAAAGAATCTGGTGAGGAAGACCGTCGAGGAGACGCTCAACGCGCTGCTCGACGAGGAGGCGTCCGAGCTCGTAGGGGCCGGGCGCTACGAGAGGACGGCAGGCCGGGAGGCATACCGCAGCGGCCACTACGCGAGAAAGCTCGTCACCGGGGCAGGAGAGGTCGAGCTCAACGTGCCGAAGCTGCGCGGCGCGACCTTCCAGACGGCCGTTATCGAGCGCTACCGCAGGCGCGAGACTTCGGTCGAGGAGGCCATCGTCGAGATGTACCTCGCGGGCGTCTCGACCAGGAGAATCGAGGACGTCTCCGAACTCCTCTGGGGAGCGCCCGTGTCCTCCGGCACCGTCTCCAACCTCAACGAGAAGGCGTTCGCGTCCATCGAGGCCTGGCGCCAGAGGCCGCTCGAGGGCGATTACCCTTACGTTTTCGTCGACGGCATCTACCTCAAGCGCAGCTGGGGAGGGTCCTGCGAGAACGTGGCCGTTCTGGTGGCCATCGGCGTCAACTCCACCGGCGACCGGGAGGTCATCGGCTGCGCGGAGGGCTACACCGAGTCGGCGGACTCGTGGCGCGAGTTCTTCTCGTGGCTCAGGGGGCGCGGGCTCTCCGGCGTGCGGCTCGTCACCGGCGACAAGTGCGCGGGGATGCTCG
>CAJLLN010000207.1:0-2432 GCA_905207495.1 uncultured Collinsella sp. | reverse complement strand
TAGCTCACCCGGCAGCCGGCAAGCTCGCCGATGCCAAGGTTCGCTTGGCCCAGACGAGTGAGCGTCTTCGTTCTCTGAAGGGCCGTGTGCCCGACCTGGAGCATCGTCTTGAGGGCATCGACCGTCGTATCCGCGGAACACGCCAGGCTTCGCGTTCGCTCGAGCTGCTGCGCCTGCGCGTCGACCCCATGCACGAACGCTATTCTGCTCTGTTGGAACGCGCGTCGGATTGGGCAGCGCGCCTGCGTGACCAGGCCTCTCTGGAGGAGGCGGACTCCGCTTCGCTCAAGAAGACCATCGAGGATGCCAAGGCAGAGGTTGCCCGCGCTAGGGAGCGGGTCGATACCGCCTCCGCCACGCAAAACGAGTTCAAGGTCGCGCGTGGCAAGCTCGAGGTGCAGGTAGAGGCCGCCATTAAGGCCATTACCGCCGATGGCACCACGGTACTCGAGGAAGCGCTCATGCTTCCGGCGCCCACGGACCGCGATGCCGCCGAGCGTGAGCTCAACCAGCTCGTGCGCCAGATCAACAACCTTGGTCCCGTTAACCAAGTTGCCATGGAGGAGTACGAGCAGCTCAAGTGCCGCGCCGACTACATCGAGGAGCAGCTGGCCGATCTGGAGAGCGCGCGCAAGGCGCTCACCAAGATCACGGTGGCCATTGATCGCAAGATGCGGAAGGCCTTCCTGGTGACGTTTGAGAAGGTCGACGCGAATTTCCGCGAGATTTTTGCCATGCTCTTCCCGGGTGGTCAGGCTCATCTGGAGATGACCGATCCCGAGCATCCGGCCGAGACGGGCATTGAGGTCGTGGCACAGCCGCGCGGCAAGCGCATCACCAAGATGATGCTCATGTCGGGTGGCGAGAAGAGCCTGACGGCGCTCGCCCTGCTCTTTGCCGTATACCGTACGCGCACGGTGCCGTTCTATGTGCTGGACGAGGTCGAGGCGGCACTCGATGACGCCAACCTGTCCAAGCTCATCGGCGCCCTCGATGTGCTGCGTTCCGATACGCAGCTCTTGGTAATCTCGCATCAGCGCCGTACTATGGAGGATGCTGACGTTCTCTACGGCGTCTCGATGCAAGCCGACGGCGTCAGTCGCGTCGTCTCGCAAAAACTCGATCGCGAAACCGGAAAGGTCGTGAATGCATAATGGGATTCTTTGACGCTCTCTCGCGCGGACTCGAGCGCAGCCGCGAGGCCCTTAACGAGGTCTTCTACTTTGGCGGTGAGGTCGACGAGGATTTTTGGGAGGACCTTGAGGACACCCTCGTTATGGGTGACATGGGTGCCGAGGTCGCCATTCAAGTCTCCGATGACCTGCGTGACGCCGCTGCCAAGAAGAACCTCAAGACCGCCCCGCAGCTCCGTCGTGCCCTGGCCGAGCAGCTCGAGGGCCATTTTGTGCCTGTTGAGCGCGACCCGTTTTCCGATACGCCGAGCTGCGTGCTGTTTGTCGGCATCAACGGCGCCGGCAAGACCACCACGGTCGGCAAGATTGCGAGCGCCATGGCCGCCCGCGGCAAGAACGTGGTGATCGGTTCGGCCGACACCTTCCGCGCCGCCGCCATCGAGCAGCTCGATGTGTGGGGCCAGCGTGCCGGCGTACCGGTTATCAAGCGCGACCGCGGCTCCGATCCGGCGAGCGTGTGCTATGACGTGCTCGACGAGGCCGATAAGCGCGGCAGCGACCTGGTGCTCATCGATACCGCCGGTCGTCTGCACACGAGCCCCGAGCTCATGCGTGAGCTCGCCAAGGTGGTCAATGTGACCCGTAAGCGCGCCGCCAATATGGCCGCCGGCCCCATGCCTGTCTCGGTCGTGCTTGTGATCGATGCCGCTACGGGTCAGAACGGTCTGAACCAGGCGCTCGAGTTTAACGAGGCGCTGGGCCTGGACGGTATTATCATGACTAAGCTCGACGGCACGGCTAAGGGCGGTATCGCCATGGCCGTTGCCGAGAAGCTCAAGCTCCCGATCCTGCGCATCGGCGTGGGCGAGCAGGTCGATGACCTGCAGGAGTTCAATGCCAAAGATTTCTGCCGCGCCCTGGTGGGCGAGTCCAACTAAGGAGTAACCAGTGTTTGATTCCCTGAGCGATCGCCTCAACGACACATTTGACCGCTTGCGCGGTAAGGGTAAGCTGACCGAGGCCGATATTACCTCGGCCATGCGCGATATTCGCATGGCGCTGCTCGAGGCCGACGTTAACTTTAAGGTCGTCAAGGAGTTTGTCGCCAAGACCAAGGAGCGCTGCATGACCGCCGAGGTCATGGAGTCGCTGTCGCCGGCGCAAAACGTCGTCAAGATCGTGCTCGACGAGCTCACCGAGATGCTCGGTTCCACCGAGAGCAAGCTCGTCTTTAGTAACCGCATTCCCAATGTCATCATGCTCGTGGGCCTGCAGGGCTCGGGCAAGACAACTGCCGCT
>CAJLLN010000206.1:0-2445 GCA_905207495.1 uncultured Collinsella sp. | reverse complement strand
TTCAGACTGTAATGAGGGGCAGGGTGAGTTTTCCGCTCGGTCAAGTCCTGGGCTCGCACGAAGGCCACATTAAGTGGCCTTCGGCTCGTGCGGAATCTACGGAAAACTCGCCCTGCCCCTCCCGGCCGGAGCTACGTTGCCTTTGCTGCGAATCCTCGTGTCCGTTGAGCGACGCGACCCACTCATAATGCTTGGGTCGGTGGGCTGATGTATTGCGTCCCGTTGGGCTATAAGGTTGAAATGAAGGTGGACAGGCGATTTAGGCCTTCGTCCAGATCTTGGTCGGAGACGCAGTAGCTTAGGCGGATGTGGCCTTCGGTGCCGAAACAGTCGCCCGGGACTAGGGCTACGTTTGCTTCTTTGATGGCTTTGATGCAGAAGCCCTCGCTGGTTAGGCCGAATTGTTTGATGCTCGGGAAGGTATAGAAGGCTCCTGCGGGCTCTACTACGTCGAGGCTCATGGCGTCTAAAGCTGCGAGCACGCGTTCGCGACGGGCTCGGTAGACTTTGAGCATGGGGGTTGGGTCGACGGTCAGGGCTCGGGCCGCGGCGTCCATCTCGAAGCAGACGGCGCTCGATACTAGGTATTGGTGAGCTTTTGCGATCTCGGCGATGACGGGTGCCGCTGCTGCGAGCCAGCCCAGGCGCCAGCCGGTCATGGCCCAGGGCTTGGAGAAGCTCTCGATGACGACCGTCTGATCGCGAAGCTCCGGGTGATGCTGGGCAAAGCGCTCGTAGCCATCCACATAAACCAGGCGGTTGTATACGTCGTCGCAGACCACGTAGATGCCCGTCTGCTCCGCCACGTGCGCCACGGCGTCAAGCGAAGCCGCGTTGAGGATGCAGCCCGTGGGGTTGTTGGGCGAGCAGATGACGATGGCCTTGGTCGCCGGCGTCACGCAAGCACGAAGCGCATCCTCGTCAATCTGAAATTGCGCAGGCTCCGTATCCAAAAAGACTGCTTTGGCGTGGTTGGCCACGACGATGCTCTCGTACAGGCCAAAGGCCGGCGTGGGGATAATGACCTCGTCGCCGGGGTTGAGCATAGCCATGAATGTTGCCGACAGTGCCTCGGTCGCACCGTCGGTCAGGATGACCTCATCGGCGGAAAACGCCAGGCCCGCGTCATCCATATATTTGGACAGTGCATCACGCAGGGCGGGGCGACCGTTGTTGGGCGGATAGTGCGTGTCACCACGGTCCAGTGCGGCGGTCACCTCGGCGCTAATCACATCGGGCGTGGGAAAATCGGGCTCGCCAAGCGCAAGCGCGATGCACCCCGGGTGCTGGGCGGCGAGCGCGTTGATCCGGCGGATACCGGAGGGCTTGAGCATGGCAAGCGAGGTATTCATGGGCAGACGCATGGCGTTCCTTTCGTAAGGGTTGCACTAGGATAGCGCGGCGGGGCGCCACCAGACGGTGTAACCTAAACGGAAACGAGCCGGAAAGGAGATAGCATGGAGACAACCGCGTGCGGCGACGTACCAAAAACACTGCACACCGTTGCGTATATCAGTATTCCCAATAGCGCCGATCTTGATTTTTTGCTCTGGGACCTGCAGGATGCCATCGCCGCCTATGCTCAACTTTCCGGCACCGCACTCCCCCGCCCGGTCGACTTGAAGGCAAATGACGCCGGCAGCGTTGCCGATGGCATCGTGCTGGCCATTGAAGATGTGGCTGACGATGAGACGTTGACAGCCATCGAGCAGGCGCTTGAGCGCTTTGGCGGTACGGGAACGCGCGTCTATGTCGCGATTCGAGCCGCACAAGAGGGCACTGAGCAGGCGCGTGGGACCGCCGTTCGCCTGCACAAGGCATGTGAGTGCCATGGCCAATTGTGGTGTGGCGGCGTTGCCATCTGCGCCGGCAGCGGCATTGCGGCGCTTCGTCGCTCTCCGCGCATGGGACTCTTGCGGCGACCGTTTTCTGAGGCCATGGACAAGCTCGTGGGCGCCGTTCGCATGGGATGTTCCGTCGAACACGCGCAAAAGCTCGGTGGTGCCGCAACGGGTGGCGTCGACACCGACGGCATGGTGCGCGCCACGTCTGCACTGCCCACACCGATCTGGCACGCCGTTATGAGGCATCTTGCCGAGCACTCAAACTGCTAAATCGAAAAAGCCTGCCAATCAGCGGCGCCGCTCCACCGCTCAACAAGCCGCTCCAGGCGCCAGGCGGCATTGGCAGGGCTGGTGGATGGACATTTGACGGCTTCCCTGCCTGTTTTTTCCTGACAGTATTTGCGGTATAGCTGAAAGGCTGTGTCGCCGTTGGCAATGATTGTTTCGATGCCGGCCGTGCGGAGAATCCGGTTTAAGTCCGTGGGTATCACATTGCGGATGCTCCGGTCGCTGGAGCCCTTGATGTCACAGGCAGCCACCACGTCCCAGAGCGCGATATGATGGCGCATCAGCAGTCCCTTTTTATCCTCCGTGGTCTCCG
>CAJLLN010000205.1:0-2452 GCA_905207495.1 uncultured Collinsella sp. | reverse complement strand
CCCGACAGCGGGTCGATGACGACGGCATACATGGCCTCACGGTCGAGCGAACGGGCCATGGCGTCGGTGAGCTGGATCTCGCCGCCCTTGCCGGCCTGCTGATCGGCGAGCAGGTCCATGACCAGCGGGCTCAGCAGGTAGCGACCGACGATGTACAGGTTGGACGGAGCCGCCTCGGGAGCGGGCTTCTCGACCAGACCGCCGATGCGCCAAACGGCACCGGGCTCGTCGTCGGCAGCATTCTCGAAGCCCTCGAGCGAACCGACGCGCTCGCCGGCGATAACGCCGTAGCGGCTGACTTCCTCGGGCGAGCAAGCAGCGACGGCGATAACCGAAGCTCCACCGTGCTCCTTGGAAACGGCGAGCATCTTGTCGCAGATGTCGCGATTAGGCACAACGTAGTCACCCAGAAGAACCAGGAAGTTCTCCCCTGCCACGGCGTCGGCAGCAGAGCGGATAGCATGGCCGAGGCCCTTGGGCTCGTACTGATAACGGAAGTCGACCGGCATACCGCCAGCGTGGGCGACGGCATCAGCATAGGCGTTCTTGCCGCGCTCGCGCAGCAGGTTCTCGAGCGAGCGATCGGGCTGGAAGTAGTTCAGTAGCTCGGGCTTACCGGGAGAAGTAACGATGATGGCATCGTCGACCTCCTCGGGTTCGAGCGCCTCCTCGACGACGTACTGAATGACGGGCTTGTCGAGCACCGGCAGCATCTCTTTGGGCGTGCACTTGGTGCCAGGCAGAAAACGCGTGCCAAGACCGGCGGCGGGGATGATTGCCTTCATGTTATTCAAAGATCCTTTCGCAGGCGCAAAAGCGCCCCATGCGTGCGGCGCACAGCCGCAGACCAAATTGCGATACCCAAGCATCTTACCGCTGGAACTATATGTCGCTACAAGGCAGAGGCAATTCTTCAGCAGGTCAACGCAAATTATTGCTCGAATGGTGCAATTTTATTGCCCAACGGCAGGGCACCCGATACGACGCAAATCACAGAATATGGCAGTTTGAGCAACCGATGCCGAGGGACCGAAAAACAAAAAAGACGGGGCTCGCAATGCGAACCCCGTCTTTAAAGAAATCTGGCGAGAAAGCCTGATTACTTGAGGGTGACAGCAGCGCCAGCAGCCTCGAGCTTCTCCTTGGCAGCCTCGGCGTCCTCCTTCTTGGCACCCTCGAGAACAGCCTTGGGAGCGCCCTCGACGACCTCCTTGGCCTCCTTCAGGCCAAGGTTGGTGAGCTCACGGACGGCCTTGATGACCTGGATCTTGTTGTCGCCGAAGCCCTCGAGCACGACGTCAAACTCGGTCTTCTCCTCGGCCTCAGCAGCGCCAGCAGCGGGAGCGGCGACAACAGCGGCAGGAGCAGCGGCGGAAACGCCGAAGGTGTCCTCGATAGCCTTGACGAGCTCGGAAGCCTCGAGAAGGGTCATTTCCTTAAGAGCATCGATGATCTCATCGGTGGTAAGCTTAGCCATTTCTAAGTCCTTTCGGTTTCCGTGTCTGTGCACGGAGATCAGTTAAAACACGGCGCGAATGCGCCAGGGGTGCGGCGTTGCCGCCGCGGGTGAAAACAGCAACTAGGCTGCCTTCTGCTCGGAGACCTGCTGAATCGAACGAGCGAGACCAGAGGAAACGCCGTTGACGCAGACAGCGATGTCGCGAGCGAAACCGGAGATGAGACCGGCGATCTGGCCGAGAAGCTGATCCTTGGTGGGCAGCTCGGCGATAGCCTTAACATCATCAGCGGAAACGGCCTTGCCGTCGGAGATACCGCCCTTGATCTCAAGGACGCCCTTGGACTGAGCGGAGAAGTCCTTAAGGGCCTTAGCGGCCTCGACCGGCTCGGACTCGTAGAACACATAAGCGACGGGGCCGGCGAGGATCTCGTCGAGCTCGGGCTGCTCCTGGTTCTTGAGAGCGATCTTGACCAGGTTGTTCTTGTAGACCTTCATCTCGGCGCCGCACTCGCGAAGCTGATGACGCAGCTCCTGAGCCTGCTTAACCGTCAGACCGTTGTAGTTGACGACGAACAGACCGGCGTTCTCGGCGATACGGGACTCGATCTCTGCAACCTTGTCGATTTTGTACTGCTGGGGCATGAATTACACCTCCTCGAATTCTTTCCGGGCACGGTCCGCCACAAGGACGTGACGGGGGCATGTCCAAAAAGAAAGCCCCCGCGCTGCATGAGCGACGGGGGCGAGAAGACATATCTACTCGACCACCTCGGCTGGCGGGATATCCCATTAAGCTCGCGGGCGATGCCCGTTTGCGCCGGCTGTCTCTGGCAGCGGATTCGTGCGTGAACCGAAAGTATTATGGCGGGGATCCCGGCGTCGGTCAACGGAAAACCGGGCTGTACACAATTCCACCATCCGGCACGCGCCGCCGAAGGCCAGGCGCAAGGTTTTCGTAGATTCCGCACGAGCCGAAGAGCACTTAATGTGCTC
>CAJLLN010000204.1:0-2470 GCA_905207495.1 uncultured Collinsella sp. | reverse complement strand
GAACCCAGCGCATGCATAAAACGATACGCCCAGTAGCGGTCGAACGAGGGCACGCCGAGCGTCATGCCCAGCGCACGAGGCCCGCGCTCGTCAACAATCCCCAAAAGGCGCTCGGCAATCTGAGCAAACGCCTCATCCCAGGAAATCGCATCAAACCCCGAGTCATCACGACGACGGCGCATGGGGTGCAAAATCCGGTCGCGCTCGTCAAACGGCATGTCCAAGCGATGGCGCCCGCGGGCGCACAGGGCACGCGCCGCGCACGGATGCCCCGGCACCGGCAACTCGGCCACCACGCGACCGTCCTCAACGCGTGCCGCAAAGGCACAATCGGCATAGCATCCCCCGCATGTGGTCACCACGGCGCGACCGTCACGCTTCACAGCAGATGCCATCTCGATTACCCCCTTCATCAGCCAAACACAACAGGCCAACAGCCCGGCAACGGGCCCCAGACCCAAAAAGCCTCCCGCACGGCAACGCCCCGCGGGAGGCCCAACGTCAAACAGACGGTACCTTACGCCTCGGACTTCTTGGCGTAGATAAACCAGTAGCCGAGCGCGATCAGAACCGCGCCGCCCACGATGTTGCCCAGCGTGGCGGCGGATAGGTTAAACGCAATGCCCGCGACGTTGAGTGCATCGGCCCCGGCAACCTCGGCACCATAACCGCATGCATGCATCACGGCACCCATGGGCAAAAAGTACATGTTGGCAACGCAGTGCTCAAAACCGCAGGCAACAAAGGCTGCGATGGGCAGCAGAATGCCCACGACCTTATCGACCACGGTCTTGCCGGCAGTACCGATCCACACGGCCAGGCACACAAAGATGTTGCACAGGATGCCGCGGAAGAAAATCGTCACCCAGTCGATCGTCACCTTGCCGGCGGCGACGCTCACCATGGAGTTGGCGACCGCCTCGCCGTTGAGCTTATAGATGCCGGCCATGTACACCAAAAAGACGATGAACAGGGCACCGACAAAATTGCCGACCCACACGACGACCCAGGCCTTGAGCATCTGGGCCAGAGTGATCTTTTTGCTCTTGAGCGCGCAGACCATAAGCGAATTGCCGGTAAACAGCTCGGCGCCGCAAACCAGCACCAGCACCAGGCCCAGGCAAAAGCACAGGCCGCCCACGACGCGCTGGGCACCCCAGCCCAGCGTGCTGTCGCTCAAAAACACCGTAAAGAACAGGCCGCCGAAGGCGATAAACGCACCGGCGAACATTGCCAACAGAAAGGCCTTAGCGACCGGCAGGTTAGCCTTGGTCACGCCGGCGGTCTCGGTCTTGGCCTCGATCGCGGCGGGCGCCAGGCAATCGGGAGCGGGGTACTCCACCTTGGAATCTGCCATGTCAATCACTTCTTTCCTATTCAGCAGAGGCAAGCGCTGCTATAGCTCCTGCCCCAAGCGGACAAAGTGGGAAAAGTCGTTGGCGGCCACGGCGTCGTACACGGCGTCGACGGCGTCAAAGACCTCCGGGGACATGGGGTTATAGAACTCCGTATCGCCCGGCTGAATCCCTATGAAGACGATATCTTCGCACGATTGCTCAATCTCTTCGATCAGAATCGACAAAGGGAGCGAATGCGTGGTGAACATCGACTTGCGGGCCACATCACGTTTGTCGAGCAGGCGAATGGCGCCGACGGGCAGCGCCATATCGGCGGCATCGACCAAAACCAAACGCGGCGGACGCTCACGCTTGACCTCGATGATGTCATCCTCGGGCGTCTGACCGCCATCGATGGTGTACCAGCCGGCAAGCGGCGCGTCCTCCATCTTTTTGGAGAGCACGGGGCCGGCGGCATCGTCAGCACGCAGCACGCTTCCCGCCGTGAGCACAATGCCCGCAAACGGGGCGCCGTTCACACGACCATCCACAACGCGACCCATTACTGCAACCTCCCCGTCAGATACACGCCCGACACATCGCGCACGCGTTCAATCAGATCGCGAAACTTCATTAAGAACGCGACCTGCTGGGCATGCAGGCCAAAGTCGTCATCGAACACCGAGATGCCGGCCTTGGCCGAACCGCGAAAACCGCGATCGTCGAGCAGCGTGTCGCAGGCCTCGAGCAGCGACGGCACCGCCGCCTTGTCGAGCTGGCACTCGCCAAAGGAGCGGATGGCCTCGAACTTGGTCTTGGCCTCCCCCTCCGGCAGCGCGTCGACGAGCGAATAGAACACGTTCACCGGCACCGACAGGCGCGGCTCAAAGCAGTCGAGCACGCCGGTGTGGTGGCCCACGGCGAGCGTGTAGTACAGCACGTCGCAGGCCTCCTGGGGAACGTCTTCCTCGGTCTCCACAAACTTACGCGTGAGCTCATAGAAGACCACCTGGTCGGGCGTACGGCCCAGGCAGGGGTCGGCGACGCCCTCGGCGGCCTCGTCGCTTGCGCGCGAGGCATCGCCAAAAGAGCCGCCGAGCATGCCGGGGCCCGCAAAGTAACCAGAGCGGGCC
>CAJLLN010000203.1:0-2521 GCA_905207495.1 uncultured Collinsella sp. | reverse complement strand
CCCCGCCGCAAGCCCTGCGGCCGTCGAGACCACGCAGCGCATACCCGTCGCGAGCGGCTCGCCCCAACAGCAGCCGGCTCCCGCATACACGCCCGCTTCGCCACAGACCCCCGCTCCCAAAAAGAGCGGCACCGGGCCGCTTATCGCCGTTATTGTTGTGCTGGTGGCGATCATCATCGCCCTGGTCGTTTTCTTTGTGATCAAGCCTTTCGACAACGCCGCCACGCAGACGACTGCCGAGGTAGCTAAGCTGCACCATGACGTCGACGACGATGACCTAAAGCCTCTCGGCAATCCCAACAGCCTGTACGACGATGATGACGATGACGACGAGGATGGCGGCGAAGCAACGCTCTCCGAGCAGAACCTCTACCGCCGACTGAGCGAATACTACGACTTGCTCGAAGACCTCGACAACTACGTCCGTGGCTGCGCGCAGAACTTCAACGGCAGCTATCTGGAAGAGGATCGAACCACCCGTCAAAATCTCGCCGACGTCGCCGAGCGCACGGAGGACACCATCGAGCAGTATTACGACATCGTCGAGGACCTAGACGTCCCGACGAGCTCCAAGAACTACAGCTCCTGGAAGGACATCATCGCCCTGTACGACGACCTGGATCACCGCATTGACGCAATCTGTGATGCCTGGGAGATCAGCCTGAAATACGCCAAGCCTGCGGACCACAAGAATGAGATCGTGGCGCCGCTGTCGCGCGACAACGTGGCGGGCACCAATGACAATAAGTACCGCCTAGACTTTGAGGAGCGCTATCCCGGCGCCAAGCCTGTCGAGGTGAAGTAATCCCAACAACTAATCAAAACTTGCGGTGAAATAGAGATTAATTAGGCCTTTTGCCAGCAAAAACAGTCCCTATTCCACCGCAACTTAGAAGTGGGGCCGGGCGCGCATTTGCATTTGCGAGCCCGGCCCCGCCGCGTCTATATGTGCTTGGTTACTTGTCGGCGGCCTTCTTGGTGGTCGTCTTTTTTGCGGCAGCCTTCTTGGCGGCAGTCTTCTTTGTCGCCGTCGTCTTCTTTGCCGTGCTCGCCTTGGTCGTGGTCTTGCGGCCGCGGGCGGGCTTCTTCTCCTTGGTCGGGCAGTCCATGTTCACGCAGATGCGCCACGGGCCGCGCGCCGTGTTGACCACCACGATGGGGGCGCCGCACTCGGGGCAGGTCTCACCCGTCGCCTCGAGCTTACCGCGCGCCGGCAGAGGATAGCTCACGCCGCAGTCATCGTAGTTGGTGCAGCGGATAAAGCGCTTGCCGCTCTTTTCGCTCTTGTGCGCGATCAGGTCGCCATGGCGTCCGGCCTCGGCACACACCTTGCACTCGCCCACCTTAAGGTCGGGCTCGTAGTTGGTGGGGCATGTGGGGTTCACGCAAATCTCGAAGGCCTTCTGGCGGAACGGCTGACACTTAATGCGCGGCGCACCGCACTCGGGACACACGGCGGCCTCGCCCTCGAGCGGGCTCACCTTGACGCCACTCGGCACCGGATAGGTCACGTCGCAGTCGGGCCATCCCATGCAGCCGATAAAGCTGCCGCGGGTCTTGGCGCTCGTCTTCATAACCAGGTCCTTGCCGCACTTGGGGCAAGCGCCCACGCGCGCATCGGCCGTGACGGCGTCGCTGATGGCGTCGCCCAGCTCCTGCGTGTGCTTGAGCAGTTCGTCGAGCACGCCAGCCAGCAGCGCGCGCGAGTGCGTCACGACATGCTCTTCGGTGTCCTCGCCGCGCTCCACACGGGTCATATCGCCATCAAGCTCGCTGGTCATATCGGGGCTCGTGATGCGCGGGGCAAATTGCGTCAGCGCATCGATGATGGCGATGCCCAGCTGGCTCGGCTCAACGGGATCATTTTTGAGATAGCGCACGGCATACAGGCGCTCGATGATGCTCGCGCGCGTGGACTTGGTACCCAGGCCGCGCTTTTCCATCTCCTGCACAAGCTTGCCCTGGCTGTAGCGCGCGGGCGGCTCGGTCTGCTTGGCCTCGAGCTTAATGTCGAACACGTCGACCGTATCGCCCTGCTCAAGCGGCGGCATCTGCTCGTCGCGCTTGAGTCCGTACGGGTATGCCTCGCGGAAACCCGGGGTCACGAGCACATCGCCCGAAGCCACGAACGGCTCACCGTTCACGTCGAGCTCGAGCTTGGTGTTCTCGATGATCGCGGGACCCATAAGCGTCGCCAGGAAGCGGCGGGCGATGAGGTCGTAGAGCTTGCGCTGGCCGCCATCGAGCGTGGACGGATCGCCCTCGCCCGTGGGGTAGATAGGCGGGTGGTCGGTGGTCTCGACTTTGCCGCGCGTGGGCTTCATGGGGCCGGCGAGCACCTTTTTGCACACGGGCGCCAGCGCCGGGTTGATCTTTGCCAGGTCGCTCACCACGGCGCCCAGATCGAGCGTCGCGGGGTACACGGTGTTGTCGACACGCGGGTAGCTGATGAGGCCCGCCATGTAGAGGGACTCGGCGATGCGCATGGTACGCGCAGGCGAGATGCCCTCGGCTGCGGCGG
>CAJLLN010000202.1:0-2522 GCA_905207495.1 uncultured Collinsella sp. | reverse complement strand
TCCTCGACAATGCGGCCGCCATCCATAAAGACCACGCGGTCGGCAACATCGCGCGCAAACTGCATTGCGTGAGTCACAATCACCATCGTCATATTCTGCGCGGCAAGGTCTTTAATGACACGCAGCACCTCGGCCGTCAGCTCGGGATCGAGTGCCGAGGTCGGCTCGTCAAAGAACAGAATCTCCGGGTCGAGCGCTAGGGCGCGGGCAATACTCACGCGCTGCTGCTGACCGCCCGAAAGCTCACAAGGAACCTTGTTCTCGTTGCCCACAAGCCCCATCTGAGCAATCAATTCATGCGCACGAGCTTCCGCCTGCTCGCGCGGGCGCTTAAGCACGCGGATCGGCGCGTCGATGATGTTTTTCATCACGGTATAGTGCGGGAACAGGTTGTAATTTTGGAACACCAGACCGAATCGCGAGCGCGCCTGCTTGGGCACATCGCCCTTCACATAGACCACGCCCGAACCCGCATCCGTCGCAACGGCAAGGTCACCAAACGAGAGCGAGCCTCCGTCGAGTGTCTCGAGCAGCGTGGCACACCGCAGCAGCGTGGACTTGCCGCCACCCGAAGGCCCGATAATCGCCACGACCTCGCCACGCTTCACCTCAAGCGAGATATCCTTGAGCACCTCATTGCCGCCAAACGCCTTACGTGCGTTTTCGATTTTCATCACTGAGTTAGTCATGATAATAGTCCAGCTTCTTTTCGGCGGCGCCCAGCAGCATCTCGACCACAAAGTTAAAGACCCAGTAAATCAGCGCCGCGATCGCAAACGGCACCATGCTCACCTGCGAGGCGACCAGCGCCTTGGCCGTCGAGAACATCTCACCCACGCCAATGGCAAACGCCAGCGACGTGTCCTTGACCAGCGTGATAATCTCGTTGCCCATCGCCGGCAGAATACGCTTGGCGACCTGCGGCATCACAATGTACAAAAACGTCTGCAGGCGCGAGTAGCCCAGCACCTCGGCGGCCTCGTATTGACCGCGCGGAATGGACTGCAGGCCCGAGCGATAGATCTCGGCAAAGTAACCGGCGTAGTTGATGATGAACGCTACGACGCACGCCGTCCACTTGGAATCGGGCGTGAGCGAAATGCCGAACACGTAGTACGGGGCAAAGTAGATGGCAAACATCTGCAGCATGAGCGGCGTGCCGCGCATAACCGAGATATAGATGCGCGCAATCCAGCGGAGCGGCGCAATTTTGCTCATGCGCATAAACGCCACGGGAATTCCCAGCGGAATCGACCCGAGCAGCGTCAGTACAAACAGCTGCAAACTGACCAAGAATCCCTGGCCAAGCATCTGCATCATGACCTGAATAGACAACCTAAGCTCTCTTTCGCAACAACAGAACAGCAGACCCAATGCTAAAGCGGGTTTTCCAGGTGCTCGAGTTTGCCGTGAAAGAGGAGCGCCGCGTACTAAATGTACGCAAGCGACGGTTTGAACGGCAAAATCGGGTGCCTGGGAAAGCCGCTATTTCAGAACCCAGTTGTCGAAGGAAAGACCGTAATCCGCATACTTGTCGCACAGGTCCTTAACCGTGCCGTCCTCGTAGAGCGCCTTGAGCGACTCGGTCACGGCGTCGGCCGACTTGGTGTCGCCCTTCTTAAAGCCAACGGCGTAGTGCTCGCTGGACAGCGGCTCATCAAGCTGCGTATAGGCATCGGGCTTGGCGGCAAGCTGATACTGGGCAATCGAAAGATCGCACGCCACGGCATCGACCGCGCCGCTCTCGAGCTGCATAAAGGCCGTGTTGTACTCGCCGATCGTGTCGAGCGTGGCAAACGTCGCCGCCAGATCCTTCTGGTCACCCTCGAGCACATCCTGCGCAGCGGAATCGGTCTGGGTAATCACGGTCTTGCCGGCAAGATCGTCCCAGCTCTTGATGCCTGCATCCTTCTTTACCACCAGCACCTGCTCGTTGAGCATGTACGGCTCGGAGAACGTGTAGTCGTCCTCACGGCCCTCCATGGTAAAGCCGTTCCAGATGCAGTTGATGGCGCCCGAGTTAAGCAGCGTATCCTTGGCGTCCCAGTCGATGGCCTCGTATTTGACCTCCCAGCCCTGCTTATCGGCAACGGCCTTGGCCAGATCGAGATCAAAGCCGGTGTACTCGCCATCGTCGCCCACAAAGCCGTACGGAGGATAGGACTTATCAAAGCCCACCACGAGCTTCTTGGACTCCGCAGCGCCCTTCACATCTTTGGCCGCGGCAGAGCCAGCAGCGGAGCCCTTGCCGGCACCACCGCCGCAACCGACAAGACCAAGGCCCAGCACCGTGGCGAGCGAGCCGGCTAGACCAACAAACTGACGACGAGACATATCGGTATTCATGGTATTCCCCCTTGGTGGCACTTTAGTTAAGTAAAGTGAGTCGTGTAACGTTCAGAATCATACACTTTAGCGTGATAGAGCACAAGGCGAGTTTGCCCGCCGCGTGAGGGGTGTGGGGGTTAAGTTTCCTGCTCTACAGTCCTGCTCACGACGGAGGCCACATTAAGTGGCCTCCT
>CAJLLN010000201.1:0-2593 GCA_905207495.1 uncultured Collinsella sp. | reverse complement strand
GTATGCCGGTGGAGGTTGCCGCGGCGGCGTGCACGGCTGCGCACGAGGTGGGCCTGCCGGTTATGGCCCATGTCGAGAGCACCGAAGGCGTGAAGGCCGCGCTTGAGGCCGGCGTTGACACGATCGAGCACGGTGCCCCGATGACTCCTGAGATCTTGGAACTGTACCGCGGCGCCGCGGGCACGCAGCTTGAGGATCGCGCGCCCAGCGTTACCTGCACTATCAGCCCGGCGCTGCCGTTTGTATTGCTCGACCCGAAAAAGACCCATTCGACCGATACGCAAAAGAAGAACGGCGACATCGTGTGCTCGGGCATTATCGAGAGCGCCCGTGCCGCACTGGAAGCTGGCGTTAAGGTGGGCCTGGGCACGGACTCGAGCTGCCCGTTCGTGACGCAGTACGACATGTGGCGTGAGGTGGCCTATTTTGCCAAGCATGTCGGCGTGAGCAACGCCTTCGCACTGCATACGGCTACGCAAGTCAACGCCGAGCTGCTGGGGCTGGACGGCGAGACTGGCACAATCGAGTGCGGCAAGGCCGCCGATATCTTGGTGACGCGCAAGAACCCGCTCGATGACCTGTGCGCACTGCGTGAGCCGACGCACGTGATGTGCCGTGGCGATTTGGTGCGCAAGCTCAAGGTGAAGCGTATTCCCGAGGTGGACGCCGAGCTCGACGCGATTATGGCCATGCCAGCCGAAGCGCTTGCCGAGGAGCTGGCCCGCGACGGCGTGGCATAGGTGTGACAAAGGGACAATCCCTTTGTCATAATCAAAAAAGCCGAGGTCTCAGTGCGAGGCCTCGGCTTTTATTTGTCCCATGGTATGGCGGCTAGGAGCGCGTCTCCATCTTGGCGTGGCATTTGGGGCAGGTGACGCGGATTTTGCCCTTGCCCTTGGGGACGGAGAGCATCTGGCCGCAGTTGGGGCACTTGAGGTATGCCGTGGTCTTGCGGCCCTTCCACATCTTCTTGGCTGTGCGCTTGGCACGTTCAAAGTCTTCCTTGCTAGTACCGGCTGCGCGCGAGGCGTTGGCCGCTGCAGCTCCGCCGCCCAAGCTAGCTACAAACTTGCCCAAGCCGGGTACGTTTGCAGTCGCGGCGACAAAGGCCTCGTTCTCCTTATGACGTGCGTCGATATTTTTGGATAGGCCGCGCAGCACGCCAATCACGATTACGGCGATGGCAATCCAGCTGAGCCACTGGATGCGGGCTATCGATCCGATCATCGCGATGACGATGCCGGCAAAACCCATCACGATGGTGAGTTCATCGGCACCATTGCGACCCTTCATAAAGTTATTCATGCAAATTGCCTTTCGTTCGATATGCTGCACGCCTTTATACCCGATTTAGAGCAAGGGGGACAGGTTAATCTGCACCAATGTGGTGCAAACATACCTGTCCCCGGAATACCAAGACGGTGCAAAGAAATCTGTCCCCAATGCCCCTATTACTTGGAGAGCTTGTCGACGACGCGTTCGATTTCGGCGAGCTTGGCGGCTTTGAGGTCTTCGTCGCCCGATTCGATTGCCGAAGTCACGCAGCCCTCGATATGCGCCTTGAGCACGTCGGCGTTAATGCGCGCGAGGAGCGCCTGCGTTGCCATGAGCTGCGTGGAAATATCGACGCAGTAACGGTCCTCCTCGACCATCCGCAAGATGCCGTCGATCTGGCCGCGTGCCGTCTTGAGCATGCGGGTCACCGATTTATGGTCTGCCATCATGTCGGGTCCTCGTTTCTGGTCGATCTTCCGGATGTCCCCGTCAGTTGCGGTGAAATACGGACCGTTTAAAGGCCTAGGGCGGCACAACAGTCCGTATTTCACCGCAACTTCTGAGGATTCAGTAGGCAGCGACTGCTATGCGGCGGTCACCGAAAGGGCGTGGAACTTCTCGCCGGCGCCCTCGACAGCGGCGGTGAGCTGCTCGACGGTCACGGTGTCGGCGCACTCCACCTGGACGGTCTGGGTCTCGTGATCGGCGTCGGCGTCGGTCACGCCGGCCACGTTGAGCAACGCCGTCTCGACGGTGGCGTCGCAATGGCCGCACATGAGGCCGGAAGTCTTGATTGTGTAACGCATGGGTATTCCTCCCTGTTGTGTCGGCTTTCCCAGGCACCCGACCTTGACCTTCAAGCCGTCGCTCGCGTACCAAAGTGCGCGTCGCTCCTCTTTCGGGTCAATCTCGGGCGCCTGGAAAACCCGTTCTAGATGGACTTAATGGTGAGCCTATTTTGCCACTTTTGGCTTAAAGGATTTTAAGCGCAGCGCATTGCTTACGACGCAGACACTCGACAGGCTCATGGCCGCGGCGCCAAACATCGGCGAGAGCTGCCAACCGGTGAGGGGGAAGAACACGCCCGCCGCCAGCGGAATGCCGATGCCGTTGTAGAACAGCGCCCAGAACAGGTCCTGCTTGATGTTGCGAATTGTGGCGCGCGACAGCTCGATGGCACGGGCGACGTCCATGAGGTCGCTGCGCATGAGAACCACATCTGCCCCTTCTTTGGCGATGTCGGCGCCGGTACCGATGGCAAGGCCCACGTCGGCGCGCGCCAGGGCGGGGGAGTCGTTGATGCCGTCGCCCACCATGG
>CAJLLN010000200.1:0-2612 GCA_905207495.1 uncultured Collinsella sp. | reverse complement strand
AGCTCGCGGTAGGAGTGCGGCTTGGAAGCGTACACCAGCACGCCGCCCGGGCAGTTCATGGGCTTAATGCAGTACTCTTCATCGTCGATGACGGTGGAGTACATGTTGTCCTTGTAATGGTCCCAGTGGCCCGAGGTCTTCCACAGCTGCTTGTTCATGATGAGCGGCGTGGAGATCTCCACGTAGCCGGCCTTGTGGTGGATCTCGCGCCAATAGTCCAGCAGCGTGTTCTTAAGGATCATGCCGTTGGGCAGGAAGAACGGGAAGCCAGGGGCCTCGTCGCGCATCATAAAGAGGTCCATCTCGCGGCCGATCTTGCGGTGGTCGCGCTTCTTGGCCTCCTCCAGCATGTGCATGTGCTCGTCGAGCTCTTCCTTGGTGGCAAAGGCAACGCCGTTGATGCGGGTGAGCATCTTGTTGTCCTTGTCGCCCTTCCAGTAAGCGCCCGAGACGCCGGTGAGCTTAAAGGCCTTCAGCGCCTTGGTGTAGCAGATGTGGGGGCCAACGCACATGTCGATGTAGTCGCCCTGCTGGTAGAAGGTGATGCGGGCGTCGTCGTCCAGGTCGCCGATGTGCTCGACCTTGTACTTTTCGCCGCGCTCCTCCATAAGGGCGATAGCCTCGGCGCGGGGCTTCTCAAAGACGGTGAACTTGAGATTCTCCTTGACGATCTTTTTCATCTCGGCCTCGATCGCGGGGAAGTCGTCCTCGCTGATCTTGACGCCCTCGGGCAGGTCGACGTCGTAGTAGAAGCCGTTGTCGGTCGCGGGGCCGTAGGCAAAGTCGGCCTCGGGGTACAGACGCTTGATGGCCTGCGCCATGATGTGCGCGGCGGAGTGACGGATGACGTGCGTGACCTCGTCCTGCGGGAGCTCGGCCACCGAACCGTCATTGTAGAGTGCCTTCATGGGTATGTTTTCTCCTCTCGGATGCCTGATGCAAGTGCGTGCGATGCGCTCGGCGTTTTTGACTTGCATCATTATAGGCAGGTTGCCTTGGTATACAAGCGCCCGCCGCACCTTAATGGCACGGCGGGCGATTTTCTACGCATGCTTCATCGTGTGAGTCGGGGCTGCGGGGCGCGCGTGGCTTGCGGCCGGCCCGACGATGGATGCGTTACTGGATGCGAGTTCGGCAGTAGGGGCAGACCTTCCAGTGCGCATCGAGCGGGCGATGGCAGCTGGGGCAGACGTTGCGAACCTGGGTATCGCACACCGGGCAGACGACGAAGTCCTTCTCGATGGGCGCGCCGCACTGCGGGCAGGTGCCGTACTGGGCAAGCTGGCGCTCGCGCAAGGCCATGTCCAGCTCCTGCTCCTCGCGGTCGGACGCGTAGGAGTGCGGGCGCAGAACCAGGTAGGCGATGAGGCCTACAAACGGGATGAGGGCGATGATGCCCCATGCCACGTAGGCGCTGGCGCCGCGGCGGCGAGCGTCGATGAACACATAGACGACCGACAGCACATACAGGGCGATGATAAAGCCAACGAAGGCATAGACGACGCCCATAAGCTGCGGCGACATGAGCTCGGAGATGTACTTGGACATTACGGGTACCTTTCGGAATATTAACAGTCCGGTCAAGTTTACCACGGGGTTTGTTTATATGGGACCACGGCCAGGGGCGGGGCTGGCGCGGACACAAACATCTCAATCTGTAACAGGTGGGAGCGGAATCCGGGTCTAGATGTTACAGATCAAGACAAACGGAGTGGGCGCCAGACTAACGTCTCAATCTGTAACAACTGGAACCCAAATCCGCGTCTAGCTGTTACAGGTCGAGACGAACGGTTGCCGTAGTTGTCGGCAGACGAGGTTATCGACGTTACAGAGTCTCCCCTCGTCTGCCGTTGGCGGGTGTTGCGGGGCTGTTCGCCGCATTGCCGCCCTGCTAGGGGTGTGTAGACCGTAGGATGTTCTTATTGACAGCCTGTCAACTCGTCTGGGAGGCACTGTGACAGAAACGTTTGATATCGCGATTGTCGGCGCGGGCATCACCGGATGCGCCATCGCGCGGCAGCTCGCGCGATTTGAACTGTCCATTTGCGTGGTCGAGGCGGCAAACGACATCGCCCTGGGTGCATCGAAGGCAAATGGCGGCCTGGTGCACGCCGGCTACGATCCGGCGCCGGGCACGGTAAAGGCGCAGGTCAACGCCCGTGGTTGCGAGCTATATGGCACATGGGCCCAGGAGCTGGGCTTTTTGTTTTGCCGCACCGGGTCGATGGCGCTGGGCTTCAACGACGAAGACCGCGCACACCTGGAGAAGCTGCGCCAGAATGGCCTGGCGAACGGCGTACCCGAGCTGTCGATTATCCGTCCCGACCACATCCACGAGCTGGAACCGCGCGCGAGCGATAAGGCGACGTGCGCGTTGTGGTGCCCCTCGACTGGGTTTGTCGACCCGTTTGAGGTTGCCATCGCCGCGCTGGAAAACGCCGTGGCCAACGGGGTGACGTTTATGCGGTCCGCTCCGGTGGAAGCGATTGAAGTCGCGGGCTCGGGCGACGACGCGCGCTTTACGCTGGCGACCCCCACTGGCAACGTGCGCTGCCGCTACCTGATCAACGCCGCGGGCAACGGCGCCGCCGACATCTCGCATATGGCGGGGG
>CAJLLN010000199.1:0-2634 GCA_905207495.1 uncultured Collinsella sp. | reverse complement strand
GCCAACGCGGCCACCGCGGCCGAGCTCGTGAGGTGGCTCTGGGCCCTCGGCATGATGTGCCGGGAGGGCGCGGAATAGACATAGCCCCCGTCCCGGCGAGCCGGGCGGCCTTCGGGGATACCCCCTATTTCGCTGTGCGCGCGGAGCCCTCCGCATGCGCCTCGACAGACTTGGGGAACCCCGCCGAAGGAATGGAGTGCGGGCCGACAGAACGGTATCCGCGGATATGAGACTGAGCCGAAGGCGTCGATGACATGCCGGGGGCGGACCGGGACGGGTGAACGGCAGGCCCCGCCGACCGATTGCAAGCGGTCGGCGGGGCCATTGTGGCTCTTGACAGAGGATTGGGTCATATGAGCGAATCTCTCCCAAGGATCGATGTTGGAAGCCTTGTCACCGGGATGCGGCGCGTCGTCGACGCGGCAAACCTGTGCCGGCACTTCTGACAGGGCGAGCAGCATTGCACCAACGCTTCCGTAATCTTCCAATTTACAAGACGGCAGAACGCCTTCCGGAAGACCGTCAAGAACCACGGAGCGAATCAGGCCGAAAGCAAGGTCCTTGTCCGCCCCCGGCGCGTCTGTTTCCACACTCGACGGCCTGTTCGGCATACCGATTGACTCTTCGCGATAGGTGAAGCTCATGTGATCGCCAGCACTCTCGCCCGCAACGTCCGGAACGAGACGACCGTTCTCGTGAAATTCAAGCCCGTCCTTCGTCTTATAGCCGACCTGAACCTGACCGGTCGCGGGATCAAGCGGCATGATCGGCCAATCTCGCCATTCATCTTCAGGCGGCAAAGACGGCTCCCCCTCCTCCACAACATCGATAACCTTTGAGTCCGATTCACCGCCCTTGGCATCGGTCAACAGCAATTCAATCTTATTTATCAATTTATCGATAAGCATCATCGCAGGTAAACCCCCGTAATAGGTGATGTAATACCTCGATTTATGCCCGCCGACGGCATTGTGTAGTCACGGAGCAGCTCCCGCCCCGTAACACACACCGAAGGAGGCATGCACATGGACGACAACGACACGCCCGGCATCCAGAACGGCCCGATTCTCACCCGCGATGAGGTCGCTGACAAGCTGCATCTCACCCCCGATACCGCCGGCCAGCTCATTGCGCGCACCGGTATGGGCATTTACCTTTGCCGTCGCACGTACATTTATGAGCGCGATCTCAACGCCTTTCTCAGCGCCCTGCGCGGCAAGGGCGGCGAGTAGCGTGATTGACTACGAGGGTCTGCCCGCCCCAAAGAGCTACTACGACACCCTCGGCACCGTCATCACGCCCGAGGCATGGCAGTCGTTGCGCGGACCCGACCGCCGCGCCCGTCGCATTCCCGAACACACTCCCAAGCTCATCGCCGAGCGCGCCTCGGCCATCTTCGCGGCAAAGACCGGAAGCGCTAAAGAGAAGGAGGCTGCTCGCCTCTCTAACGGCGCATGGATCTGGTACGCACACGACGATGCCGACGAAGCGCGCGCACTGGCGCTTGCCGCACACGCCGGCCGCCATGACCTCCCACGAGCGCGCCGCATTCGCCTCGGCACGCGAGCTTGCGACAGCATGGAACGGCGGCGAGCTTTACGGTCCCAACTCAAAGGCTCATTCCGTCGATCGCTATCGCGATCCGCCCGTACTTATCATCGCGGATCTTGGCGCGAGCGGTATGCGCGAGGAGACAATCGCGTTGATTGAGCTGCTCGGGGACCGTCGACGTCACAAGCGCTCGACATTGTTCGCATCGACCTTTACCGGCAAGAGCATCGCCAGGGCGCTGGAGGCGGCCGGGTCGAGCTCCGATCAGGTACGCAAGCTCATCGAGCTGATTAGTGCTGGAGTGCGCGAGGGGAGGCAATCGTGACGGGCATGGAGGCGAGGGCTCCGCCCAGCAGGGGCATTCGCCATTGACGCCCTTTAAATCCATTCCAACAATTAGGAGGTAAACATGCGACACCAGACCACCGCAGTCCAGTCGGACAGCGGCCCGGCCATTGCCTTCAATACCGCCAAGAAGCGCTACGTTCTGCATGGCAGCCAGGACATCGCCTTCCTCAATCCCGAGGACGCCGAAAGCGCCCAGAGCGTCTGGATCCCGCAGTTCAAGCAGGCGATTCCGAACGTTCCCCGCACTTTCATGGCGTTTAGCCCCACTGACGAGGCCGTCGACGCGATGGATTGTCTCGCTGCCATCGACGAGTGCTATGGCATCCCCGACTACGAGCTTGTCAAGATCGCAGCTCGCGCCTATGTCGTCAACGGCACCGGCGCGGCGCACGACGCGTTTGTCAAACGCTTCGCGGCTCGACTCGAGGACATCACCCAGGAACTCGGTGTCTTCGGCGCGGTCCCCATTGGACTCGCCGATCGCGCCCCCTTGCCCCTCTTCACCGTCGAGGACATCGACGACTAGCCCATCGTACGCCGCCGCCCGAGCGGGCGGCGGCCCTCTCACATCGAAAGGAAAACCATGCCCAAGAAAAGTGCCGATAAGAACCACAAGCCCCTCACCCTCAACGGCCACTCCTTCCGCATCCCCTCGGACGCCGAATGCCTGCTCGACGGCTGGAGCACCTACGGCGTCCAGCCCATCGTTATCGAGCCCGCAGAGAAGATCGAGGG
>CAJLLN010000198.1:0-2643 GCA_905207495.1 uncultured Collinsella sp. | reverse complement strand
TTCGGCGACCTCACCCCGGGCGAGATGGTCAAGACCCCGCGCTTCTGGGTCCTCATCGTCACCTTCGCCTTCGCCGCTACCGCCGGTACCCTGCTCGTCGGCAAGGTTGCCTCCATCGCCGCCGTTCAGCTCTTCGCCGACCCCACGAGCGCTGCGGCCGTCGCCCTCGGCGGTGGGGTGGTCTCCGTCAACACCTGCGCCAACCTGGTCGGCCGCCTGTCCTTTGGCCAGATCATCGACAAGCTCGGCGCCTACAAGTCGCTGCTCATCAGCCTTGTCGTCACCATCGTCGCGCTCGTCATCATGTCGATGAGCTTTACGCAGAGCATGTTCTTTGTGGCGCTCGCCCTGCTCGGCTTTAGCTTTGGCGCCCTGCTCGTCATCTACCCGCCGCTCACCGGTGGCGCCTTCGGCACCAGCAACATCGGTGTCAACTACGGCATCATGTTTTTGGGCTACGCCGCTTCCACCTGGATCAGCCAGCCCATCACCGCCGTGCTGTATCACGCCGAGGCCGGCAGCGCCGCCTACCAGCAGTCCTTCTACGGCGCCATTGTGATCGCCGCCATCGCCGTCGTACTCACCGTCTACATGATGGTCTCCGACAGCAAGAAGAAATCCGCCTAGTTTTACCGATGCGACAAAGGGACAGCCCCTTTGTCGCATTCCACCGGTCACCAGTATTAAGGAGTCGAAATGTCTGAGCTCAACCCCGTCCGCATTGCCGTTATCGGCGCCGGTGCCATGGGCCGCAACCACATCCGCTTTGTCACCGAGGAGCCCGAGGCCGAGCTCGTCGCCATCGCCGATGCCTTTGAGGGCGCCCGCGCCACGGCCGAGGCCGCCGGCGTGCCGTTCTTTACCGATCCCGCCCAGATGATGGACGAGGTCAAGCCCGAGGCCGTCATCATCGCCACCCCCAACGACCTACACCTGGGCGTTGCCCGCGAGGCCGTAAAGCGCAACATCGTGCCGCTGGTCGAAAAGCCGATCTCCAACGACCTGGAAGATGCCCAGGCCTTCGCCGCCGAGGCCGAGACCGCCGGCGTGCCCGTGCTCGTGGGTCAGCACCGTCGCCACAACCCCTTCGTCAACAAGGCCAAGGAGATCATCGAGTCTGGCGAGCTGGGCAAGCTCACCGTGTCGAGTTTCCACTACATGATCTATAAGAACGACGAGTATTTCGATGTCGAGTGGCGCCGCAAGAAGGGTGCCGGCCCAATCTTGGTCAACCTGGTTCACGACGTCGACCTGCTCCGCTATCTGCTGGGCGAGCCCGTTGCCGTCCAGGGTATGCAGTCCAGCGCCGCCCGCGGTTTTGAGACCGAGGACTCCGCCGTGGTCAACGTCCGTTTTGCCGATGGCGCGCTCGCAAGCATGACCATCTCCGACGCCACCGCCAGCCCCTGGAACTGGGAGGCAACCGCTCGCGAGGATCCGCAGTACCGCCCCTTCGACGCCGACGCCTACTTTATCGGCGGCACTAAGGGCGCCCTGTCGCTGCCCCGCCTGCACCAGTTCTCCTACGACGGCGCCTCTAACTGGCACAAGCCGCTGCAGATGGAGATTCCGGCCGTCGACCCGGCACTGCCGCACAAGATGCAGCTCAAGCACTTTGTGAAGGTTGTCCGCCGCGAGGTCGAGCCCGTCGTGACCCCCGCCGATAACGTCAAGACGCTCACGCTTCTCAACGCCATCAAGGAGGCCGCCGAGACCGGCCAGCTCGTCGAGCTGTAATACTTTAGGGCGGGTCGCGGCAAACTCCTATGCCGAACCCCTCGGCCCGCCACCAACAAGCCCCTCTTCTTCGCCCCGCGAGCAGCCTCCTGCCCGCGGGGCATTTTGCTACCTTGCCGACGATTTTTCTGGAGCGGGGGGCTATTTTGCACCTCGGCTTGATTCGTTCGCCACGAAACGCGCCTATCTACTACGTTTAGCCGATCGCCCTCAACCATGCCAAATTTCTCGAAATAAAAACCGCAGGTAGACGGGTTGCATATTTTCGGAAAACCGGGGGATGGTCGACCAATACGGTTCAAACGTAGTAGATAGGCCGTTTTCATGGCGCGGCCCCAAAACAGTCTTTTGGGACGGGTGGTATCCTTGGTAGCCCTGTGCTGCAAACGCACCTTAAACGCAAGGAGTCCCATGGATCTTATCGCCCAGCTCGCCCGCGAGCTCAACCTTAAGGCCGCCAACGTCGAGGCAGCCGTCAAGCTCATCGACGAGGGCAACACCATCCCCTTTATCTCGCGCTACCGCAAGGAAGCCACGGGTGGCATGGACGACGTCGCCCTGCGCGCGCTCGACGAGCGCCTGTCCTACCTGCGCAATCTTGAACAGCGCAAAGAGGACGTCATTCTGCTCATCGACGCCCAGGGCAAACTTACGCCCGAGCTCGAACAGCAAATTCGCGAGGCCACGCAGCTCCAGCGTGTCGAGGACCTCTACAAGCCCTACCGCAAAAAGCGCATGACCCGCGCACAGAAGGCCCGCGAGGCAGGCCTGGAGCCACTTGCCAACATGGTCATCATGCAGGCCTCGGCCAAGGGCAGCGCGCTCGACGCCGCCGCGGCGTACGTCAACGAGGAAGCCGGCTTCGACACGCCCGAGAAGGCGCTCGCCGGCGCGGCGGACATCGTG
>CAJLLN010000197.1:0-2661 GCA_905207495.1 uncultured Collinsella sp. | reverse complement strand
GCGGGTCTTGCCCGAGCCCGGCATGCCGATCAGCGCGATGTTCTGTTCGCGGCGTGACAGGCGCTCCGTTACGTCCAGGATCCTCTCGCGCGGGGTGGCTTTGCCGGTATAGCGCTCGACAGCTTGTGCCGCCTGGGCAACAAGCATAAGCAGGCCGCCGATGCAGGGGATGCCGCGGCGCTCGGCCTCGAGCATCAGGCCCGTGCGGGCGGGGTTGTAGACAATGTCGATGACGCCCTCGAGCGCATCGAGGCCTTCGAGCGTGCAAGGCGCGTCGGGGCAATGGGGGAACATGCCGGCGGGCGTGCAGTTGACGAGTAGGGAGGCGTCGGACTGCTGCGCGATATTGTCGTAGTTGACCTCGCTCGTGCGACCCACGGGTACGACGATGGCGCCCATGTCTCCCAGCACCATACTTGCCGTGGTGCCGGCGCCGCCGGTGGCACCGAGCACGAGGGCCTTCTTGCCGGCAACCTCAACGCCCAACTCCTCGACCAGGCACTGGAAACCGAAGTAGTCAGTATTATCGCCGTGCAGGCGGCCGTCGGGCAGGCGCGTGATGGTGTTGACGTTGCCCATGCGCTCGGCGAGCGGGCTCAGCTCGTCCAGGTATTCCATGACGGCGCGCTTGTAGGGGATGGTCACGTTGGTGCCCTCCCATTCGTCGCCCGTCATAAAAACCTCAAGATCCTCGGGCTCGCGCTCAAAACGCACGTACTCAAGCCCCGCCAGCTCCTTGTAGATGGTCGGGGTGTAGCTGTGGCCCAGCACGCGGCCCAGCACGCCGTAGGGGCGGGTTGCGGCGGTATCGGTCATCTAGAGCACCTCCGTGTAGCTGCCAAAGTAGGTGAAGCTCTCGCATACGTCGTCGATCGAATCGAGCAGGTCGTCGAGGGCCTTGCTGCCAAAGGGACAGTCCAGGTCAAAGTAGAACATAAACTCAAAGTCGCGACCGGGGATGGGGCGGCTCTCGAGCTTGATGAGGTTGATGTTGAGTGCGTAGAAGCGCTCGAGCACGCGATAGAGGGCGCCCGGCTCGTTGGCCGTGGTGATCATGAGCGAGGTACGGTTGGCACCGGGATAGACGCGTGGCTCGCGGCTGATGACGACAAAGCGCGTGTAGTTGTTGTCCGAGTCCTGGATGTCGGACTCCAGCACCTCCAGGCCATAGAGTGCCGCGCAGCTGCGCGATGCGATGGCGGCAACATCGGTGCGGTCGGAATTGGCGACCATCTCGGCCGACATGGCGGTGTTGGGGTACTTGGTGGCGTGCAGGTCGTGGGACTCGATAAAGCCCGCACACTGGGCAATGGCTTGGCCGTGGCTGTAAACCTCGCGCACGTCGGCGAGCTTGGTGCCGGGCTTGACGAGCAGATTGTGGTCGATCTTGAGGCGCAGCGAGCGCACGATGTGGAAATCGAACTGGGCGAGCAGGTCGTAGACGGCGTTGACCGATCCGGCAGTTGAGTTTTCGATGGGCAACACGCCAAACTCGCAGAAGCCGTCGCGCACAGCGCGCATAACGCCTTCGAAGGTCTCGAAAAACGCGATGTCGGGCACGTCGAAGAGCTTGCACGCGGCTATCTGGCTATAGGCACCTTCTACGCCCTGGCAGGCAACGGTGGCCGTTTGAGGGAAGGGCGTGTCGGAGGCTGCAGCCGTGGCGTGGGCCTTTTGCGAGACGGTGATGCCCTTGAGCTCGTTGATGTAGCGCTGCTGCTCGGCTTTGCTCATGCTCATGAGGAGACGGAACAGGGTGATGGTCTGCGCCTCGTAGCGCTCGGGCGCGCGGCTGGCGAGGTTGTTGAGTTTTGAGCGCTCGCGGGCGGGGTCAAAGACGGCCTTGCCCATCTCGATTTTTGACTTGGCGACCTCGGTGGCAATATCCATGCGCTCGACAAAGCTGTTGAGGAGCGTGGTGTCGATGCCATCGATGGTCTGGCGGATATCGGCAAGGTCCATGGAGGCCCCTTTCACGTAATGGCAGAGTTGACGGGCAACCCAGGTGAGTCGGGTTAGCGCTGGGCGGCGTCCTCGAGGAGGGCGTCCCAGATGGCGAGCGCCGCGGCTGCTTCGGCAACGGGGACAGCTCGGGGGACGATACAGGGGTCGTGGCGGCCGTGGACCGAGAGCTCGGCATTTTCCATGGCGTCCATGTCTACGGTCTGCTGCTCGCGGCCAATTGAGGGCGTCGGCTTTACGGCCATACGCCACATGACGGGCGCGCCGGTCGAAATACCGCCCAGGGTGCCGCCGGCATTGTTGGATTCGACCTCGATCTTTCCGGTCTCGGCGTCGATGCGATACGGATCGTTGTTCTCGCTGCCGCGCATGGCGGCCACGGCAAAGCCCATGCCAAACTCCACGCCCTTTACGGCGGGAATGCCAAACGCGATTTGCGCGATGCGGTTCTCGATGCCGTCGAACATGGGGTCGCCGATGCCCGCGGGAAGCCCGTAAATGCCGCACTCCACGATGCCGCCGATGCTGTCGAGCTCGTCGCGCGCGGCTAGGATCTCCTCGCGCATGCGGCCGGCTGCGGCGGCGTCAATGCACGGCAGATCGTTCGTAAGGATCGCCTTGCGGTCGGCCTCGCGATAGACCATATCGTCCATCGGCAGGTCGGAGATGCCGCCGATTTGCGCGACGTGCGCCATGACC
>CAJLLN010000196.1:0-2666 GCA_905207495.1 uncultured Collinsella sp. | reverse complement strand
GAGGTCAGAAGTTCAAATCTTCTAACGCCCACCAAATGTTCGCAGCTCAGAGGCTTCGCCTCTGAGCTGTTTTGTTTTATGTCGCCAAATCCACTGGCAGCTCCAACCGTCATCGCAACGTAACATCAATTCACCTGACAAATAGCCGCCAAACAAATTCAATGCCCCAACATCAACAATAGCCAGGCACAAAACTGCGCCGCAAGCTGCTCCAACCGCCCAACTGGCCAAAAGCCGACCATCTACTTGCCGATCTATCCATCGGCATAACCAATCAGTCCGCACCGCAACTTCTCAGCAAAACGCCGCGATGTCTGCGCCCTGCGGTATCCTTGAGCCACTTGCACGTGCAGCACCAAGGAGCCGCCATGCGCACCGAGCTCGATGTCCCCTTTTCGCACAAAGAAGAAGCCAAGGCGCTGGGCGCCAAATGGGACCGGACCAAGAAGATCTGGTATGTACCCAGCGGCGTCAACCCCGAGCCCTTTGCCGAGTGGCTGCCCGGTGTTGACCGATCCGACCCCTCAGCGCCGTATATATATCTAGTACTGGGCAAGCGCGAGTGCTGGAAGTGTCACAAAGAGACCTCGGTCGCGGCCTTTGGCATTCCCTATCGAACCGATAACGACGAGAGCATCGCCATCGTGCACGCGCCCAACGAAGCCGGGCACATTGTCATCGACACGGCCAACGCCAACGCGCTCGCCATCGTGCCCGCTGTTGGCTGCGTGCCGGGCGAGATCCGCGACTATCTTTCTAAGCGCTGCGGCTACAAGCCCGTAGGCGCGCGAGCCTCCAAAGCCCCGTCGCTCGGCAACACGTGTACCAGTTGCGACGCGCTGCAAGGCAGCCGCTATCTGTTCGAGGAGCCCTCGTCCCCGTTTGCCCTCACTGCCATCAACAAGCTGCCGGCACTGGAGTTTGTGCGCGTCGAGGTTGCCGGCGTCTTTGGCGTCCCGGCCACGCGCACCGACTTTGACCAGGCGCTCTTTACCTGGGCACGCGACCATCACGCCGAGTTCCACAGGCAACTCGGCGAGGGGGTTTATTTGTAGAGATGACATCGAGGCACTGAGGAGCAGGGGTTGATTGTTAAATAATCTCGAAACGCTACAGCCCCAGAATATGCTCCAGGTAGCCCTTGTTGAACCAGAACGATTGCTTCGTCATCCAGCGCCCGTCGGGCAGTTCGTAAGCATTCCTTGCGATGTCACCGATCTCTGTTCCATCGGCAAACTTGTAAGCCGCTTTTGACGTATGCGGGCGAACGTGAACAATTGGATTGTCCGCCATACCGGGCAGATTGTTAGTCACTTTGAGCTTTCCGCTCGCATCCCGATACGGATTGAGCTCAACGCCCTCACGTATTACCTTTCGCGTCTCATCCCAACAAGCTTTCGCTGGGCCTTCGATTTCGTTTTCTCCCATTGCCCAGAACAAACAACGATCGAGACGCAGCACGCCATCGTGGTCCTCACGGAACACAACGAAGAAAAAGCGATTGGTCTCAAGGCACGCATGAAGAGGCGACGTCTCCCAGTCTTCTTCAATCAAACGCTTGAACTCAAACGGTGGGAACGACATAGCCTGTTCGATGTGCCCCCTGTTGTTAACTCGAACGGTTCGGACGGAAATGCCTGCCTTGACGAATTCCTCGGCAGCATTGTTTTTGATTCCGAGCATACGATAAACGAGCGTTGTCCACTGCGCCTTATTGCCCGTGTACTCCAGTCCATACTGTTCGGCAATTTGACGATCGGTCTCACCGTAATGGCGCTCGATAAGTCCAGTTACGTAACTTTCGAAATCGATAGACTTGCCATCGTCCTGAACAATGCTCTCCCCGACTCGCGGAGCACCGAGGACATAAGTATGGAGCACATAGTCCATATACGAGCGCTTGAGGGAAAAGGCGCGACGCTTTGCGCGATGGCGCTCAATCTCGCCCGTATAGGTATTGAAGTATTCATAATACTGGTCCGCCCACATTGTGGCCTCAGTTGCGCCCTTCGTGCAAGCACCCAGATAAGTCGTCATGCCTTCTGAAAGCTCGTCCGCACGGCCATCCTGAATATAGGAAATGATCTTCTCGTAGTCGGCGCGAATGATTTTCATGTCCTCTTCGGGAAGACGCACCATGACAGCGCGCTCGATACGCTGGTCATATTTGTCGATAGAACGATCTCGGCCGTAATAAATCAACAGAATATTGCTGAGCTTAGTCTTGAGGTGAGAATTGTCATAGTCGAGCGAAACAGGACGGTCGTAAGGGATCATGGTCAGGACAAGACGCTCACCCGCAGACTTACGGCCATTCTTGAGCACATCGAAACACGTTGCCTTGAGCTCAACGCCCGCCTCGGGAAAATCGGGACGGTCGTCGCTATTGGCCTTGTAGCCAAAGTAGCGCTCCTCGATAAGAGTACCCATACCGCCTTTGTACTTTTTGGAGCCAAAGTCCTTGGGCGCACTCTCCCCTTCCGGGGCAATACCGAGCTCGAGAATATCGCGGAACGTCATGCCGTCGAGATTGGCAGCGTAGCGCTCAATGCTTGAAGGGTCAGAAAAATCAGTATCGTCAAGCATGCGCTTGAAATCGAGGCGCTTCTTGGACACGGGATACCTCCGAAACTCGCAACTAACCTCATGGTAGTTCAGAGCAACTA
>CAJLLN010000195.1:0-2668 GCA_905207495.1 uncultured Collinsella sp. | reverse complement strand
AAAAAGCCGTTAAGCACCTTGCGGTTGTTGATGCGGATCTTGAAGCGCTGAAGACCGAGCGAGGTGAACGTCTTGTAGATGATGCTCGGTACCTCGGCCTCGTTGATGATGTCCAGCTTGCCGTCACCGATGACGTCGATGTCCGCCTGATAGAACTCGCGGAAACGGCCGCGCTGTGCGCGCTCACCGTGCTAGGCCTGGCGCTTGTCACCTGGCTGCCGGCAAGCCCCATCGCCGATGCGCTCGGCCTCATGGCACTGCCCGCGAGCTTTTTCGCGCTGCTCATCGGCATCGTCACCGCCTACATCGCGCTCACTCAGCTGGCAAAGCGCCGCTACATTGCACGCCACGGCGAGCTGCTGTAGCAAGCAAGCGGAAAACACCCTGCCAGCTGCCATTACCGCTACCACAGCTGCCGACGCCGCTGCCGTTGCCTCTGTCGCCGCCGCAGTCTATCCCCTCAGCAGTTGCGGTGAAATAGTTCCTGTTTAAGGTCCCGTGACTTTAATTTAGGGACTATTCCACCGCAACTTATTGGAGGATTAGCTAGTCCTTGGGTGTCCAGGACCAGAAGAAGTTGATAAGGGCAACACGTGAGGTGGTGCCGGTCTTTTTGTTGATCGAGGAAATGTGACGATAGAGCGTGGAGCGCGAAAGGAAAAGCGTTGTGGCGATGTCCTGAACGCTCTGGTCCGAAACGACCAAGGCCTCAAGAACATCGCGCTCGCGCTCTGTAAGCTCAAAGGTGGCGACGAAGGCATCGAGGCGCTCATCGGACGTGAGCTCCGCTGCCTCCACGGGCTCGGGGTCGGAGCATGTGGGCGCAAGATCCCCACCAAGATCATCGGTGGCAGGCGCCAGCTCGTCCCGTATCACGGCGTCATCGGCTCGTTGCCCCAACTGTCCCAGCAGCGTAATCGCAATGCCCACAAACATCACGAGCGCCGCACCGACCGCAGCCAGCACGTTTTGACTCGAGATGATCACCACTGCCGGCGCCGTCACGAACATCGAGCACACGTTGTTGACGACGCGACCCATACACGGCCAAAAATATGACCAGCGCGCATAAAGCGAGACGGCGGCATATTTTGTGGTAAAGAACACCACGAAAAAGCCCGAGCCCAGATAAAAGATGATCGTGGCAGCAAGCTCGTTGCCGCCATTGCCGTCGACGATGAGCACAAAGAACGAAAGCGTGGACAACATGGCGGCGCATGTCATGCCGATATTCATATACGAACGGCCGTGCAGGTCAAATAGGACGCCAGCGGCCAACGAGCTCACGACAAGCAGCAGGCGCGGCCAATCGCCCAAATCGACGGCTCCGACAGCATGCAGAGTCGTGAAGCCCGCGTTGAGAGCGGCGAATACGCTGGAAAGATACGCCGTCGCCACGGTCAGGCGAACTACGGCGCGGTGGAATGCTGCCTTTGCCTCGGGATCGTCATGCCACTTGGCGCCATATTCCAGAGCATCTACCGAAAGCCCGGCTACACTGGGTTCAAAGTTGGGATCGGACTCGTCGCGCAGCTTGGCGCGTCGAGCACCGTGGAGCAACGCCACCTGCGCGATCGCACAGACGACCAGAACAGCCTGCTGAGGAATGCCGACAGGCATCACCATGTGGTTGAGAACCTGCACCAGAACGCCCATGGCGTAAGAAAGTGCAGCGGCGCGCGCCAAGCAGGGCGTTCGCGCAAAGCGCCTCGCAAAATTTGCATGGGCAGTCGATCCGCAGTAGCCCAGCGCGCAGCACGCCACCAAACCGCCGGCAATTACCACCTCAACCTGAACCGCCATAATCAACAGCAGCAATGCCGCCACCAGCAAAACGCCCGTGACGTCACTCGTTGCGTCGATAGCATGGGGACGGCGATAGTACAGAATGGGACGCACAAAAAAGCCAATCACGCTCGCGCCGAGGACAAGGCTCTCATAAATAACGACCTCGTTCGGAGACACGAACTCGGCCATGCGCACATCAAAGAGATACTCGCACGCCAAAAACGTGAAGGAGAACAGCGCCAGGCATATAATCTCCCGAATGCCCCGACGCAGATATGCGGTTGTGTCTCCCATGCCCCTCATGGTTAACCCCCGGCCGCTCAATTGTCTGGAATTCCATTTTAATACAGAACCAATCTCAATATCGAAGCCGAGCTCGAAATGCTGCAAATTTGACCCCAGCCGTTCACATCACGCCGCGATTTTTAGCCGCATGGACCAGAAGGGACACGCGCGACCTCTAGCTCGACAAGGAGTGTCTCCAACTACCGCTCATTTAAGTACGTCCCCAATGAGTGCGACGGAATGGCTCCCCTTGGCAGCTTAAAGCCGTCATGCAGGAACCATTCCGTCGCAACCTCATGAAAGGGACTGGGTTGTAAATGTTGGAGTAGAGCCGTTAGCGCCCGGGGGCCAGGATCACCAGCGCGTCGTGCTCAAAGGGATGCTGAGCCACGCGCACGGTGCCGTCACCGTTGTCGCGGACGGGCACCTTGGCGATGCGCTTGTCCTCCATGTCGAGGACCGTCGCCGTCCAGCCGCGCGCGCCGTCGAGCTTAAACTTGAGCGCCGTGGTGCGCGGCAGGTACGTGACGACACGATCGCCAACGCGTGCCACACGAATGGCCTCGCGCACATCATCGAGCAGCTCCTGCGCCGG
>CAJLLN010000194.1:0-2697 GCA_905207495.1 uncultured Collinsella sp. | reverse complement strand
GCGCAACGCGTTGCGCTGAGTCCTGAGGCTGTTGCAATGAAAATGAGAATCAAGGGTCCCAGGAAAACCCGTAAGGCGGACAATCAATCCAAAATTCCCCCTTGCATCCCCGCAAACATTCCCCTATAGTATCTCCTCGTCACGGGGGCGTAGCTCAGCTGGGAGAGCGCTTGACTGGCAGTCAAGAGGTCAGGGGTTCGATCCCCCTCGTCTCCACCATCGTGAATGCAAATGCCTTCGGAATCCCGAAGGCATTTTTTCATGCCAAAATACCTTGCGCCGCAAACCACTCCTACACCAACAAAAAGTTGCACAATTTATTTCACATGTCTGTACATAGTTTGTTAGACAAACGCGATTAACAGTGCATCTCTCTGCTCCGTCTGGGCTTCAGGAACGCTCCCAATCACCGCCAATACTTCATTAACCTGCATCAACGTGAACAACATCCCAAAACAACCTCCTTAAGCACGCTAAATGAACGATATGTTGTCCACCAAAAGCCTAATCAGTTTCGCTACCAGCTTGTGCTAGGATACCTTACGTTACATGAGTTCAACTGTGCTCGCTGCTCCAACAAGGCGCAAAGCGCAGGGTCGATCAGCATCCGGCCGTAACGGCGGTGCCAGAAACACCACGAGCTCCAATAAAGAAGTCATGCGGCTCTTTTAATTTGCGTTGATTTATTTATGAGATGCAAATTCTAGAAGTTCGTATGCCAAAACGTAGCAGTTCTGGAGCTGTTTGCGTGCGGTCCAGTTTTGTACCCGCTTGACTGGTTCGCACGCAGCTGGTGTCACTGTCACTTTTGCGATACACGTCCGCGACTCTAGCAACTACACTTATACATACCGTTCACGGTGGGGCAGAGCCACGTGCTTGTCTGACTGAGCTCAGGGTTTGAATATGGAGCGCCTTCGCGCACAAGCGCCCTGGCGAAGCCATACCCAAACCCCATGAGCCACACGTAAGACAGCAAGGGGGTGATGCTTGTGTGGTATGTGATTCAGGTCATTAACGGTCGCGAATACATAATGCTCGAGCGCATCGAGCGCGTGGTGCCGGCTGGCTCCATGCAGGAGCTCTTTTATCCCCAATTTCAAACCGAGATTAAGGTTCACGGCGAATGGGTCAATACGACCAAGCCACTGTTCCCCGGTTATCTTATCTGCGATACGGCAGATCCCCGCACCGTGCAACAGTATCTGCTGCGCATGGACGACTTTGCCCGGGTGCTTGCCCAGGACGGTCAGTTTGTGCCGTTGGCAAAAGAAGAGGTCCAGCTTATTGGCGGCTTTACGCATAGGAGAGACCGCGTAGTGCCCATGAGCGAGGCCCTAAAAGACGGCGACCAAGTCGTAGTTACAGCTGGTCCGCTGATGGGCCATGAAGGCCTTATCAAAACTATTAACAGACGCAAGAGCACTGCTTATTTGGAGCTCGACCTGTGCGGACGACGCGTAACTACGCGCGTCGGTCTCGCGGTGCTTTCAAACGAGCAGCGCGCCATGCGCAACTTTAAAAAGACGATCGCCTAGCTGCTGGCGATTGTCGCATAGAACAGGGAGGGCCTTCGGGTCTGGGACGTAATGTTGGAAGAGAACGTGTCGGATAAAACTCAATATGCAACGGATACGCCCGCGGGAGCGGCGCTCATCGCTCAGGCCATGGACCGGCGTGAAGGCGCCGGTCGCTACAAGGCCATGCAATCCATCATGGACTGGGACCGCTCGCGCCTGGCCTACCGTGCCGTGAAACGCGCGTTCGACATCGTGTTTAGCGGCTGCGTGTTGGCCGTCATCGCCGTACCGAGCTTGGTGCTCGCCGCGGCCATCCGCCTTGAAAGCGAGGGCAACCCGTTCTACAGCCAAATCCGCGTGGGCCAGACCCACCGCGACGGCAGCCTGTCCACCTTCCGAATGTGGAAGTTCCGATCCATGTACAGGGACGCCGACGACCGCCTCGCCGAGCTCAAGGAGCAAAACGAGATCGCCGGCGCCATGTTCAAGATGAGGGACGATCCCCGTGTCACCAAGATCGGCAGGTTCATCCGCAAGCACTCCATCGACGAGTTCCCGCAGTTCCTCAACGTGTTCCTGGGCCAGATGTCTGTCGTGGGCCCGCGGCCGCCGCTGCCGAACGAAGTCGCGGAGTACACCGAGTACGACCTGCAGAGGCTAGCAGTGAAGCCGGGTATTACGGGGCTCTGGCAGGTGACGGAGCGAAACTCCACCGGGTTCGACGGCATGGTCCGCCGTGATCTCGAGTACATAGCCAAGCGCGGAATCGTCATGGATCTCAAGATCGTCCTCCTCACGGTTCTGGAGGTCTTCAACGGAAGCGATGCGTACTAATGCCTAACTCTAATGCTCGATTCGAATCGGAGAAGAAAATGAAGATCGCTGTCGCCGGTACCGGCTACGTCGGCCTATCCCTCGCCGTCCTGCTCTCGCAGCACAACGAGGTCCACGCGCTGGACATCGTGCCCGAGAAGGTCGAGAAGATCAACCACTACGTATCGCCCATTCAGGACGACGAGATCGAGCGCTTCCTGGCGGAGGCCGAGGCGGGGGAGCGTCAGCTCGACCTGCGCGCCACCTTGGACGTGGCCGAAGCCTACGCGGGCGCCGACTACGCCGTCATTGCCACGCCCACCAACTACGACTCGGACAGGAACTTCTTCGACACGAGCTCCGT
>CAJLLN010000193.1:0-2733 GCA_905207495.1 uncultured Collinsella sp. | reverse complement strand
GACACGGGATACCTCCGAAACTCGCAACTAACCTCATGGTAGTTCAGAGCAACTACTAACGCCCAGAAAATTGAGGTCTTGATTGTCCCCTCGATCGGTTATTGTTGTGACCACCATAACCGGACACAGCAGCGATTGGAGAAACGTGTCTGAGATTAATATTGCCGAGCTTTTTGCGGGCGTCGGTGGATTTCGTTTGGGTCTCGAAGGCTATGCCGACCCTCGACATCCCGAGTTTTATATGAAACCAGCCGGCCCCTTCCGCACCATTTGGGCAAATCAATGGGAACCGCCCGGAACCAAGGCGCGTCAGTTCGCGGCCCGTTGCTACATGGATCGCTTCGGCGATGATTCCGTTGTCAACGATGACATTAATAGGGTCTTGGAACAAGCCGAAGCGGGCGAAATCGAAATCCCCAATGTCCAAATGGTCGTTGGCGGCTTCCCCTGTCAAGACTACTCTGTCGCGCGTCCGCTCAATCAGGCACACGGCATCGAAGGAAAGAAGGGTGTCCTCTGGTGGGACATCTATCACTTCCTTGAAATGAAGAGGCCCAAGTTCGGTCTCTTTGAGAACGTCGACCGCCTGCTCAAGTCGCCCGCGTCTCAACGCGGTCGCGACTTCGCCATCATCCTAAGCTGTCTTGCCGACCTCGACTACACGGTCGAATGGCGCGTGGTCAACTCTGCCGAATACGGTTTCCCCCAGCGTCGCAAGCGTGTTTATATCTTCTGCGAAAAGGACGCTGGCAAGGTTGATCTCGTTAATCGCATGCACAACGGCGTCATGGCCAAAGCCTTCCCCGCCATCTATCCCGACGAGATGTCCGAGCTCGACGTTTTGCCCGACCCCTACGAGAACTCAACTCGTTTTGGCGTCGGCCAAAAGACCTCTCAATTCAAGAATGCTGGCGTCATGCAGGGCTGTCATGTTCTGACCTGCGACTTTGCCGAGGACTATCACGGTGAGCGCCACGTGCTTGGCGACGTGCTTGTCGACGAGGCTGATGTCCCGGAGCAGTTCTACATCTCCGACGAAAAGCTTCCCGACTGGCGCTACCTTAAGGGCAGCAAGCGCGAAGAGCGCACTAACAAAAAGACAGGCTTTACGTACACGTATTCCGAGGGAGCCATGAGCTTCCCGGATGCCACCGACAAGCCGAGCCGCACCATCCTCACAGGAGAAGGCGGCACGGGAGCGAGCCGCTTCAAGCACGTCATCGAATGTCCCGATGGCCGTTTCCGCCGTCTTGTTCCCGACGAGCTCGATCAGCTTCAGGGATTCCCGAAAGGCTGGACCGATACGGGCATGACTGACGGCCATCGAGCCTTCTGCATGGGCAACGCACTCGTCACAGGCGTGCCCCATCGCATTGGCGAAGCTATGGTCGAAGCGTACGGCCTCTAAGGCAAGCAATCCGGAGCCGGCAGTTCACGCTGTCGACCCCGTTTTTCCACCCCACTCCCCTGTATACTGATGTAGCACGTGTTTCATCCGGGCTTGTTGGACCGGGTCGTTCATGGGAGGGTCTTATGGCTGCTTCGAATCCGCCTAAGGGGAGCGTTTCTTCTTCGTCCATCAAGCCGGTTACGCGCAAGGCCGTGCGTTGCCAGCGCGAGGTCGCTTGGCTTGTCACGCAGGCGGCGGGCAGGCTCGTGACGACCACTCAGGACGTCAACGCGCCTACGCCGAGCTTTGTGCTGGCAGCGGCGCTGGATTTCGTGCGCCAATTGGAGCTTGCCGAACAGGATGCCGGCGGCCACCTCGACTACCAGAATGTTATGGCGCCCGACCTGCAAACGTTCTGCCACATGGCCAAGTTGCCCGCCGCGCCCAATGCGCTTTCGGACGCAGGCTACATGTTTACGCTTTCGGGCGCGGACCTTATCCGCGACATCTATGCATACTGCAGCGAGCTCGCCGAGCGCCGCGTCTTTGACGCGGCTGAAGTCAAACCGGGAAATGTCATCAAGCTGGTTCTTAGGCTGTTCTTGATGGACGGGTTCGGGGCCATGCCGGCGTAAGCCGAGTCTTTAGCATCACCGTCGACTGAGTAACAACCGCTTTACCTTAGTGGGCGCCAATTGAGGGTCGATTATTGGGTCGCCTCGTCCACTAACGCATTTATTCCACGCGCTCTGACAGTCGATACTTGCGGTTGCGGCTCGTCGCCGGCGCCGTGGGCTCAAGCTCGCCTTGAGCAATGAGCGCGTTGACGCGCGACCTAACCTGGGAAATTGTAAGCCCCGTGCGTTCTGCCAGCTCACGCGTCCCCAGCTCGCCGTAGTGTTTGAGTGCCGTCACAATTAAGCCCCCGCCATGATCGACCGGCTCGATCTTTGAACGGTAAAGTACGACCTTGAACCGATCGAACCCCGGGCAGAACAGGGGCTCGGCCAGACCATGCGCGCGCATGGCATCGATCATCATCGGGATGCCCGAGCCATTGCCCTCAGCCGGCGAACCTGCGCCATCCGGCAGCGGGACAATCGACATGAGTTTCACGAGCGTCGCGTTACGGCATCGGGAGCTGCCGTCAAACAAGTTCTCGCGAGTCTTTCCCCCGTAAAGGCCGCCAGGATTCGTCACCTCGACACGATCGTCAAAGACGTCGACGGCAATCGATTGTCCACAGAACCGATCCCCGTATTCTCGATGGATTACAGCGTTGGCGATTGCCTCGCGCAGAACCTCCTCGGGAATCTCCAGCGAGTCGACACGCGAGACGCCTT
>CAJLLN010000192.1:0-2807 GCA_905207495.1 uncultured Collinsella sp. | reverse complement strand
CCGCCAAAGCCGCCGCAAGCACGAATCTCGACGTTGTTCATGGCGTACATAAGGTAGTTGCGCGTCTGGCCGTTGGCGCCGAGCATCTGGGGAAGGACGGGGGCGACCTTCTCCGCCGCGTCAACCGCGCCGTTGAGGGTGGCAAAGCCGTCCTTGGCCTTATCGACCAGCTCGGTCACCTGGGAAATATGAGTATCGCCAATGCCCTGGATCTTCTCATTGGCGCTCTTGAACACCTTCGAGCTGCTGGAAAGCGAATCGGCGACCGCCTGCAGCGCGGATACGTTAATCATACCGTCCTGGAACAGCTTGCCGGGCGTGGCCTGCGAAAGGTTATCGGCCATGGGAACCAGCGCGTTGCTCGAGACATCGGACAGGGCATCAATCATGGTGCGGGCTGCGTTGATGTCACTGCCATACACCGGGATAAACGAAGCCGCCGTCCACAGCGGGCTCGAAGTCTCCGCCTTCATGCTGTCGCAGAGTTCATCGATCTTCTTCGCGTCGCCAGGCAGCGTCGAAAAATCGCCCGACGTGACCTTATCCTTAAGGCCACCGACGATCTCGACAGCCTCCTTCGCTTCGCTCTTTACGGTCTTTGCCGAGTTAAGCAGCATAAAGCCGCTTGCGCCAAGCACAACGAGAAGCACCGCGACCACAGCGGCAATAATGGCGCCGGTGTGACGCTTTTTGCGCTCGCCCTTGCGATGGCGATGACGGACCAGACCGTCAGAGGTCGAACTCGACGAAGCGTCGCTACCGTAGTTCAAGCCAAAATCGTAATAATCTTCCTTGGAACCCGAGCCCGCAAACTCGGCACCGCTATCATCCAGGCGGGCGAACGTGCCTGTCTCGGAGGCGCCGGTGTAAATCGTGCCGAGGTTACCCGTAAGCCCCGCGCCACCGGCAGAAGGAGTATTGTTGGCGGCCTTGCCGGCATTAACGTTGCCGGCAGCATTCGCGGCGTTGGCAGCACCTGCGTTGTTCGCAGGTACCGAAGGAGCCCCGCTCGGCTGCGACGCGGAGGTTGCACCGCCCGCAAAGACATTCCCTTTTGCACGGCCGGTCTTTTTTGCCTTTTGAGACTGCTCGTACAGAGCGGTAAACATCGCCGTCTCGCCCGGGGACACGCGCTTACCGGAACCGCCCTGTCCAGCGCCGCCCGGCGTGCCGGCCTTACCAGCCCCGTTCGGACGCGGCGGAACTGCAGGACGGCCGCTATCGCTGCCCTTAAAGTGATTACCAGCCATAAAGAAATCCTCGCAATTGAGTCGCAATGAAAAAGTCCATAACGTTGCTAGTTTATGGCATTTTGAGCATCGACAGCTAAACTCCAGACACGGACATCAATTGGCGAAAATGCGGCACAACACCTTTTCTGTCTTGGCGGCGGCGTCAACTACACCGTGAGGAACATCATCACGATGATCATGGCAAAGCCGATAAGGTCGGTCGGCAAAAACACCGTATCCAGCATAACGGCGCTGGTGATGGTCGCCGAAACCGGCTCCACAGTTCCGATGAGGCTCGCACGTACCGAGCCGATGTCCTTAACGCCCTGCATATAGAGCATGTAAGCAAAAAACGAGCCGATAACCACGAACACCGCGAGCGCCTCGACGCCGGCAGCGTCGAGCGCCGGCATATGCGCCCAGGGCTGCACGAAGACACATGAGACCACGCCCGCCGTGAGCATTGCCGAACCCGTGACGATGGGGCTGCCGTATTCGGGCAGGATCTTGGCGGGAATCACCGCCATACACGCGGCGCTGACCGCACACATAAGACCTGCTGCCAGGCCAAGCGGCGAAATATTCAGGCTGGTGGGGTCGCCGCCGGTGGCGATTAAAAAGGTTCCACCCAGAGCCAGGCCAATGCCGATGACTTCGCGAGTACGCGGCATGCGGCGATCGGTCACGCAGGCGTAGCCCATGATGATAACGAGCTGCAGGCACTGGAGCACCGTCGCGGTTCCGGCGTTCGTCAGGCGCACGGCCGAAAGATAGCAAAACTGGTTGAACAGCAGGCCAAAAGCGGTAAAGAGCAGCAGCTGCTTGCGATCAGCGGGCGTCGTCCAAAGCTTGACCAGGCGTGCGCGGTCGCGCGTGACAACCACAGCCATAAAGAGCAGGCCGGCGAGAATCTGCCGTATGCTCATAAGCCACAGCGTATCGACATGGTAGGTATCGAACAAAAAACTCGCGCTGGTGCCCGAGAAACCCCAAAACGAACCGCCCACCAGCGTGGCTAAAACACCCGTGATTATCTTGCGCGTCTGGGCGTCGTTGAGACGGTCGCGCCATGCACGGCGGGTGCTGCGGCTGAGCTCGTCGGTGCCCTCGGGCACATCAATGTTCGATATATCGGTCATCGGCACCGAAGCCCCTGTGCCTTCGACCTGCTCGACACACTCTTTGCTCATTCCACTCCCCCGAAACAGCCTGGAAACAATTCGGCTTACCTTACCACGGCGAAGGCACCAGCCGGAGGCTTGTCCGCTTATCGGTAGGACAATTCCGCAGGCGTCTTTCCATAGCTCGATACCGCAATGGCCCTGTATTAGTCGACAGCCAAATCGCGGCAGCAGACTCTTTTGAAATGGATACGACAAAGCCCCCGAATTCCACAATGTAAGCGATTTTTAAAAATGTTCTTGCCACCGAGTTCAGGCTCCGTTATATTATCCCTTGCGCACTTGCGCACCCTTGATCGGGCGTTTAGCTCAGGGGGAGAGCGCTTCCCTGACACGGAAGAGGTCAGAAGTTCAAATCTTCTAACGCCCACCAAATGTTCGCAGCTCAGAGGCT
>CAJLLN010000191.1:0-2815 GCA_905207495.1 uncultured Collinsella sp. | reverse complement strand
TGGCTGCGCGGACTCGGTGCGGGGCGGGTGTACTTGCCGGCCGAGTTGCTCGGCAATGATGCGGAGCGTATTGCCGAACTGGCCGCCGAACCCGGCGTCTTGGGTCCGGTCGACGCCGACCGTCCCGAGCTTATGGTGTGCGAGCACTGCCTGCTGACCGCCGAGGGCGTCTGCGCCACCGATGCGACGGGACAGGTCCATTGCCGCGACTGCTTGCGTCGTCGGCAGGTACGCTATCTGGTCGAGCGTGACGGTACACGTCTGCCAGTTGCCATTGACGCATGCGGCAGGACGAGGATTTTCCTGTCGTAGGTGCCGCGTCGCGTCAGTTTGTTATCATAAGAGAGTTTATGGACTTCCAGCACCGCCGTTTTCGGCGAGGGTGCTATAGCAAAAGGAGGATACCCAATGCTGTCTGTTGACGAGCAAATGCGTATCATCACCTCGGGCGCCGCGCAGATCGTTCCCGAGGCCGACCTTCGCAAGAAGCTTGAGAAGGGCGAGCCCCTCAACATCAAGCTCGGCGTCGACCCCACCAGCCCCGACTTGCACCTGGGCCACGCCGTGCCGCTGCGTAAGATGCGTCAGTTCCAGGACCTGGGCCACAACGTCACCCTCATCATCGGCAACGGTACCGCGTTGATTGGCGACCCTTCGGGCAAGAATTCCACCCGTCCGCAGCTTTCGCAGGAGCAGATCGAGGCCAATGCCGAGACCTACGTGAGCCAGGCCATGAAGATCCTGGATCCCGAGAAGACCACCATCGTGCACAACGGTGACTGGATCCTTTCGATGGATCTGGCCGGTCTGCTGCAGGTGTGCTCCAAGTTCACCGTCGCCCGCATCCTCGAGCGCGACGACTTTACCAAGCGCTACCAGTCTCAGACGCCGATCGCCCTGCATGAGTTCCTGTATCCCGTGATGCAGGCTTTCGACTCCGTGCAGATCAAGGCCGACGTCGAGATGGGCGGCACCGATCAGCTCTTCAACCTGCTCGCCGGCCGTGAGCTCATGGAGAAGATGGGCATGGAGCCCCAGATCGCGCTCACCATGCCGCTGCTCGAGGGCACCGATGGCGTCCGTAAGATGTCCAAGTCCTACGGTAACTACATCGGCCTGACCGACGCACCCAAGGATATGTTCGGCAAGACCATGTCCATCCCCGATGAGATGATCGGTAAGTACTATCGTCTGGCGAGCTCGCTCACCCCGGCCGAGGTCGACAAGATCGACGCTGCTCTGGCCGACGGCTCTGCCGACCCCTATGAGCTCAAGCGCGCCCTGGGTCGAGACCTGTGCGATACCTACCACGGCGCCGGTGCCGGCGACGAGGCTCAGGCCGAGTTCGACCGCGTGTTCAAGGAGGGTCAGCTTGCCGACTTCCCCGAGAAGCACGTTGAGCTGACCGTCAACGACGAGGGCCAGATCTACCTCGCTGGCCTGCTCAAGGACCTGGGTCTTTCGGCGAGCGCCGGCCAGGCTCGTCGCGATATCGACGGCGGCGGCGTCAAGATCAACGGCAAGGCCGTGGCTCCCAAGAGCTACAACATCGACCCCAGCGCCCTCAAGCTGGGCGACACCCTCTCCGTGGGCAAGCGCAAGGGCTTTAAGTTGATTTAGTTCCACCGTTCTAACGAACGGCGGACCGGCCGACGCTGCGCGGGCCGCATTTGGACAATCTGACGTTCAACTTCAAGGGCGCGACCAGAAGGTCAGCGCCCTTTCGTTTCACGTCACCTTGTCTCAAATGCGGCCCGCTCGCTGTCGTTGCCAAAACATCGGCGCTTCCGTTGGTGGCACTTGGGGACGTTCCTTTTGTGCCGGCACTTTGGGACACTCTTTGCCATTGGTGCAAAGTAACCTGCCCCCATTGCGCTGAGCGGCGTGTGCCGTTAAGCGGAGGGGCGTATTGTTGGCCCATCGTTTGGGCATACAATGGCTATTAGCTTGCTGCGGTGAAGGCCTGTCCGCTCCGCAGCTGTTTTCTACGGTTAAAGGAGTATGTATGTCCGTTGAGGTCATGAGGTCTGTGATCGATGCTGCCGGGGGGCGCGTGCCCGTCGACACGCTGTTTGCCAATGCGCAGATTGTCGACGTGTATGGCCAGCGTGTGGCGCCCGGTAGCGTTGCCGTCAAGGATGGCGTGATCGTCGGTGTGCTGTACGACGGTCGTGACGATGCCGCTGGCACCTACGAGTCAACTGAGGTCATCGACTGCCAGGGTCGCTATCTCGCTCCCGGTTTTATTGACGGGCATCTGCATATCGAGTCTTCGAACATCCGCCCTGCCGAGTATGCGCGCATGGCGGCGACGCGCGGTACTACCACCGCCATTGCCGACAGCCACGAGATTGCCAATGTTGCCGGTCTCGACGGCTTGCGCTTTATGATCGAGGACGGCCGCCGCGCACCCATCTCCATCAAGTACATGATGCCCTCGTGCGTACCCGCGCTGCCCGACGAGCAGGCCGGTGCCGTTATTTCGGCTGCCGATATGCAGGCGTTTTTTGCCGAGCATCCGGGCGATGTCTTTGGTCTGGGCGAAATGATGAACCTGCCGGGCGTCTTTATGGCCGACCCCGAGACCTGTGCTCGCATCGATGCTGCCAACCAGACGCCGTCCAAGCAGGTTGACGGCCACGCGCCGCTCGTTGCCGGTAAGGACCTCAACGCCTATGCCGCAGCAGGTATTATCGCCGACCACGAGTCGACGATTCCCGAGGAGGCGCTCGACAAGCTGTCTCGCGGCATGTACGTGATGCTGCGCGAAGGCACGTGCAGCCATGACCTGGCCAACCTGTCTCCTATGCTGCTG
>CAJLLN010000190.1:0-2827 GCA_905207495.1 uncultured Collinsella sp. | reverse complement strand
ACGTCGTGATACTCCACGGCGCCGGCAGTCACCTGCAGATCCGTAGCGCCCGGCTTGTCCTGGATATCCGGCGCGGTCGAGAGCACCTCGTCCATACGTTTAAAGCCGGCGATAGCCTTCTGATACGTTTCGGCCGAATTGACGAGCGTCTCAAGCGGCGTGCAGAACAGCGAAATATAGAGTGCGAAGGTCGCCATATCGACCGCCTGTAGCTGTCCCTGGGCGACCAGCCATCCGCCCAGCAGCACTACGATCACATAGAGCACACCCGAGAGCAGGCCATACGTCGCGGTATAGACGCCCATGGCGTGATACATGTTCTCCTTGGACAAAAGGTAGCGGTCGTTAGAGGCACGGAACTTGGCACGCTCGGTCTCCTCGTTGGCAAAGCTCTTGACCACGCGCATGCCCGCCAGAGAATCCTGCAGCTGTGCATTAATGCCGCTGATCTTCTTGCGGTTGTCGCTAAAGACCTCGCGCATGCGCATGTTCTGCCAAAACATGACGACCGCAAACGCCGCCGTCACCACGGCCATGGCAAGCGCCAGCACCGGAGCGATGGTAAAGAGGATCACAAACGAGCCGATAATCTCGATACCGCAGATGATGATCCACTCGGGTACGTGATGCGCCGCCTCGCAGATATCGAACAGGTCGTTGACCACGCGGCTCATCATGTCGCCCGAGCTGTTGCGGTCGAAGTACGCAAAGCTAAAGCGCTCATACTGGTCGAACAGGTCCTCGCGCATTTTGGACTCCATGCGCGCGCCCATCACGTGACCCCAATAGCTCACAAAGTAGCGGCAGGCGCAGCGGACGGCATACATCAGCACCAAGCCCACCGCGATCATGCCGAGCGCCTGCATAATGGCAGCCTGACCCTGAGTAAATAGCCCACCGGTCAAATTGCGCAGGATAATGGGGAACGCCAGGTCAATGGCGGCAAGCACCAGAGCACAAACAGTATCAGCAACAAAAAGCCCCATCTGGGGCTCGTAATACGAAAGAAACCTCTTAAACATGCAGTCCTCGAAGAGAAATAAATAGCGTGATAAATCCGGTTGAGCCGGTCGGGCTGAAAACAAAGCGTCCCAACAAACATAACGCCGATGTTCTAGCAACGTCAGCGAAAACGTCCCTAAGCGAGCAAGGTGCCTTGAAAGAGGAGCGACGCGTACTTCGGTACGCGAGCGACGATTGAAAGGCAGATTGCCGCTTAGGGGCGTTTGCAGCGTCGACTCGTTACGCGGTTTGGTAAAACCGCGTAACCTAGAGCTCCGTGCCCCCAAGGCGGTGCGCGATGCTATCGCAGGCCAAGGCGCCTACGACGGTCTTGGCGTCTTCGATCTTGCCGTCGAGCACGGCGTCGATCAGCTCGTGCAGCGGCACCAGGTCCACGTTGACAAACTCGTCATCATCGGGGTTGGGCGCATCAAACTCGAGCTTGGTAGCCAAGTAGATGTGGATGATCTCATCGCAAAAACCGCAGGACGTGACAATCGACGTCAAAAAGCGAATGCGACCGGCCCTAAAGCCCGTCTCCTCATGCAGCTCGCGCTTGGCGCAATCGAGCGGGTCCTCGCCTGGATCGAGCTTGCCGGCAGGAATCTCGACCGTCACGCGGTCGATGGCGGTGCGGTACTGACGCACCAGTACGATCTTGCCGCTCTCGGTCAGCGCCACAACGGCCGCCGCACCCGGATGGCGAACGATATCGCGGGCGCTGCGGTGACCGTTGGGCAGTTCAACCTCAAGACGGTGGACGTCGAGGATCTTGCCCTTCCAGGCGCACTCCTCCGAAAGAATCTTCTCGTGCAGCTCGGCATCGTGCGGGTCGTCGTCGCCCAGCACCAGCGCCGGCTCGTCAGCGACCTCGCCACCAGGCTCGCCCTCGGCGTGCCCATACACGCGGCTGTCCTCCTCGACGATCTGCGCATCCACGAGCTCTTCGTTCTTCTCGTCCATCCGTCTCATTCCTCTCGGATTTTAGGCATCCCAGGCGTCGCGGCCGCGCAGCGCGCGCAGGCCGATGTCGTGACGCAGGGTCTTGCCCTCAAAATCAATCTTCTCGCAGGCCTCGTAGGCAAGGTTGCGAGCGTTCTCGAACGTGTCGCCCAGAGCGGTCACGGCAAGCACGCGGCCACCATTGGTCACGAGCTGGCCGTCCACCACGGCGGTACCCGCGTGGTACACGGTCACGTTCTCCATGGCCTCGGCATCCTCAATACCGGTGATGACCTTGCCTTTCTCGTAGCTGCCGGGGTAGCCCGCGCTCGTCAGGACAACGGCCACGGCCCACTCGTCGCGCCAGTCGAGTTCAATCTGGTCGAGCTCGCAGTTGGCACAAGCCAGCATGACCTCGACCAGATCGTTCTTAAGGCGCGGCAGCACGACCTGCGTCTCGGGGTCGCCAAAGCGGGCATTGAACTCCAGCACCTTGGGGCCGGCGGGGGTGAGCATAAAGCCGCCATACAGGCAGCCGCGGTAGTCGATGCCCTCGGCAGCAAGCTCGGCAACGGTCTGCTCCATAACCTTCACCATCGTGGCGTGCTCCTCATCGGTCACGATGGGCACCGGGCTGTAGACGCCCATGCCGCCGGTGTTGGGGCCCTTGTCGCCCTCGAGCGCGCGCTTGTGGTCCTGCGAGGTGGCCATGGGGCGCACGGTCTTGCCGTCGGTAAAGGCCAGCAGCGAGCACTCGGGACCAACGAGCATCTCCTCGATAACCACGGTGTTGCCGGCATCGCCAAAGGTGCCGCCAAAGCACTCGCGCACGGCCTCCTCGGCCTGCTCAAGTTCGGTCGCCACGATAACGCCCTTGCCCGCG
>CAJLLN010000189.1:0-2895 GCA_905207495.1 uncultured Collinsella sp. | reverse complement strand
GTCGCGCCCTTGAAGTTGAACGTCAGATTGTCCAAATGCGGCCCGCGCAGCGTCGAGTGGTTACGGCGTTTGGCAAAACGCCGTAACCCCCTAGTACATCTTTGCGCCGGCGGGGATGGAAGCGTCGAGCTGAATCAGGTTGAGACGCTCCTCACCATCCTCCTCGTGGATAGCGCTGATGAGCATGCCGCAGCTGGGAATGCCCATCATCTTGCGCGGAGGCAGGTTGGTGATGGCGAGCAGGGTCTTGCCGACCAGGTCCTCGGGCTCATAGTACTCGTGAATGCCGGAAAGGATGGTGCGGTCGGTGCCGGTACCGTCGTCGAGCGTAAAGTTCAGCAGCTTCTTGGACTTCTTGACGGCCTCGCATGCCTTGACCTTCACAGCGCGGAAATCGCTCTTGGAGAAGGTATCAAAGTCGACGAACTCCTCAAACAGCGGCTCAACGGCGATCTTGGAGTAATCGAGCGTGGGCTTAAGCGACTTAACGAACGGGCTCGCGGCGTTGCCGGCCTCGGCAGCCTTGGCGGCAGCGGCACCGGACTGGAAACCCTTCTCGGGCTTCATGTGCGGGAACAGTAGCACGTCGCGGATAGAAGCCTGGTTGGTAAGCAGCATGACCACGCGGTCGATACCAATGCCAATGCCGCCCGCGGGAGGCATACCGTACTCGAGGGCGCGCACGTAGTCCTCGTCATACTCCATGGCCTCGTCGTCACCGCCGGCCTTCTCGGCCATCTGGGCGGCAAAGCGCTCGGCCTGGTCGACCGGGTCGTTGAGCTCGGAGAACGCGTTGGCGTACTCGTGGCCGGCGATGACCAGCTCAAAGCGGTGAGTCAAACGCGGGTCGTCCTCAAAACGCTTAGCGAGCGGGCTGACCTCGATAGGGTAATCGCACACGAAGGTCGGGTTGACGATGGTGTCCTCGCCCAGCTCATCGTAAATCTCGGCGATGATCTTGCCGGCAGTCCACTCGGGCTTGATCTCCAGGCCCTTCTCGCGCGCGGCGGCAGCAAGCTCCTCGACCGGCGTGTCGATGGTGACCTGCTTGCCGAGCACGTCGGAGACGATGTCGGTCATGGGACGGCTGGCCCACTCACCAGAAAGGTCGATGGTCTGGCCCTGGTACTCGATGACCTCGGGGTTGCCGATGGCCTTGTTAGCCGCCTTAATGACACCCTGGGCGAGCGCCTTCATGCCCTCGAGGTCGGAGAAGGCACGGTAGGCCTCCATCGTGGTGAACTCGGGGTTGTGGGTGAGGTCCATGCCCTCGTTACGGAAGATGCGGCCGATCTCGAACACGCGCTCAAAACCACCGACGATGCAGCGCTTGAGATGGAGCTCGGTGGCAATACGCAGGTAGCACTCCTGATCGAGCGCGTTGAAGTGCGTGATGAACGGCTTGGCAGTAGCTCCGCCCTGGATGGTCTGCAGGATGGGGGTCTCGACCTCCATGTAACCGTCGGACTCCATAAAGCGACGGAAGGTAGAGAGAATCTGCGAACGCTTACGGAAGGTCTCGCGAACGTCGTCGTTGGCGATCAGGTCGACATAGCGCTGGCGATAGCGGGTCTCCTTGTCGGAAAGACCGTGGAACTTCTCGGGCAGCGGACGAACGGCCTTGGAAAGCAGGGTCGCGCTCTTAGGGGCAACGGAAAGCTGGCCGCGCTGGGTGCGCACGACCACGCCGGTCACGCCCAGGATGTCGCCCAGGTCGAGGGCCTTGAGCGTATTCCAGGCAGCCTCGTCCATGTCGTTGATGCGGCAGAACAGTTGAATCTCGGCAGTCGCATCGCGCACGACGATGAACATGATCTTGCCCTGACCGCGCTTGGCGACCACACGGCCGGCAATCTTCACGACATCCTCGGTGTCCTCACCATCGGCAAGATCGGCGTACTTAGTCTCGATATCGGCGACGTAGTCCTCAAGCTCAGAGTGCTCAGGATAGGGGTTCTGGCCCGCCTCGAACAGGGCGGCGCGCTTGGCCAGGCGGGTGGCGCGCTCGTCGTTGAGCGTCGATGCCTGATCGGCGGCGTTCTGGTTCTCTGCCATAAGTTAGCTCCTCAAACTAAAACGCTCCCCAGGATTCGGTCCCAGGGAGCGAAAACATACCTTTACGCGGGACCGTGGTCTAGCGTGCGATCTTGGCGATGGTGTAGATGCGGGTCTTGCCGGAAGGCGTAACGACCTCGACGGAGTCGCCCTCGCCGTGACCAATGATGGCGTGACCGACCGGAGACTCGTTGGAAATCTTGTGCTCGAGCGAGTTGGTCTCGGTGGTACCGACGAGCGTGACTTCCATGACCTCGCCGTTGGGATCAATCAGCGAAACGGTGGAACCGATGGAGACGGTCAGGTCGCCCGTGGTGGCAGCAACCTGAGCGTTGGCGAGGATGGCCTGGATCTCGGCAATACGAGCGGCGTTCTGGGCCTGCTTGTCCTTAGCGGCGTCGTACTCGGAGTTCTCCGAAAGGTCGCCGAACGCGCGGGCTTCCTTGATGTCCTCGACGATCTCCTTGGCGTAATCGCCCTCACGCCAAGCGAGCTCCTCGACGAGCTTCTGGCGGCCCTCAGCGGTCAGTACGATCTGGCTTGCGTCCATACGGATATCTCCCCAACTATGATGTAACGATCAACTGTCAACAAAAACGAAAAAGACCGGCTAGCCTGCGGGCAAGCCGGTCAGGTGCTCACCCCAAAGGGATGGGACTACTCTGCGTCCGCGTCGCTGTCCTCTGCCTGCTTCTTCTTGGCAGCAGCGAGCTTGGCCTCGAGCTCAGCGATCTCCTTGTCCTCCTCGGACTGCTCGACCACGACCTCCTCGGCCTGCTTGGTCTCGGCCTTATCGTCGCCCTCCATACCCTCACGGATATTCTTGACGGTAGAGCCGAG
>CAJLLN010000188.1:0-2915 GCA_905207495.1 uncultured Collinsella sp. | reverse complement strand
AAGCCGAGGTCGGAAGCGCCGCCGCCATGGCAGCCCCCGCGCTGGTACAGATGCTCGGCGGCACGCCCGAGCAGGCGCTTGACGCCAGTTCCATCGCGCTAAGTAACCTGCTGGGCCTCGTTTGTGACCCCGTCGGTGGCCTCGTGGAGGTGCCCTGCCAAAACCGCAACGCCATCGGCGTGGCAGCGGCCTTTAGCTCGGCACAACTCGCCCTCGCAGGCATTAAGAGCCTGGTGCCGTTTGACCAGATGGCACATGTCATGCTCTCGGTGGGTCACGCGTTGCCGGCCACGCTGCGCGAGACGGCAAAGGGCGGCATCGCGCAGGCTCCGGCCGCACTTTCGGCCTGTGCAAAATGCGGTGTGTGCGGATAGCGGCAAAGAACGACTCAAAGGTGGGACAAATGTCCCACCTCTTTTGAATGCCACCGTTTCCGTACCACAAACAACAGGGCAATCGCTATAATGCAAGCCCAGTAAAAACACGATGAACCGCAAGGCGAAAATCGAAGGATATGCATACGATGTCGCAAAACGATCGAACTCAACTGATTCCCGATCCGCAGCAGCCGAGCAGGCACACCGGCGGCGTTCAGTCGCCGCGTCCTATCGCGCCGAGCCACGGTCAGCAGCGTAGTGCAGCAAACGCTTCCCAACACCCGAACCAACAGCGACAGCAGCGTCAACAACGTCAGCAGCGCCGGGCAAACGGCAATGCGCCCAAGCAGCCCCCCACGCACGCTCGAGGCGATCGCGGCCCCGCGCGCAAACCCGCCGAGAACAATAAGTCGGGCAAAAAGACGACGTTATTTGTCGTCCTGGGCCTAATCGTCATTGTCTATATAGTAGGCGTCGTAGCGTTTTCGCAGGTAGCCTACCCCAACACCACCATCGCCGGCGTCGACGTCTCGTTTTCCAACGCTTCGTCTGCCGCCACCAAGGTCAATTCGGCATGGAAGCACTATAAGCTCACCGTGACAGGCGATGACTTTAGCTGGTCCTATCAGCCCGAGTCCGATGAACCCATTGTCGACGGCGAAGCTGCCTCAAAAGAGATCATCAGCCACAACGAGGCCTTTGTATGGCCGGTCCGCCTTGTGGAATCCTTAAGCGGCAAGACCAAAACAACTGCTACCTCCAACGAAGTCGATCTTGATCAAGACGTCGACCTGTCCATGCTCTCCAACACCTTTGACCAAAAGAAGTTTGAGAAGGATCTGGGCGCCGCCATCGACGAGTTTAACGAGGGCCGTTCGGGCACGTTCGAGGCCAATAGCTCCTATGACGAGCAGGCCGGCAAGTTTACCGTCGAGAAGGCGCGCTCCAACGAAAAACTCAACCGCGAGCATGTCATTAAGTATGCCGAGCTCGAGCTTGCCTCGCTGGCCGAGACCGTAGATCTTTCCAAGCTCGGCAACGATGCCTATGAGCCACTCAATGGAACGCTGACAGATGATCAGATTCAGGCCGCATGCGATGCCGCCAACAACTTCTTGGGCGTCAACGTGACCCTCAAGCTCAACGGCGAGGATGCCGGAAAGGTCGACGGCAGCTCCGTGTTGCAGTGGATCAGCTTTGCCGATCCGGCCAACCCCACGCTCGATACGTCGCAGATCAGTAGCTGGGCAGCCGAGCTCGCCAACGGCTTTAATACCGTGGGCTCCACTCGTTGGTGGACGCGCGCCGATGGCAAGCAGTGCGCCGTCGAAGGCGGCGACTTTGGTTGGTCCATCGACAGCAGCTCGCTCGCCAAGCAGGTCGAGGACGCCATTAACAACAAACAGACCGGCGAAATCGAGATCAAGTACTCCCAGAAGGCCGACACCTTTACCGCAAAGGGAGAGCCCGACTGGAAGGCATACATCGATGTCGATCTGTCCGAGCAGCACGCGCGCTACTACGACGAGAACGGCAATATCGTGTGGGAGGCCAACTTTATTTCCGGCAAACCGGGCGAAGACGCCACCCCCGAGGGCGTGTGGCAGATCAACAGTAACGACGGCGGCAGCACCCTAATCGGAGCCAAGGATCCCGAGACGGGCAAGCCCAAATATGAGAGCCCGGTGAGCTACTGGATGCCGTTCGAGGGCAATATGATCGGCTTCCACGATGCTACATGGCAAAACGACAAGAGCTTCGATAATGCCGAGTCCTATAAGTGGTGCGGTAGCCACGGCTGCATCAATCTGCGCCTGGCCGATGCAAAGGCACTGCACGATTGCATCAAAGTCGGCCTGTGCGTGGTTGTCCACTCATAGTGCAACGCGCGCATTCCTACAACGTGGAACCGATGCGACCAATCTAACAGTTCCGAAATAAACCGTCCTATGCGCCCGCCCCAACCGGTGGGCGCATATACTAATCGAGGTACTTTCTATAAAGGAGACGCTATGCCGAATGTCCCCACGATCACCCCGGGCCCGGATGATACCGAGCACACGCCCGAAGATGTCACCGAAACGATTCCTCTGATTACAGACGTACATGCCGATAAGCAGAACGGACGCGCGAACGATACAACCGAGATTTCTGACGAAGAGGCCTACGCCAAGCTCAAAGCAAAACGTGCCGAACGTCGACGCAAAAAGCTGATTCGGCGCGGTATTGCCGCCGGCGTCGTGGGTGCCATCGCGCTCATTGCCATTGTCGCAACCCTGGTTATCAATGCGCAGCCACAGGGCGCTAACGAGCCTGTGACCGACATGGTGACCGAGGGCACGTTTACCACAACGGTCGAGGCTAAAGGCCAGCTCAAACCCATTTCGTCCTCAGTGGTCTCCCCTTCTGTCGACGGTACGGTCGATTCGATCAACGTGCAGGCGGGCCAATCCGTCAACGAGGGCGACGTGCTTATGACCATTAAAAACGACGAGCTCGATCGCAACGTTGCCGAGGCGCAGCGTGCAGTTGCTGCCG
>CAJLLN010000187.1:0-2918 GCA_905207495.1 uncultured Collinsella sp. | reverse complement strand
GGCCGACCTCTACGCCCGTCGTCCCCGCAAGCGCAAGGCCGTCGTCGACCAGCTCGCCCGCGAGCTCGAGGCCGAGGACGACGCCGCTGCCGCCGACGCCTCGAAGGGAGGCGATGAGTAATGCCTATCGGACCTGCGCGCATGCCGCTCTTCGATCACCTGGGAGAGCTCCGTCGCCGCCTGACTATCGTGGTCGTGTCGGTGTTTGCCGCCGCCATCGTGCTGTATTTCGCCACGCCCGTGGTGCTCGACATCTTGGAAGACCCCATCCGCTCCTTTGTGCCGGACGGTAAGTTCTACATCACCACCACGCTCGGCGGCTTTGGCCTGCGCTTCTCGCTGGCCATCAAGATGGCCGTGGTCATGTGCACGCCCATGATCATCTGGCAGATTCTGGCATTTTTCCTGCCGGCACTGCGTCCCAACGAGCGCAAGTGGGTTGTGCCTACGGTGCTCGCCTCGACGGTGCTGTTCTTCCTGGGCGCAATCTTTTGCTACTTCATCATTATCCCGGCAGGCTTTGAGTGGCTCATCGGCGAGACCTCTGCCGTCGCAACCGCGCTGCCCGACCTGGAGAACTACGTCAACATGGAGCTGCTCTTTATGATCGGCTTTGGTGTGGCGTTTGAGCTGCCGCTCATCATCTTCTACCTGTCCGTCTTCCACATCGTGTCCTACGCGGCCTTCCGCGGCGCCTGGCGCTACGTGTACGTGGGCCTGCTTGTGGGCTCGGCTGTGATTACGCCCGACGGCTCGCCCGTTACGCTGGGGCTCATGTATGGTGCCCTGCTCTCGCTCTACGAGATTTCGCTCGCCATTGCCCGCGTGGTCATTACCGCGCGCGAGGGCAAGGAGGGCTTGTTTGTGAGCCGTCTGGACCTGTTCTCGGACGATGAGGACGACGAGGAGTAAATCGGTATGCACGAGGTTGGCATTGTCAACGGCATACTCGATACAGTGATTCGCGCGGCGCGTGGGGCGGGGGCCTCGCGCGCCGTTTTGGTAACGCTGCGTATCGGGGATATGACCGAAGTTGTGCGCGAGGCGCTCGACTTTGCGTGGGAGACATTTCGCGATGAGGACCCGCTCACGCGAGGCTGCGAGCTTGCCGTGGAGGAAGTCCATCCACAAAGCGAGTGTCTGGACTGCGGGGAGGTCTTTGAGCACGATCGCTTCCATTGCCGCTGTCCCCAATGTGGCGGCGCCAACGTGCGCCTGCTGCACGGCCGCGAGCTCGACATCGCAAGTATCGAAATCGAAACCCCCGACGATTAGCCCGCTAGCCATCTGGTGATGGGGTATAAAGGGGCCAAAGTAAGGAGCGCTAAGTATGGCTGAGAAAACGATTGATATCGCGTCGCCGATTCTGTCGCGCAACGAGCGCCTGGCAGATCAGCTGCGACAGCGATTTAAAGAGACAAACACCTATGTGATCAATGTGCTGTCGAGCCCCGGTTCGGGCAAGACCACCACGATCCTGGGCACCAACGAGCGCCTGCGCGACAAGGCTGGCCTGCGCTGTGCCGTCATCGAGGGCGATATTGCCTCGGATGTCGACGCCATCACCATGAAGGAAGCCGGCATGCCCGCCATCCAGATCAACACGGGTGGCCTGTGCCACCTCGAGGGCAACATGATCATGGAGGCCGTTGACGCGTTCGACCAGGCGGTGGGTCTTCAAAATATCGACGTCATCTTTATCGAAAACGTGGGCAACCTGGTCTGCCCGGTCGACTTTGACCTGGGCGAGAACCTGTCCATCATGATCCTCTCGGTGCCCGAGGGCGACGACAAGCCCATCAAGTACCCGGGCATCTTCCAGCACGCCGGCGCGCAGCTGCTCAATAAGGTCGACGTGGCCCCGGCTTTCGATTTTGACATGGATAGGTATACTAGGACACTCGATGACCTCAATCCGCAGGCGCCGCGGTTTGCCGTGAGCGCGCGCAAGGGCGAGGGCATGGATGCCTGGTGCGATTGGCTCATCGGGCAGATCGAGCAAGCAAGGGCGTAAATCGGCCGCCATACGGGCGGGCGTAGCCGCAGAGACACGAGATAGGAGCCTCTTTTGAAGCTCATCATCGCAGAGAAAAACGACGCCGCGCGTCAGATTGCCGAGCGTCTGTCCACGGGCAAACCCAAAAAGGACAAGGTGTACAACACCGCAATCTACCGTTTTGAGTGGAAGGGCGAGGAGTGCGTGACCATCGGCCTGGCCGGTCACATCCTTGCGCCCGATTTTTGCGACAGCGTGCTGTTCGATAAAAAGCTGGGCTGGTATTCGGTTACCGAGGACGGCGAGATGCTACCGGCCGACATGCCCGATGGCCTGGCACGCCCGCCCTACGACACCAAACGCAAGCCGTTTCTTGCCGACGGCATCTCCATCAAGGGCTGGAAGCTCGAGAGTCTGCCGTATCTCACCTGGGCACCCGTCATTAAGCTGCCGGCCGAGAAGGAACTCATCCGCTCGCTTAAGAACCTCGCCAAAAAGTCCGACAGCGTCATCATCGCCACGGACTTCGATCGCGAGGGCGAGCTGATCGGTTCGGACGCCCTCAACAAGGTGCGCGAGGTGGCGCCCGACTTGCCGGTCGCCCGCGCCCAGTATTCTTCGTTTACCAAGGCCGAGATCACGCAGGCCTTCGATAACCTTGTCTCGCTCGACCAGAACCTGGCCGACGCCGGCGAGAGCCGTCAGCACATCGACCTCATTTGGGGTGCGGTGCTCACGCGCTACCTGACGCTCGCCAAGTTTGGCGGCTTTGGCAACGTGCGTTCCGCCGGCCGCGTGCAGACGCCGACGCTTGCCCTGGTGGTCGAGCGCGAACGCGAGCGCATGGCGTTTGTGCCCGAGGACTATTGGCAGATTCGCGGCATGGGCGCCGCGCAAGGCGCTGCCGAGGATGATCGCTTTA
>CAJLLN010000186.1:0-2971 GCA_905207495.1 uncultured Collinsella sp. | reverse complement strand
GCTCGACGGCGACGACCTTGATTTCGGGGTTCTGCTCCTTAAGGAACTCACCCACGCCGGTCACGGTGCCGCCGGTTCCAACGCCGGCGACGAAGATGTCGACCTCGCCGTCGGTGTCATCCCAGATCTCGGGGCCGGTCGTGGCCTTGTGGATGGCGGGGTTGGCGGGGTTCACAAACTGGCCGGCGATGATGCTGTTTGGCGTCTCCTTCTGCAGTTCCTCGGCCTTGGCGATGGCGCCCTTCATGCCCTTGGAACCGTCGGTGAGCACGAGCTGTGCGCCATATGCCTGCATAAGCTTGCGGCGTTCGACGGACATAGTCTCGGGCATGGTGATGATCACCTTGTAGCCGCGAGCCGCCGCCACCGAGGCGATGCCGACGCCGGTGTTGCCACTCGTGGGCTCGATGATGGTGTAGTCGCCGCCGCGCACGAGCTTGCCGGCCTTCTCGGCCTCGTCGATCATGTTCTTGGCGACGCGGTCTTTGACGGAGCCGGCGGGGTTGAAGTATTCCAGCTTGACGAGCACGCGGGCCTTGAGGTCCTCATCGGCCTCAAAGTGAGTGAGCTCCAGAAGCGGAGTGTGGCCAATAAGCTGATCGATGGACGTGTAAACATTGCTCATGGTGAACCTCCAAAGTGTTCAAATGACTGGATACCGTGTGGTTTTACGGTGTGTGTAGCAGCGAAACCCACAAACCTTATGGGTTGTTCGTTTTGCTGTTGGCAAGCATAGTAGACAGTAAAGCCTAGTAACGCAATAGGAAATAGAAGATTATTACGAGTCGATTAACCATCTTGACCGGAACGGGTATTTTCAAAACCAATATTTCGGCTAGAATTTCTACGGACTAAATAACCGAAAGGCAGCACTATACATGTTGGTTTCTACTAAGGGCAGATATGCCCTGCGCGTTATGGTCGATCTGGCCGAGCACCAGGCAGCCGGTCGCATCCCGCTCAAAGAGATCGCGGCGCGACAGGGGATTTCCGAGAAATATCTCGAGAACATTTTGGCTACGCTCGTGCGCGCCAACATGCTCTCGGGCATGCGCGGCAAGGGCGGCGGCTATGTGCTCACGCGCCCGCCCGAGCAATACACGGTGGGCGAGATCTTGCGCCTGACCGAGGGCAGTCTGGCGCCGGTCGCCTGCCTGGATGGCGACTGCAAGGGCTGCTCGCGTTCGGATGAGTGCCCCACGCTCGACGTGTGGAAGAACCTGGACAAGCTCATCAACGACTACCTCGACGGTGTGACGCTCGATCAACTTGTCGCTCCCAACCATGGCTACGACTACGTCATCTAACCCACACCTGCATTTGGGGACGGGGTGGAAATGGTAGATTTTCTCGCCCTTTGAGACTTGGCAAATAAGAAGGCCGCCCATTTTTGCGATGGGCGGCCTTCGTTTTGGGCTGTTGAGACGGACACGGCCGGAATGGCCGTTTTAGTCCTCGGCGATGCTGTCGAGGATGCTGCGCGTGATGGACACCAGGATGCTGCCCATAAAGGCCGATCCAAAGCTGGCGATGGAGATGCCGACGCCCAGCAGGTTGACCGACAGGTAACTCGCGAGCTCAAGCATAAAGCTGTTGACGACAAGCTGGAAAATGCCCAGCGTAATGATCGTGAGCGGCAGCGAGATGACCGTGAGGAACGGTTTGACGAACGAATCGACAATGTTCAGGAACAGTCCCACAAAGGCAAAGCAGACCCAGGTCTCGGCAAAGCCGAAGGGTTGGATACCGGGGACGAGGAACGTGGCGATCGCGATGGCGATCGAGGTGAAGAGCCAGTTAAGCATAAAGCGCATGGCGTGAATCCTTTCTTGCGCAGGGTGCGTTGGTGTCGCGTGAAACGGCTTGCTGCGGCAGCTTGGACGGCCGAGCGGATGTGCCGCTTTGTTCGGCCGCCCATTGTCTCAGATATTCGTGGAGCTTACGTGCGCATTCGGTTTCAAAACGGCGTTCGTCCTGAAAAACGTGCCGCTGACAGAGAGTCTTGTCGCTTTAGTTTGGTGGTGTGCTACACTGCTACGGGCAAATGGCCCATGCATAGTTTTATTGCATATTACGGGTGAACGATGCCCGATGTCAGTATCAACTTCGATGCCTTATGGCGGGTTTGGCGGTGATCGATGAATATCGAGAACATGTTTGACAAGCCTGATGTCAAGCAGCTAGTCCACGCATTTAGTCTTTTGGATGACGAGAAGGATATCCAGGCGTTTTTAACCGATATCTGCACGCCGCGCGAGATTTGCGATCTTTCGCAACGCCTGCAGGTCGCGCGTTATCTGGATGAGGGCGAGCCCTATGTTGAGGTTCAGGCCCGCACGGGCGCCTCGTCCACTACGGTGAGCCGTGTTTCCAAGGCGCTCAACGGCGAGTACGGTGGCTACCGTAAGATCCTCATTAAGCTGGAGGATGGCGAGTAGGCCAACGGCAACAAACGAATCAGCTGGAGCCGCCCCTTCGGGGGCGGTTTTTGTGTGTCGAAATCGATCCCTTGGGGACGGAGGAAAACGGATCATCGAGGGGATCTGGTGCAAAGTGGCCTGACCCCGATGCGCCAAAACATGTTGGTGTGGTGCCATGTTGTCCGTGCGGGCGGGTAGGATAGATGCGTTGAATATTGCGAACAGTTTGAGTGGAGGACCATGCCTGTTCGAATCTATACCACCAATGCCGGCACGGATTTGAGCGATGCCGAGGCGGCTCTGCTGGCCGACCTGGTTGCCCGCCACGGGCGCGCTGTTCTGTTGGCGCCCTCGTTTGCCGAGCTCGACTTGTGCCGTCATGATGCGGCAGAAGCCGGGGTTTCACTGGGTGTCGATTACAAGACGCCCACATCGTGGCTCCGCTCGCTGTGGGAGCTTATGGGCGATGGCCGCAGCTTTGTGGATAACCTTCAGCGCCAGATGCTGTTCTCGGACATGATCGACCGCCGCGACGACGCTGCTCTGCAGCC
>CAJLLN010000185.1:0-2974 GCA_905207495.1 uncultured Collinsella sp. | reverse complement strand
AGGTCGAGTTCGTAGAGAAAGCTTTCGCGCGGCATGGCGTGGCGGCGCTCTTCGCGGTTGGCGCGGTGCGTGGCCGTGCGCATAAAGCCGTGCAGCTCGTAGAACTTCCACGAGCAGTTGGAGTCGGTGTACAGGTGAGCCCTCGTCGCTCCAAGCGAGGACAGGTGCGAGACTGCGGCATCGAGCAGAACCGTGCCAACGCCCAGGCCATGGACATCGGGATCGACGGCAAGCAGCGTGACCTCGTTGTCGTGCGGCAACGGGCTGCTCTCGAGCAGGCGGTTATTGGTTCGGATGGTTGCGCGCACAAACGAGAGATACTCGGCGCAGGCATCGGGCTCCAGCTCACGCATCTGCGATAGCAGCGCGCGTTCGGTATCCATCCAATGCTCGTTGATAGTGGCGCCGGAGCTCTGTCCCGCACGCGCGAGCGAAATGCCACGCGCCTGACCGTCGATTACGGCAACCTGTGAAAACGTCGACGACGAAAGGCAGTAGGCGAGGTCGCACGCGGCCTCAAGGCGGTTGTACTCATCGTTATCCGAATTGTTATGCCAAAGCTGCTGCAGAATCAGCGCGATGGCGTCGAAGTCTTCGGTATCAAACGGTCGGTAGAGAACCCGCGAGACCATGGTGCCTCTTTCTTTCGCGGATGCATATCGAGCACAGTTCTACCACGCCGTTGGCATCTAATTATGGTGCCCCTGTGTTCCATGAACTCACCGTGCCCGGTGCTGCGCCCATCCCCTCCGCTCGCAAACTTTTTCTGCACATGCGCCCGTTGCGGGGTGCATCGATGCGCTCGATGCGCTACATTGAATCAGTATTTTCAATGCCGCTGCGCGAGCGCTGCAGATCGACGTATCACCGACTCACAGAGCACGGCGGCGTACCAGACAGGAGGACTGCATGGGATCTGATGTGAAGATCGCACGCGCGTTGATCTCGGTTACCGATAAGACGGGCGTCGTCGATTTCGCACGGACGCTGGTCGATGACTTTGGCGTCGAGATCATCTCTACGGGCGGCACGGCTCGTGCCATCGAGGACGCGGGCGTTCCCGTAACCCCCATCGAGGAGTTCACGGGCTACCCCGAGATGATGGACGGCCGCGTTAAGACCCTGCACCCCAAGGTTCACGGCGCGCTGCTGGCCCGCCGCGATTCCGAGCAGCACATGCAGGAGGCCGCTCAGCACGGCATTAAGCTGATCGACCTGGTCGTCGTCAACCTGTACGAGTTCGAGAAGACCGTCGCCAACCCCGAGGTCACCTTCGCGGACGCCATCGAGCACATCGACATCGGTGGTCCCTCCATGCTGCGCTCTGCCGCCAAGAACGCCACGAGCGTTACCGTCATTTCCGACCCGGCCGACTATGATGCCGTCTTGGCCGAGATGCACGAGACCGGTGGCTGCACCACGCTTTCCACCCGTCGTCGCCTGCAGGTGAAGGTCTACCAGACCACCGCCGCCTACGACACGGCCATCTCCCGCTGGCTCGCCGCCCAGGCAAGCGACGTGGCGGACACCTCTGCCAAGCTCGAGATTTCGCTGGAGAAGGTCGACGACCTGCGCTATGGCGAGAACCCGCAGCAGAAAGCCACAGTCTATCGCTTTGCCGAGGGCTGCGAGAACACCGCGAGCTCGCAGTTCCCGCTCGTGGGCTCCAAGCAGATCCAGGGCAAGCCGCTCAGCTACAACAACTATCTGGATGCCGACGCCGCCTGGAACCTGGTCCGCGAGTTCGACGAGCCGGCCTGCGTAATCCTCAAGCACCAGAACCCCTGCGGTTCCGCCGTTGCCGAGGACATCACGGCTGCCTACGACCGCGCCTTCGCCTGCGATCCCAAGAGCGCCTTCGGCGGCATCATCGCCTGCAACCGCGAGGTTCCCTTTGATCTGGTTGAGCACTTTGCCGATCAGAACAAGCAGTTCGTCGAGGTCATCATCGCCCCGAGCTACACCGCCGAGGCGCTCGAGCGCATGGCCAAGCGCCCCAACCTGCGCGTGTTGGCGACCGGCGGCGTGGACCACGGCGCTCAGGTGGAGCTGCGCTCCGTCGACGGCGGCATGCTGGTGCAGGAGGTCGACCACGTGACCGAGGATCCCGCGACCTTTACGTTCCCCACCGACCGCAAGCCCACCGACGCCGAGATGGCCGAGCTCGAGTTTGCCTGGAAGGTCTGCAAGGGCGTTAAGTCCAACGCCATCCTGGTCTCCAAGGGTAAGGCCGGCATTGGCATGGGCCCGGGTCAGCCTAACCGCGTTGACTCTGCGTTACTTGCCTGCGAGCGCGCCGAGGACTTCTGCGAGCGCGAGGGCGTGGAGAAGGGCGGCTTTGCCTGTGCAAGCGACGCGTTCTTCCCGTTCCGCGACAATGTTGACGTGCTCGCCGCGCACGGTGTGACCTGCATCATCCAGCCCGGCGGCTCCAAGCGCGACGACGAGAGCATCCAGGCCTGCAATGAGCACAATATTGCTATGGTGTTTACGGGCGCTCGCCACTTCCGCCACTAAGTTTCGCTTTGGGACAAAATAATCTCCGCAAAAGACGGCTGCTCCGTTTGGAGGGCCGTCTTTTTGGTATAAGAGGACGGAATGACTAACACGAAAGGTATGACCATGCCCCAGATTGATGATGCCGAGCTGTTTGGCAATGCCGAGGATCAGCGTGCGTACGAGGACTTTTGCGCCAATCAGGAGGCGGTCGAGAAGTTTACGCTCGACAAGCCCGCGCTTGTCTGCCGTTGGCGCATGTCCAATAAAAAGGTGCCCATGCTCAACCGCCACATTCGCGCACTGTCCGAGCGCCTGGTGCAGGGCGAGCCGCTTACCCATAACATGCTCAGCTGGGCCAAACAGCACGTTGAGTGGTCGCTTGCCGAGGGCGATTACACTGCGCACGACGGCGTACTCATGCTGGTGATCGACATCAATAACCGGCTGAATCATCGACCGGAGGAGATGAATATTG
>CAJLLN010000184.1:0-2980 GCA_905207495.1 uncultured Collinsella sp. | reverse complement strand
CCCCCAGCCAGGTCCATGAGGGCCTCTTCTTGGTGATCCCACAGCTCAATGCCGCGATCGCTCGTCCATTCAAAGAAGCGTTCGAAGGCTTGGTCGGGCGTGAGCCACGGTTCGGGCTCGCTGCCGTCCTCGGGCTCCCACCAGGTGGGGGAGAGCGCGCCGAGCGAGCCAAACTCGGCTTCGGTTCCCGTGCCGCCCGAGAATGAGCTGGCGGCGCCGGCGCCGGAGACGGTGCTGGCGGCGGTATCTGTCGTGGTCTGTGCCATGTGGTTGCTTTCTCTCGCGATTGTCCGCCAACTATTATGGCGTAGCGGCGGCGCGGGGTGCCAGCGCGCGAGAAAATGCAGGAAATGGGCGTTCTACCCAGCCGTTTGGTGCAGTTGCCGGCTAAGTGAGTAGACTTTTTGCGATGTCGCGAGCACATGGCTTTTGCGCAAGGGCTCTATCTGCGGTTTTAGTTTTCGTTATGCGGGTTGTGCTTGGCTATTGCAAAAAAGTCTACTCACTTAGGTTTGAGGGTCGTTCGCTGGCGCCTATTTTCACTTGTTTGCCGACGCCGCGACCATCAGAAGCCCCTAGGACCCCTGCGGCAGGCGTTTTTTGCCTTTGCGAGCACGGTTTCTAAAGTTCTCGACGGCTTCTTCCATGCCCAGGGGTACATAGGTGAGTTCATCGAGGTTTTCGGGCAGGTAGCAGGCGAGGCTCTGCTCCTGCGCGCGGCCCGCCGCGAGCTGTTCATCGCTGGGCGGCACACCGGGTGTGGCGCAAATGCCATAGACGGCGGCGCCCATCTCGCGCGTGCGGCATTCATATTCGGTCTCGGGATGCTCGGGATGGTCGCGGCGGACGTCGTCACTTACCCAAAGTGTGTCGTAGCCTGCCGCGATAAACTGCCCCAGGGCGTAGTCGCGCAATGGCTTGCTGTCGGTTCGCAGTGTGACGGTGGCGCCGGCTGCAAGGAGCGGGCGGTAGAGCATCAAATGGTCGACATGGACGAGTCGTTTTTTAGCGTACTTGGCCTTGGGTTGCGGCGTGGGAAAGTTGATGGTGATGGCATCGAGCTCGCCTGCGGCAAATAGCTGTGGCAGCGATGCGGCGCCTCGGGGCAGGACGAGTGCGTTGGATAGCCCCTGTTCGCAGATTTTCTGCGCGGCATAGGCGATGCAGATGGGCTCCTGGTCCATGCCGATAAAGAGGGTGTCGGGCTCGCGGTGGGCGCGCTCGACCAGATAGGTTCCCTTGCCACAGCCAAGATCCAGGTGAAGGTGTTCGAAGGGCTTGCTGCCAGCTGGCGCGCAAGCCTCGCGCCAATCTCCGGCATAAGCCTCGGGGTTCGTCTCGATCGCATCGGCGTAGCGCTCCAGGCGCTCCTCGAGCACAAAGTTCTTAGGCGTGCGAACGTGGACGGCTCCCATGAGGCTCCTTGGTCATAAGTATGGAACGCATAGCTGCGCGTTCCGTCAATGGGTTGAAAAAGGGTGGGCATAGTTTGCCCGAAAGATGCGGTGCGGCTCGGCGGCGAGTCGTCGGTGCCTACAGACGCTTGAGAATCACATAGCGGTTGAGCTCGCCGCTGCGACCGTCGGCATGGAAGCGCTCAAGCTCGCGCACGGGGACCTCGCCGCTCTTGTAGAACGTACGGACGCCGCGCACCAGGTCGGTGATCTGCTGATCGTCAAAGTGATGGCAATAGCGGTAGGCGTGGCGGTCGTTTTGCCAGCCAATGAGATGGTCGCCGGCTTCAAACTGCGCTGAATCGTAACCCTCAAACGGCGGGGTGAGCTCGGCGCGGGCCTCGGCGCGAACGGCCTTGCGCGCCATGCGCTCGTCGTTCATAAACTCCCAAAAGCTGATGGCGATGATGCCTCCTGGGCGCGTCTGCCGCACCAGGGCGTCGAGCACGCGTACGCGGTACTCGCACGACGGCACGTGGTGCATAAAGCCAAAGCAGACCGAGATGTCGGCGAGCGGGGCGTCGAAAAGCACGTCGGGTGTCTCGGCGGGATTGAGCTTCATGAGGGCGTCGAGCACATCGAGTTCCTGGAAGTGCAGGTTGGAAATGCGCAGGGCGTGGCCATGTGCATCGATAGCCAAATCTTGACACGAGTCGACACCATAGAACTCAAACGGGCAACTGGCATCTGCCGAGGGGTTTGCGCCGTCGACGCCCTTGGCGGCAAGTGCGCCGCCGGCGGCAAAGTTCTCGAATCGCATATTGCCGCAGGCAAGATCGAAGACGCGGACGGGATGCTCGATCGTGGCGACGTCGAGCTGCCCGAGCGCGATGTCCATGGTGCGCACCCAGCCGGGCCACGGGGCCTGGCGCGTATCGGAGAAGGAGGCAGAGTGCTCGCGATAGAACGTGTTATTGAGCTGGATGAGCGATGAGGCGAAATCGCGGTTCACGGCGCGGAACTCCCTCCGTTGGCGGTGCGAAATAAACAGTACGACCATACTACCGTTAACGCCGCAACGGGGACAACCGAGCTGCGGGTCATTGCTTTGTTTGGACACATTTCCGCAGCTCATATGTGCCCGCAACCGCCAGTTGTCAAAAATCTCACTAGAATAGGTGGTATGCTTTTGGCGGTGGCGGATAGATTTTTAACTGTGCAAGGCGCCTTAAGAACAAAAAACGGTCCGGCGGCACGGCTGGCATCACATAGGAGGAACCATGAATGTAGAAACTGCACAGCGGCTCGCCGACCTTCGTCGCAGCAAAGGTTTTAGCCAAGAAGGGCTGGCGCGAAAGCTGGGGCTGTCGCGCCAGGCGGTCAGTAAATGGGAGCGCGCGGAGAGCTCGCCCGATACCGAGAACCTGATCTCGCTCGCCAAGCTCTATGACGTGAGCCTGGACGAGCTGCTCAATCCGAGCGATGGGATCGAGGACGATATCGAGTTTGAGAACGAGGACCGCGCCCGTCAGCGCGAGGCCGAGGCGGCAGAGCGTGCTCGCACCCATGAGGCGGCAGCGCGCGCC
>CAJLLN010000183.1:0-3004 GCA_905207495.1 uncultured Collinsella sp. | reverse complement strand
GGCCGCCTCGATCGCCACCGCGACCGCCACGGTCGTCACGGCCGCCGCGAGGACCGCGGTCCTCGTCCAGGCCCATGGCGACAAGCGGAGCGATAACCTTATCGAGAGCGGCCATCAGCTCGGTGGCCTCCTCGTAAGAAAGCTCGGGCAGGAGCTTCTCCTTCTTGTTGGCAAGCTCGACCAGGCCCTCAGCGGCATCCTCGGCAGCGAAGACGACGATCTTGCGCATATCGCCCTCGGCGTCGTCGATGCGGCCGACCAGATCGGCGGGCGGCCTCGGCCTCGGCCATCAGGCCATCGAGCTCACGGAGGCGCATGCCCAGCAGGTCGGACATTTCCTTCTGCTCCATCTTGGGCTTGAGGTCAAGAAGCTTGATGGCGCGCTCGATGTTCGCCATGCGCTCGGCCTTGGCCTCCTCCTCCTTAGAAATAGCAAAGCGACGGCTACGCAGCAGGCGGGCGGCCTTCTGCATCTTGTCCATCAGCTCCTCGTCATCGTAATCAACGGCGGCCTCGACAACCTCGGCCTCCTCCTCGGCGGAAACCTCGTCAGCAACCTCAACCTCGGCAGCTTCGGTCTCCACGGTCTCGACTGCCTCGACCTCGGCAGCCATGGTCTCGTTCTCGGTCTCGTTCATGATCTCTTCGTTCTCGGACATGAGACTCCTTCTTGGCCCTCTCGGGCATCATCGCCCCATTCGCGGGGCCCGTCGCGCACTCTTTGCGCTTTAAACAATCATGCCTCTCGGCAAAACGTCCATTAGTTTATGGTGTCGCCATCCAATCTAGCTGCAGAATCTATGTGCACACATTAATGCGACATGTGTGACTCGCGACGAGCGTACACCAGCGACGCCACGAACCCGACCACGGCAATTACAGCCGCCACACGCACGGCAGCTGCAAATCCAATCGCCTGGGCAACGTCGGTCGCAGCGCCAGCGGCGCCGGCGGTCGCAGCAGAACTCGAGAGCAGACCGATAAACAGCGACGGGCCAAACGATGCGGCAATCATATTCCACGTGTTAAGCAATGCCGTTCCGTGAGGATGTTCAGCGGCGGGTAGCGTCTCCAAGCCGGCCGTTTGCGAGGGGCTCAGCACCAAACCGACTCCGGCATACACCACAACGGTCAGCGCCACGACGACGCCGATGTTCATGCTTGCCGCCGTCATCGAGATGGCAGTCTGCCCCACGGCAATCAGGGCAAAGCCGACCGGCAGCAGCGGCCATGCGCCACGGGCGTCCATCACGCGTCCGCCCACAATCGAGGTCACGGCGTTGCAGGCAATTGCCGGCAAAATGAGCAGGCCCGCAACAAGTGCGGTCATGCCGTATGCGCCCTCAAAATAGAGCGGCAACAAAACACTCATCGAGAACGTTGTCATCATCGACACCACCACAAGCAGGCACGCAGGCCAAAAACGAACGCTCGCCATGGGACGCGCGTTAAGCACCGGATGCTCGAGTTTGAGCTGACGGGCCGCAAACAGGCCGAGCAGCACAATGGCGGCGAAAAGCGCCACAATGCCGGCAATCAGATTGGTCGAGAACTCGCCTACGGAATACACAAATGCCGTAATGTCGGCGGCGAGCAAAACAACCGACAGAATATCAAGCGTGGTGTTCGAGCGCTCTCCGACATTCTGAACAAGCTTAACGCCCGCCGCAGCGACCACAATGCCGCCCACCAGCGGCACTACGAACACCGCCCTCCAGCCAAATAACGTGCACATAAGACCGCTAATCACGGGTCCAAACGCCGGTCCTAGCGTAATGCAGGCGCCGCCCAGGCTCAGATACAAACCGAGCTTCTCGCGCGGGGCGCAAGACAGCACCACGTTCATCATGAGCGGAAACAAGATGCCCGATCCCGCAGCCTGCAAAATACGGCTTGGCAGCAAGACGCTAAACGACGGAGCGACCAGGCACAGGATTTCGCCGGCGACCATGCATCCGCATGCGAAAAACAGCAGCTTGCGCGTCGAGAAACGGCCGGAGAGGAAGGCCATGATGGCCGTAAAGATCGACGTCACGATCATGTAGCCCGAAACGAGCCACTGCGCCGTGGTGGCACTCACCGAAAAGGCCGCCATAATGTCGTGCAACGCCACGTTAATGATGTTCTCGTTAAACGCGGCAACAAAGGCTGCAATATACATAACGACGAGAATCGCCGCAGTGGCCGATGGCGCTACTTGAACTTGTTGCTGAGATTTGCTCCCCATGCATTTCCTTCCTCTTGGAACGACAGTCGCATCGCCCCAGAGGAACAGCCCAGGGCGAAAAATGAGCCCTAGACTTACGCCAGACGCCGTACACGACGAGTCTGACAACATGGTCCAACGTCGAAAGATTGTAACGCGGACGCACAGCTTTCCTTCCGCGCTATTATTAAAAGTCCACGAAAGCATGAAACATGAGGAGCCCGCCATGATTAAGCCCATCATGAAATCCGAGTTCTTTTTGCGCCTGCCTTCCGAAGACGCAGGGCCCGACGACGCCGTGACCGGGCAGGACCTCCTGGATACGCTCCACGAGCATGAGCACGAGTGCGTGGGTCTCGCCGCCAACATGATCGGCGTGCGCAAACGCATCATCTGCGTAAAGGACGGCAGCAAATCGCTGCTTATGTACAACCCGCAAATTCTTGAGCAGGTCAACGCCTACCAGACGAGCGAAGGATGTCTCTCGCTGATCGGCGAGCGTCCCTGTACCCGCTATCGCCGCATTAAGGTTGAGTATTTGGACGAGAACTTCGTCCACCGCATCAAAAACTTCTCGGGCTATACCGCCGAAATCATCCAGCACGAAATCGACCATTGCTGCGGAATCGTTATTTAGACAGCCAAGAAAAATAACCAGCTTTGCTCCGTTAAATGCGGATCGTGATAACAATGCTGGTTGAGCACACGACAGCGAGCGAGCCGCATTTGCGCCAAGGTGACGCGAAATGAGAGGGCGCTGACCTTCTGGTCGCGCCCTCGAAATTGAACGTCAGATTG
>CAJLLN010000182.1:0-3024 GCA_905207495.1 uncultured Collinsella sp. | reverse complement strand
GCGCCATCCGGGCCGGCGGCAAGCTCGCCACCCGAACGCTCGGCCTCGTCCAAATCGCCTTTGACCAGCACGATCGGCGAGCACGCGTTGCCCGCGATACGCACGCCACGACCCGCGAGCGATGCGAGCTCCTGCTCGGTCGCCTGGGCGATGGCTTCTTTTTTCTGGCTTTGTGACGTGGGCATGCGCTCTCCAATCGTTTGCGTGCCCACCATTATATAAAAGAGCTGCCCGCGAGTGGTTGCTTTGCGGGCGGCTGGGTATAAGCACGGTCGTACTGAGTTTTACGCGGCTGAGCCGCGTCGCATTATGGAGGTCACCATGGCTGACATTAAGCAGATTACCCCCGAGAACTTCGATTCCGTCGTTAACGACAGCCTGCCCGTGCTGGTCGATTTTTGGGCACCGTGGTGCGGTCCCTGCCGCTCCCTCTCGCCCATCGTTGACGAGGTTGCCGATGAGCTGGCGGGCAAGCTTGCCGTTGCCAAATGCAACGTCGACGACAACCAGGACCTGGCCATGAAGTATGGCGTCATGAGCATCCCCACGCTGATTGTGTTTAAGAACGGCGAAGAGATTGGCCGCTCGGTTGGCGCTCTGCCCAAGGCGAGGCTGCAGGCGCTGCTGGAAAAGCATCTGTAATATGCTTGTTACATGTTGCCGTCTGCCTGCCGTCCATGAGCGCTTTTGCACCGCTCGCCGGACTTCTGGATGCACCGAGTGCAACCACGGATAGTATGGTAGTCACAAACAGCCCCCAGTGAACGGGTGCGGGTCGCACAGACTCGTACCCGTTTTCTTATGCAGCTGCGCGCAGAGCGGGCGTAGTAAAATCTGAACCACTGAACTGCCCCATACAAAAGGAGATTTTCCATGCATGATGTTGGAATGAACATGAGCCAGCTTGCCATGAGCGTCAAACAGGTCGACGACACCATCGAGCTCGCTCATGAGTGGAGCCATCAGCTGCTGCATGCGACCGAGAATTTTGACATGGAGCGCATCGGCGCCAAGCTCGAGGCCGCCATGGCCGCGCTGCACGAGGCGCATGACGCGCTCGAGGGCTACGAGGAAGCCATCGAGGCCGACCACAACTCCGTCGGCTCCGTGAAGCTGGTGTAACGTGGCCGAACATGAGCACGGCTGCGGGTACGAGCACGAGCATCCGCACGGGGCGGATGGTGACGCAGGCTGCCACTGTAGTGGCTCCGGCTCCGAGCTGGTCCGCTTTTCGGTTACCGCACCGGACGACCTGCTGCGCCGTTTTGACGAACAGATCGCGCGCCGCGGCGACGTGGCCAACCGCTCCGAGGCCGTGCGCGACCTGATTCGCGCCTCGATCGCCAAGGAGCAGATGCGCACGCCCGATGAGCATGTTATCGGGTCGCTCACCATGATCTACGACCACCATACCGGCGACCTGACGCGCCGTCTGGACGAAGTGCAGCACGACTACACCGACGAGATCGTATCGACCATGCACGTGCATCTGGATCACCACAACTGCTTGGAGATTCTGGCGCTCAAGGGTCGCGGCGAACGTGTCTACGAGCTGGCTGACCGTCTGCTGGGCCTGCGCGGCGTTAAGCACGGCGAGCTCACGTGCGCCGCCACCAAGCAGAGCTTGGGGCTGTAGCGGGATTTCCCGCAGCGCACCTGCCAAAAAGGGACAGGTTTGTTTTGGCAGGTTTAGAAGTTTTACCTACCAAAATAAACCTGTCCCTTTTTGGTCGGTTTTGATGAGGGGTGTCGCATGCGGCATGTGCATATTCATGTGACGGGCATTGTGCAGGGCGTTGGCATGCGACCGTTTGTGTATCGCGAGGCCATGGCGCATGGCATTTGCGGCTGGGTGCTCAACGCGGGCGACGGCGTGCATATCGAGGCGCACGCTCCGGCCGATGCGCTCGATGCTTTTGTTGCCGCGCTTTCTGAGCATGCACCTGCAGCAGCCCGCATAGAGTATGTCGAGGTTGTGGACCTGGCAGCCAACGGTTGGGATGCCGCCGATGAACAGGGCTTTCGCATCGTAGCATCGCAGGACCAGACCGCGCACACGACGCTCGTCTCGCCCGACATCGCCACCTGCGACGATTGCCTGTGCGAGTTGTTCGATCCCGCCGACCGACGCTACCACTACCCCTTTATCAACTGCACCAACTGCGGCCCACGCTTTACCATCATCCGATCGCTGCCTTATGACCGAGCGGCCACATCGATGGACCGTTTCCCCATGTGTCCCAAGTGTGCCGCGGAGTATGCCGACCCACTCGACCGGCGTTTTCACGCGCAACCCGATGCCTGCTTTGATTGCGGGCCGCATATTACGTGGCGCGAGGCTGTAAACGGCGATGCGTGCGGGAATTCGTCCGCGACACCGGCCGTCGGCACCACACGCGAGGCCAGCGACGCTATCATCGAGCGCTGCGTTGAGCTGCTGGCCAGCGGTGGCATCGTCGCCATCAAGGGCCTGGGCGGATTCCATCTAGCCTGTGACGCTGCCAACGAGCAAGCGGTGGCCGAGTTGCGCCGTCGCAAACGCCGCAGCAACAAACCACTTGCCATCATGGTGCGCAGTCTTGCTGATACCGAGCGCCTGTGTCATATCGACGATGCTGAACGCGATCTGCTCGCTGGCAGTATCCGCCCCATCGTGCTGCTGCGCCGGCGCACTGTTGGCGAGGGCAACGGCGGCTCCCCCGACATCCTCGCCCTCGCGCCATCTGTCGCACACGACTTGCCCGAGCTCGGCGTCATGCTCCCCTATACGCCGCTTCAGCATCTGTTGCTCGCCGCGGCAGAAGCCTGCGGTATGCACGCGCTCGTCATGACCAGCGGAAACCTGAGCGAAGAACCCATCGAGACCGACGACGACCTTGCCTGGGAACCCCTCGTTGCTGCCGGCATCGCCGACGCGTTGCTCGGTAACGACCGCGCGATCCTCTCGCGCTATGACGATTCCGTGGTGCGCGTGGTTGACGGCACCGTTATGCCCGTGCGCCGCGCTCGCGGATATGCACCCCA
>CAJLLN010000181.1:0-3053 GCA_905207495.1 uncultured Collinsella sp. | reverse complement strand
CCAGGCAAACCTCGATCAGGCGAACGCCAAGGCCGCCAGCCGTACGGTCACGGCCCCGAGCTCGGGCAGCATCGTGGAGCTCAACGCCAAGGTGGGCGCCACGGTAACAGGCGGCATGATCATGGGCGAAAGCGATACGAGCGGTGGCAAGCAGTGCATGCAGATCGCCGACCTATCCAAGATGAAGGTGACCGTACAGGTGGGCGAAAAGGACATCGCCAAGATCGCCGTTGGGCAGAGCGCCAACGTCACGTATCCCGCGTTTCCCGATATCGTGAGCCAGGGCACCGTCACGGCTATCGCGTCGGTGGCAAACTCCGACGCCGCTAACGGTGGCGGCGGCAGCGTAACCTTTAACGTCGACATTCTCATTGAGGCGCCCGACGCGCGCCTGAAGCCGGGCATGACGGCCAAGGTATCGGTGGTGACCGAGCAGCTCGACGACGTGGTGATGGTGCCGACGATGGCGCTCATGACCGAAGACGGCGAACACTATTACGTCAACGTGGCGACTGATGACGAGGGCAAGCAAACCCGTCGCGTGAAGGTAACCGTCGTGACGCAAAACGACAACGAAGCCGTAGTCGGTAAGACACAGGTCAAGCGCGACGACCAGGGCAACGAGATCAACCCCAACGTGCCGGTTACCAAGCTGCGCGATGGCGACACCCTCGTCATGGACACCGGAGCGGACGCAACGGCTGACGGCGGCTACAGCACGGATTCGGGCAGCATGTCTGACGACGAGGGCATGTAATGCGCCCCGTTATCGACATCCGCAACGTGCACCGCATCTTTGAGAGCGAGGCAGGTTGCGCCCACATCCTGCATAACGTGAGCTTGGCGGTAAATCCCGGCGAATTCGTCGCCATCACTGGCCCCTCGGGCTCGGGCAAGTCAACGCTCATGAACATCCTGGGCTGCCTGGACAAACCGACGGCGGGCGACTACTACCTGCAAGGGCTCAACGTGGCCGAGCTTGACGATGACGAGCTCACCGAAGTTCGCGCCCTGAGCATTGGCTTTGTCTTTCAGAGTTTCAACCTGCTGCCGCGCCTGTCGGTTATCGAAAACGTCATGCTGCCGCTGGCCTACACCAATGTGCCCCGTAGCCAGCGCGAAATGCGCGCCGTGCACGCGCTGCAGGCCGTCACGCTACCGGTCGACCACTGGGACCACCGCATATCCGAGCTCTCGGGTGGCCAGATGCAGCGTGTCGCCATCGCTCGCGCCCTCGTCAATGACCCGCCCATCATTCTGGCCGACGAGCCGACGGGAAACCTGGACTCCGCTACCGGAGCGCTTGTGATGGAGACCTTCCATAGACTTCAGGAGCGCAGCAAAACCATCGTTCTTATCACACATGACCCCGGCATCGCCGCCGAGGCCGACCGTGCCGTGACCATCCGCGACGGTCGCATTCACGACGGCGCGTATATTCCACATGCACCGCGAACCCTGCGCAGCGCCGTAGATAGCCTGCCCATGATTTCCGTCTCCGCCAACCCGCCGAAAGGAGAGATGGCATGAGCGCCCGCGATCTCATCCAGGAAGCCCTTCACTCGCTCGAGGCCAACAAGGGGCGCAGCCTGCTCACCATCCTGGGCATTGTCATCGGCATCGCCTCGGTTATCGCCATGACTTCGCTCATCGGCGGCATCCAAAACAGCCTGGTCAACAGCCTGGGCCTCAATGCGGCACGCATGGTGCAAATCTATTCGTCGCAAGAACTCACCGAGTCGGACATCGAGAAGCTTCAAAAACTGGTGCCGCAGATAGAGCAGATCGGCATTGTCGACAGCGCGTATACCGAGTACAAGACCGGCGATAAAAGTTATACCGTCATGGCACAGGGTGTCGATAGCGACATGCTCGACGCCGTGGGGGCCAGCAAGCTCGTTGCGGGGCGCACCTATTCCCAGGCCGAGTCCCAATCAGGCTCGCGCGTGGCGCTCATCAGCCGCAACGGCGCCGATCAGCTTTACGGCAACGAACAGGATGCGCTGGGGAAAACCATCAAGGTGTCCAACGGCGAGGTGCAGATTGTAGGCGTGATTGATGGCGGCAGCGACTCCATGGGCTCGCTCACGCTGTATATGCCACGCGAAACCATCTCCGGGCTGTTTGGCGACGAGAATCCTTCATTCCCCAGCGTGACGGCACTTGCCGCCGAGGGCACGGACATGGATGAGCTTTGTAAGACCATCGAGTCCAAGGTACGCGCGATGAAGGGCATCGCGGAGGAGGATGAGTACGACAGTGTGTCGGCGACATCCATGAAAAGCGCCATCGATGCACTCAACTCCTTTATGGGCGCGTTCTCGCTCATCATGGGTGCTGTCGCCAGCATCTCGCTACTTGTCGGCGGTATCGGCATTATGAATATGATGCTCACCAACGTGACTGAGCGCATTCGCGAGATCGGCATCCGCCGCACTCTGGGCGCCAGTCGTCGCGATATCACCGCGCAGTTTTTGGCCGAGTCCTCGGCGCTGTGCGTGACCGGCGGTCTGCTGGGTGTCCTGATTGGCTATCTGCTGGCCTGGGCTCTTGCGATGTTTGCTGCAGGATCAGGGATTCTTGGCGAGCTCGGTGCCAGCGGGCAAATCACACCGAGCTTTTCAATCGCCACGGTGCTGCTGGCCTTCGCCGTCTCCGTCGGCATCGGCGTAATCTTTGGCTTCTACCCCGCTCGCCGCGCGGCAAAGCTCGACCCGGTGGAGTGCCTACGCTACCAGTAAGCCACCGCCAACAAGTTGCGGTGAATTAGGGACTAAATGTGCTATCTAGCAGCAAAAACAGACACTATTTCACCGCAACTTATTGAAAGGCTGCTTGCGCCAGTTCCGGGCGTCGTCCTCGAGCTATTGGCGGATGACGGGCTTGTACGGGTCGAGCTTGCTCGAGGCGCTTCTCCTCGCGGGTGGGAGGGCACGCAGGCGCGGCGAGCGCCTAGCGCGCGAACTCCCGTAAGAGCGCGTCTTCCACTTCCCGAAGCGAAAGGGCCCCGCCTCCCTCGGCGGGACGGGCGACCACGATACAGCGCGCTCCCA
>CAJLLN010000180.1:0-3082 GCA_905207495.1 uncultured Collinsella sp. | reverse complement strand
CCTGCCGCTGGTGCCTCCGGAGAAGCGCAATCCCCTCCACACCACCACCCGGGGCGTGGGGGAAATGCTGCTGGACGCCCTGGACCGGGGGTACCGGCGGATGATCATCGGCATCGGCGGCAGCGCCACCAACGACGGTGGCGCCGGCATGCTGCAGGCGCTGGGCGCCCGCCTGGTCGATGGGTGTGGCTGCAATATCGCTCCCGGTCTTGCTGGCCTTGGGCAGGTGGCGAGCGTTGATTTGGCGCCAGCGCTGCAAGCTATGGATGGCGCTCGTATCGTTGTGCTTTCCGATGTCGAGAATCCGCTCGTGGGGCGTCGCGGGGCACTGGCGGTGTTTGGCGGGCAAAAGGGCCTGCCAACAGACGATGTCGAAGCGCTGGGCAGGTACGATGGCTGGATGGTCGGCTACGGCCGTCTGCTCGATGCGGCGATTATCGGGGTGCGGGCTCAGGGGTTGTTGCACGTGCCCGAGGGTGCGCGGACGTTTGGCTCAGTGCTCGGCGTGCCCGGCTCCGGTGCCGCTGGCGGTCTGGGCGCTGCGTTGTTGGCACTTGGTGCCGAGTTGCGTTCGGGCGTTGAGACGGTGCTTGATCTGGTTGGGTTTGACGAGCGCGTGCGCGATGTCGACCTGGTCATAACGGGCGAGGGCAATATGGACGAGCAATCCGCCGCCGGTAAGGCGCCGGTGGGCGTGGCCCGTCGTGCGAAGCGATATGGCAAGCCGGTGGTCGCCGTCGTGGGCGGTCGCGCTGACAACCTGGATGCGGTGTATGGGCAGGGTGTCGACTTGGTTCTGCCGGTTTGCCGCAGGCCCATGGACCTGGAACAGGCACTCGATCCGCAAGAAGCCACAACCAACCTCATCTGCGCCGGCGAAGCAGCCGCTCAAGCCTACGACCTTGGCCGCATCTAAAATCCATCCCCTCGATAAGTTGCGGTGAAATAGTTCCTGTTTGGCGGCTCAGGCAGCAAAAACAGGAACTATTCCACCGCAACTTCGAGAATGGCTATCCGAGGCTGGCCGCCTTGTGCCTTGGGTCGGACCGTCCGCCACGAAATGTGGCCATCTACTACGTTTAGCCGAGTACCCTCGACCATCCCGGAATATGCGAAAGTAAAACCGCAGGTAAACGGCTTGTCGATTTTCGAAAAAGCCGGCTATGGTTGAGCCCTGCGGCTTAAACGTAGTAGATAGGCCCCTTTCGTGGCACGGCGTCAGACCAGTCTAATTGGGATGGGGCTTATTTGACTGCTTGTCGATCTGGTTGCCCAAGTAGTCAAAAAGCCCCGTCCTAAATTAGCTGTCTTGCCGTGGAGGGCGGGAGCGGGTAATATATATCGAGCGCCTAGCGCGTTCGATGGGTTCGGATGACGACATGTTCCGAATCTGGTCAGGTCCGGAAGGAAGCAGCCATAAGGAGCCTCTGTCGGGCATCCGAATCCATCGAACGCACGGGCGCTTTTTTGTGCCGCGACATGGCCCGGCCGGTGACGAGGTATTTGGTGTCTCGCTGGTCCTCGGCTGCGCCTGCGGGATCGCTCGACTACCAAATACCTCGTCACCGGCCGGGCCCCGTCGTCCAAAAATCACCCGTAAAGGCGCGTTTATCTGAACAATTCAATCCCGTACTTAGTGGCGCTCGCTGGCTTTGCCAAAACATCGACGGCTATGTGCTGCCTTGGGCGCTAGTGACCAAGGCCCCTACATCTGTAACGAGTTGCTTACGCATCTCCAAGGTTCTCCGTACTATCATGAATCAGATTGAAGAGAGATGATGATAGGGAGCGCCTTTTTATGATTGAGCTGCTCAGGCGTTTTGGTGGTAAGTATCGCCGGTATATGGTGATTGGCCCTGCGTGTAAGCTGATCGAAGTGATCTTCGACCTGCTTACGCCGCTGGTGATTGCCCAGATGATCGATAAAGGTATCGGTGCGCACGACGTGAGTGCCGTCGTCCACTATGGCATGGTGCTCGCCGCCATGGCCGTTATCGGCATCTCGTTTACGCTCGTCTGCCAAAAGATGGCGGCGCTCACCTCGCAGGGCATGGGCACCGACATTCGCGGCGCTCTCTACCAGCACATCAACAAGCTGAGCTATGCTGAGCTCGATCGCTTTGGCACGCCGTCGCTCATCACGCGCATTACCAACGACGTCAACCAGGTGCAGCTTGCCGTGGCGCTGGGCGTGCGTATGCTCATCCGCTGGCCTTTCCTGGCGGTGGGCTCCATGGTCGCGGCCCTTGCCATCGACCTTAAGCTCGGCATGATCTTTTTGATTTGCACGCCCGCCATCGGCCTGGTGTTTTGGTTTGTCATGGCGCGCTGCGTCCCGTACTACAAACAGCTGCAGGCAAAGCTCGATCGCATCGCGCTTATCTGCCGCGAGGGACTTTCGGGCGCCCGCGTGGTCCGGGCGTTTGTGCGCGAGGACCACGAGCGCGAGCGCTTTGCCCAAGCCGCCGATGACCAGGCCAATACTGCCATTGCGGTGGGCAAGCTCTCGTCGATTCTCAACCCCGTCACGTTTTTGGTGATGAACCTGGGCGTGTGCGCCATCCTGTGGGTGGGTGGCGTCCAGGTCAACGTGGGCGAGCTCACGCAGGGCCAGGTCATGGCGTTTGTGAACTACATGACGCAGACCCTGACCTCCATCGTGTATGTCGCCAACCTGGTCGTGGTCTTTACCAAGGCGAGCGCCAGTGCGTCGCGTCTCAACGAGGTGCTCAATTGCGTGCCGAGCATTACCGACGAGGGCAACCGGCCGGTTGCGCTGCCCGAGCCGACCGCGATGGGCAACGCTGTTCCGGTCCCAGCGCTGAGCTTGAGCCATGCGAGCTTCTCCTTTGGCGCGGGCGCCGCCAACGCCGTCAATGACGTGACCCTGGAGCTGCCGCTGGGCAAAACGCTCGGCATTATCGGCGGCACGGGCAGCGGTAAGTCGACGCTTATCTCGCTTATCCCGCGCCTGTACGACACGGGCGCCGGCAGCGTGAGCGTAATGGGTGCCGACGTGCGCGCTTGGCCGCTCGATCAGCTGCGCCATGTGGTCGCGACTGTTCCACAGCGCGCGTCGCTC
>CAJLLN010000179.1:0-3089 GCA_905207495.1 uncultured Collinsella sp. | reverse complement strand
AGCTAAGGGCACGCACGGATGCGGCCAGGGCGCGCAGCTCATCCTCGGAAGGCTGCTCGCTCACCAGGCCACATGCCTCACCCTGCAGCAGGGTCGCACGCAGCGGGCGGGCACCCACGGTGACATGCCAGCTGTTGTCCCACCAGGCGGCGGTGACGTTTAAGGAGGGGAAGTCGGTCGCGGCCTTGCGCACGGCCTCGTAGCTCGCACGGTAATCGTGCTTGACGACCACGACGTGCTCGATCACGTCGCGCACATAGCCCATGTTCACAAACTCGGCGAGCGGCACGCGGCCGGCGCCCGTCAGCTCAACATAGGAATCGAGCGCGAGGAAGGCGGAGAGAACGTCCGAGAAGCCAAAGCGGCCGTAGATGCTGCCGCCCACCGTGGCGGTATTGCGCAGCTGAACGCCCACGATATCGTGGACGGCGAACTCAAAGACATGGTTGACAAGCGCGTTGAGCTCGGCATGACGCTCGAGCTGGCGCAGGGTACACATGGCACCGATGCGAAACTCGGTCTCGGTCTCCTCAATCTGATCGAGTCCGCAGGCCGAAAGGTCAATCGCCGTCGCCACGCGACGCGAACCCAGGCGCATCCAGATGCCGCCGCCCACAATCTTGTTGTTGCGGTTCTTCTGTAAGAGCTCATAGGCTTCGGCCGCGTTTCCAACACGGACGTAGGTACCGAACTTGAGCACGTTCTCCCCCATCTCTTCACTTGTCCAGTACCTTTAAGTGTACCAAACGAGGGGGCACAGCCATCGTCACCATAGAAAAAGGCTCCCAGCCGGAATGGCTGAGAGCCTTATCACATGTTATGTCGAGCGAAGATTTAGCAGACGCCCTGGGCGAGCATGGCGTCGGCGACCTTCAGGAAGCCGGCGATGTTGGCGCCCATGACAAAGTTGCCCTCCTGGCCGTACTCCTTGGCGGTGTCGTCCACGTTGTGGAACATGCCGCGCATGAGCTGCTCGAGCTTGCCGTCGACCTCCTCGAAGGTCCAGGACAGATGCTCGGCGTTCTGGCTCATCTCCAGGCCGGACACGAGCACGCCGCCGGCGTTGGCAGCCTTACCGGGCATAAAGGCAACGCCGTTCTCCTGGAAGTAAGTCGTGGCCTCGATGGTAGTGGGCATGTTCGCGCCCTCGCCGACCACCTTGCAGCCGTTGGCGACGAGCGCCTGGGCGTCCTCGAGCAACAGTGTGTTCTCGCGAGCGCAAGGCAGCGCGATGTCGCAGGGTAGCTGCCAAACGCCGCGGCCGTCGCCCTCGTGCCACACGGCGTTGGGCTTCTCGTCAACGTACATAGCGAGCGTGACGCCCTTGTCGTGGCCGGAGCGCTTCTTGTTGTAGACGTGCTCGAGCACGGTGTAGTCGATGCCGTCGGGATCCTCAACCCAGCCGTGGGTATCGGAGCAGGCGAGCACCTTGCCGCCGAGCTGGGAAACCTTCTGGACTGCGTAGATGGCGACGTTACCGGAGCCATGAACGACGACGTTCTTGCCCTCGAAGGAGTCGCCGCGGCTCTTGAGGTACTCGTCCACAAAGTAGGCCAGGCCGTAGCCGGTGGCCTCGGTACGGGCGAGCGAACCGCCAAAGGAGAGGCCCTTGCCAGTGAGGACGCCGGTCCACTCGTTGGTCAGGCGCTTGTACTGACCGAACAGGTAGGCAACCTCGCGGCCGCCAACGCCCAGGTCGCCGGCGGGAACGTCGGTGTTGGGGCCGATGTGGCGATAGAGCTCGGTCATGAAGGACTGGCAGAAGTGCATGATCTCGTTGTTGGACTTGCCCTTGGGGTCAAAGTCGGAGCCGCCCTTGCCGCCGCCCATGGGAAGGGTGGTCAGGCTGTTCTTGAGGATCTGCTCCAGGCCCAGGAACTTGAGCATACCCAGGGTGACCGTCGGGTTAAAGCGCAGGCCGCCCTTGTAGGGTCCAATGGCAGAGTTGAATTCGACGCGGTAGCCGCGGTTGACCTGGACCTTGCCCTGGTCGTCGACCCAGGGGACACGGAACATAACGATGCGCTCGGGCTCGACGAGGCGCTCAAGCAGGGCGGCCTCCTCGTACTCGGGATGGGCGTCGAGCGCCGGCTGGATGGTGCCGAGGATCTCGGTCGCGGCCTGGATGAACTCAGGCTGCTCGGGATAGCGGGCCTTGAGCTCGTCGAGAACTTTCTGCGTGTAGCTCATGCTTCCTCCAATTGATGGAAAAGAAAGGTGTCGTTCGAGGCGCCCCATGCGCCGCGAGCTTTATCGAGTATGGATAATATCGCACTGTTGCAGCAAAGTTTCGCATAAGCCGACGAGCAGATGTTTCGTTTTGATTACGATGCAGGTAGAAGCGTTTTTGAGTGCCCGACGCACAAATCGCGTGTTTCGAAGCTGTTTCGTCCACGTGTTCCAAACCACCACATTGGGGACAGGCACCTTTGTGGTGGTGTTGGTGGTTAGAGGACGAGCTGGTGGTAGTCGGCGGGGGTTACGCGGCCCTCGGTGGCGGCGCGGAAGGCGGCGAGGGCATCGCCCGAGAACGGCATGGCCCAGCACAGCCCGCAGCCGGCGGTGATGGAGCCGGGCAGCGGCATGATGCGCCCGGGCACACCGGAGGCAAGACACAGCTGTTCGCCTTCCATCACATCGAAGGTGCTGTCGAACGACACGATGATTTTGCGTTCGTGATCAGGGGCATCGCCGAACGAGGCCTCGCGGTGCGACTCGCGATACGCAGCCGCCGCTGCCTCTTCCTCGGCCGTATGTCCACAGCCGCCACAGCCGCAGGTGCAAGGCTCGGACCCATCGCAAGTGCAAGGTTCTCCCGTGTCGGGACAAATATCGTGAGACATGGCAACTCCAATCGTCTAGGCGAGTAACTCGGCCGCCGCGGCAAACTCCTCGGGCGTATTGACGTTTTCGAAGCAGAGCGTCGAGCCGGCGACCGCGACAATCTGAGGCTCGTCCAAATGCCCGGCGTTCATCCGGTCGATCAGGCAGCGGATTCGCTGACGGTCACCGGCGAGCAGCTCTTGGGCAACCGGCGCACACGCGTCACGGCGCCAGACGGCGCAAAGCGGCTCAATCCCCCGCTCCTC
>CAJLLN010000178.1:0-3101 GCA_905207495.1 uncultured Collinsella sp. | reverse complement strand
AGCGCCCTTTCGTTTCACGTCACCTTGTCTCAAATGCGGCCCGCTCGCTGTCGTTTCCAAGACATCGGCGTTGCCTTGCTTCGGGAATGCGGCAGATAGGGACGTTCCTTTTCTGCCGGCAGTTTGGGACACTCCTTACGGGGCACCCCCTCCACAGCGCCTATGCCAGCTTGTCGATTTGCCCAATCTCCCAGAGCGGAATATTGACGAGCGTGCCTTCGTCTCTATATGCCGCTAACGATGTTCTCACGCAGCGCTCGAGCTTGAACTTCTCGCAGGCAATCCTCAGGCTCTTTGCTTTGAGGTTCTCTGCCGCCTTGACCTCGAGCGGAAGCACGGTCCCCGCATGGTCGATGGCAAAGTCAGTCTCTGCATTGCCGGAGGAGGATGACCAATACGCGGGAGTTTTGCCTTGGAGCAAAAGCTCCTGTGCGACGTATTGCTCGGTCAGCGAGCCTTTGAACTCCGTAAAAACAGCGGGCCCGTTCAGAACAATGGCTGGCGAGAGGCCGGAGAGTGCTCCGAGGATGCCGGTGTCGATGCAGAACAGCTTGAAGCCCGAGAGGTCCTCGTAGCTTGTGAGCGGTGCTCTTAGGGCGGAAACACGTGGTACCTTATGAACGATTCCATAGTCCATGAGCCACTGGAGGCTTTCCTCAAAATCGCGTGCGCGCGCCCCGGGACGAAGCGCGCCGTAGACGAACTTCTTGTTTTCCTTTGCGAGCTGGCCGGGAAGGGATTTCCAAACCAGCCTCATGCGCTCGACGATGCGGGCTGGCGCATGCTTGCCAAAATCGGATTCATAAGCTTCGATGATTTGCTGCTGAAGCCTGCGGGCCTCGATGAAATCGTGGGAGGCGGCGAAAGCGGAGACAACTTCTGGCATGCCACCGACAACGAGGTATTCCTTGAGCAGGCGCTCGAGCTTTTCGGAAACGTTTGCCAGCAGGTCCATGTCTGCGGCAAGGATGGCATCTGCGAGCGGATCGCCATCGACGGCACGAACGAACTCGACAAACCCCATGGGGCGCATGGTAAGCTGGTCAATCTTGCCGACGGGGAACGACTCGTTTTCGCGTCGGAGCGCGAGCCCCATATAGGAGCCGGCTGCCACGATATGGTATTCCGGCGCCAGCTCGTTGAAGTATTTGAGCGAGGTGATGCCACGCGGTGCCTCTTGGATTTCGTCGAAGATGATGAGCGTGTCTGTCGGCGTTATGGTCTGGCCGCGCAGGAGCTCTATCTGGGAGATGATGCGTTTGGGGTCAAGGCTTCCGTCGAACAGCGAACGTGCGCCCGGTTCGAGCATAAAGTCAAAACGGATGACGTTTTGATACTGCTGGCCTGCGAATTCGTTGAGAAGCCAGGTTTTTCCCGTCTGGCGGGCCCCCTTAAGCAGGAGGGGCTTGCGGTTTGCCCTAGATTTCCAAGCGATGAGTTCGTCCATTAGCTGTCGCTGCATACTGCCCCCTAACGATCATGGTTAGTATAAGACCGTTTCGGTCTTTCCATCGAAAAATGTGGGAGTAAACCACGTTTTTCCATCGAATAATGTGTGAGGCAATCACGTTTTTCCATCGAATAATGTGAGGGTTTAGGTAGGCATCTGGGGACGTTCTTTTTCTGCCGGCAGTTTGGGACACTCCTTGTTTTGGTGCAAATTAGTTACCCTTGCATCAGAAAACGGCGCCCGCCGGCGATGTTGCCGGCGGGCGCCGCGGTCGTGTAGGCGCTATTTGTTAAGTGCGTGCGTTCGAGCTTGCGTGCTACAGCGAGTCGATAAAGCGCTGCTGGGCGGCGCGTCCCGCCTCGTCCCACTTAAAGACGCCGGCGTTGTCGAGCACGTGGCCAAACACCACGCCGACCTCCTCGTGCAGGATGTCGATGGCGTTGTCGGCCGTAAGCTCGTCGGCGCGGCGAGCAAAGACGTCCTCGGCCCACGCGGCATGGCTGCGACAAAGATCATCGACCTCGAGCGCACCGGCAAGATCGTAGCTGGCATCGACCTTGGCTGCCAGCAGATGCTCACGGACAGCGCCAAGCTCGGGAACCAGGCGCGGCGGCAGAATGGCCAGGCCCATGACCTCGATCAGGCCGATGTTCTCCTTCTTAATGTGGTGGTACTCGGCATGCGGGTGGAACACGCCCAGCGGATGCTCGTCGGTCGTGATGTTGCAGCGAAGCGCCAGGTAGGCCTCGTAGATTTCGCCGCCGGCATTTCCGCGAGAGTCGACGCGGCGGATGACGGGCGTCACGGTGTTGTGGGCCACACCGTCAGCCGTGTATGCGATGACGCCCACAGACTCATCGGTCCACTCGCGCCAGGCGAGGATAATCTTCTCGGCGGCGTCGAGCAGCTGAGCGCGGTCGTGCGAGCGCAGGCGCAGCACCGAAAGCGGCCACTGCAATACGGTGCCGCTGACCTGGTCAAATCCGGGCACGCTAAACTGCGAGACCTCGGCGGCGTGCATCATGGGGAACTCGTGCGCGCCGCCCTGGAAGTGGTCATGCGACAGAATCGAGCCGCCCACGATGGGCAGGTCGGCGTTGGAGCCAATAAAGTAGTGCGGGAACAGGTCCACAAAATCGAGCAGGCAGGTCAGCCCCTTGCGGTCGACGTGCATCGGGCGATGCTCGGAGCTCATGGCAATGCAGTGCTCGTTAAAGTACGCGTATGGGCTGTATTGGAAGCCCCAGCGCTCGCCGTCGAGCTTAATGGGGATAACGCGCAGATTCTGGCGGGCGGGATGGGCGCCGCCGTCGGCTGCAGCGGAGCGTCCGGGATAGCCTTCGTTTTCGATGCAGAGCTGGCAGGCGGGATACTTCTCGCCCGTGTTTTTGGCGGCACCGGCTGCGGCAATATCGCGCGGGTCCTTCTCAGGCTTGGACAGGTTGATGGTGATCTCAAGATCGCCCCAGTTGGTGGGGGTGCTCCATTTGATGTTGCGCGCGATGGCGGCACGGCGCACGTAGCCGGCGTCGCAGCACAGGCCGTAGAACCAGTCGGTCGCGGCGCGGGGCTCGTTGACGCCCATACGTCCGTTGAACTCCTCGTTTACAACCGAAGGCCTCGGCATGAGCGCGCCCATGATGCGCATGGC
>CAJLLN010000177.1:0-3120 GCA_905207495.1 uncultured Collinsella sp. | reverse complement strand
TCGAACGCAGGTGCCCGCATCCGTCCACATATTGCGCTGTGCCGCTGGCGTCGAGGCGGCGTATGTCGGCGCGCTCGCTTGCGTAGCCCACAAAGAGCGAGATGCTGTCGCACACCACGTGCTTGTCGATTAAATCCAGCACGGCGTTGTCGACCATCTCGCGCAAGACGGTGTAGGCCTGCTCGTAGGCATAGCCCTTCGAGAGCACCTGTCCTGTGGTGGTCGAAGTTGCTTGCGGGCGATAGGCTTGGATATCGGCGATAGTTGTCGGCTCGCGCCCAAAGGCGTGGTCGATAAGATACTCGGCATTGACGCCGAGCTCGTCGTAGAGCAGGTTTTCGTCGAGCGCCGCGACGCCCATCAAATCGTAGACGCCGTATTTTTCGAGTCGCGCTGCCACGCCGGGGCCGATGCCCCAGATGTCGGTGATGGGGCGGTGAGGCCAGATCTCCTTGCGAAAGGTCTCGTCGTCGAGTATACCGATGCGGCTGGGTACGTGCTTGGCGGTAATATCGAGCGCTACCTTGGCCTGGAATAGGTTGGGCCCGATGCCGACCGTCGCCGTGATGCCGGTGCGCCCCAGGACCTCGTCACGCAGCATACAGGCGAAGCCTTCAGCGTCGGTATGGTAGAGGTCCAGATAGGGCGTTACGTCGATAAAGCATTCGTCGATGGAATAGACGTGAACGTCTTGCGGACTGACGTATTCCAGGTAGATGCCGTAGATCTGCGCCGACACCTCCATGTAGTGCTGCATGCGCGGTACGGCCTTGATGTAGTCGATGCCATCGGGAATCTCGAATAAACGGCAGCGGTTGTGAATACCTAAGTCCTTCATGGCCTGCGTGATAGCGAGACAGATGGTCGTGCGTCCGCGCGATTCGTCGGCAACGACCAGGTTGGTAGTGAGCGGGTTGAGCCCGCGGTCGACGCACTCGACGCTGGCATAGAACGTCTTAAGGTCGATGCAGATATAGGTGTGACGCTCGTGCCCCACGCGTCCTCCCATCAAACACATGTTCTTATCGAATACATGTTCGATAATACCCGCTTGCGCGGACATCGTCAAAACCTGTCCCTTTTTTGGTAGGTATGGCCGTGCGGTTGGATCGGGTTTTAACGCAGCTCTAAAGAGTGCGAAACAGCTCGGAAAACCTCGCTTCGTAGCATGAGCCTAACGATTGATACCGCCTATGCGCACGGAAGGGTTGTGGGAAAGATGGTCAATTATGGGTTTGGTATGCCGACGCGCTTGGTTGCGGATGGGGATGTGGCTCGCTGGTGCGGGCGATTGGTTGCCCACTATGGCGGCACCAAGGCGCTGGTCGTGCTGGGCGGTGACAAGCATACGCGCGATGAGCTTGTCTCGGCGGCACTTGGCTCGCTTGATCGAGCCCTGCTCGAGCGTGTGCTTTTCCGCTGCGGCTCGGTTGAGGGCGACGGGAGAAACGAGCTGATCGACGAGGCCGTGGCCCTGGCGACCGACGAAGGCGTGGACTTTGTCCTAGCGATTGGCGATGCCGATGCTGCTGGCTTTGCGCGCGAACTCGCGCGTCGCATGGCGGCGCTCGATGCCGGCGAAGACGGTTTTGTCCCTTATGGATGCATTGTCTCGGAGGGCAAGGTGCCTGCTGTCGTGGGCGCCGGCGAGGTTCCCGTTTTTGCCATCATCGCGCCCGAACTGCTGGAGGGCATTGGGTCTCCTCTGCGCGAGCTGCTCGGCAGCGTGTGCGCCGCGGCCTAATATTTGGCATAAAGGGATAGGTAATTATTGATTGGTAAAGCGTTTGACCTGCCAAAATAAACCTGTCCTTTTTTGGTCGGTTGCCGTTTGGGGGCCGATTGGCAACGCTCGCTGATTATGGTCTTGACCTGCGCTAGAATAGTGGCATCTGAATGTCCGGGCGCATGGAGGCGTGCGCCCGTATGCTGAGGAGGACTCTATGGCAACTGTTGCCGCACCTATCGATGCTACGTCGACTGCCGCTTGGAAGGCGCTCGAGGCTCATCAGGAGAAGCTCGAGGCTGAAGGCATCGACCTCAAGGCCTGGTTCGCCGCCGATCCCGAGCGTGTGAACAAGCTGAGCTTTGACGCTGGTGACCTGCACTTCGATTTGTCCAAGAACCTGGTGACCGATGAGACCGTCAAGCTGCTGTGCGATCTTGCCCGCGAGGTGAAGCTCGAGGAGCGCCGCGACGCCATGTTCTCCGGCGAGCACATCAACACCACCGAGGACCGCGCCGTCCTGCACACCGCGCTTCGCCGTCCGGCAAGCGAGAAGGGCCAGCTCATCGTTGACGGCCAGGATGTCGTCGCCGACGTGCACGAGGTCCTCGACCGCATGTACGCCTTCGCCGAGCGCGTGCGCTCCGGTGAGTGGAAGGGCGTTACCGGCAAGAAGATCGAGCACCTGGTTTCCATCGGCATCGGTGGCTCCGATCTGGGCCCGGTCATGGCCTACGAGGCCCTGCGTCCCTACGCCGACGCCGGTATCGACTGCCGCTACATCTCCAACATCGACCCCAACGATCAGGCCGAGAAGCTCAAGGGTTTGGATCCCGAGACAACGCTCGTGATCATCGTCTCCAAGACTTTCACCACGCTCGAGACCCTCACCAACGCTCGCGAAGTCAAGACCTGGATGCTCGAGCAGCTCAAGGCTCAGGGTGCCATCGATGGCTCCGACGAGCAGAACGCCGAGGCCGTGGCAAAGCACTTCGTCGCCGTTTCCACCGCACTCGAGAAGGTTGAGGCCTTCGGTATCGACCCCGCCAACGCCTTCGGCTTCTGGAACTGGGTCGGCGGCCGTTACTCCGTCGACTCCGCCGTGGGCCTGTCGCTGATCGTCGTGCTCGGCCCCGAGCGCTTCCAGCAGTTCCTCGAGGGCTTCCATGCCATTGACGAGTACTTCTGCAACACGCCGCTCGAGAACAACGCCGTCGCGCTGATGGGCCTGCTCAACGTCTGGTACGTCAACTTCTTCGGCTCCAAGAGCCACGCCGTGCTTCCGTACTGCCAGTACCTGCACCGTTTCCCGGCCTACCTGCAGCAGCTCACCATGGAGTCCAACGGCAAGCACGTCCGCTGGGACGGCAGCGCCGTGACCTCCGACACCGGTG
>CAJLLN010000176.1:0-3161 GCA_905207495.1 uncultured Collinsella sp. | reverse complement strand
TCCTTTATCAGACTTCCTACACTTGAAAAGTGCGAACATAAAAACAGTTTCATCAGTATTCTCCTTTATATATAAATTCTTATTTGTTGAACTAAGCCGTGTATACCATACGCTCCGATGAAAGAACGCCCCGATATAGTGAAATTTTGCCGTTTTCCTGCGTACGTGCGTACACACTCCACAGGAATTCTAAGGCGCCTGCCCCCTTAGCACGCGGACTTTGGAACAAAGTCTAGTGTGTTACGCCTTGACAGAGGTGTACGGGCTCCCGGTACGCACGTACGCAGCAATTGCCATCAATGCGCCATATAAGTGGCGATCAAGTTCGTATAAAGCGACCTTGGTTCCGCAAAACAAAAGGCAGGATGCCATCACCACGATGATACCCTGCCTTTGTTCGTTCCTGTTTACCGTTCCGAGTAGTCCTTCCGCAGAATTTTCGATAAAAAATCGTACCCGAACCCTTTCTCGTAAAGAACCGGGTTCGAGTACGAACTGAATGGTGGTGCAATAAACAACCACCACAAGGGCACTGCTCCCTTGTGGTGGTTTTGGGCTAGGCCTAGAGCGTGTGGCCGTAGGCGTTGGCGGCCTTGATGGCGGCGGCGAACTTTTCGTCGGTGAAGGGCTCGGGGTTGCCCTGCTTCCACTCGTTGGTGGCGTGCGCGTACTCGCACAGGGCCGGGATATCGGACTCGGAAAGCCCGACCTGCTCAAGCGTCACGGGCAGGCCCATCTGCTTGTTAAAGGCCGCGTAGCGCTCAAGGTTCTCGGTATCGCCCGTATAGGCGAACAGCACGAGCACGCCCAGGCTCACGACCTCGCCGTGCAGGTAGGTGACCTCGCGCGGAATGCTGCAGGTGGCGTTGTAGAACGCGTGCGCCACGCTCGAGTTGTAGTAGTAATCGTTCTGGTTGGTCAGGTTCGAGACATAGCCCGTGTTGACCACGATGTCGAGCGCGATCTGCTTGACGGCCTCGCTCGACAGATTCTGACGAACGTCCTCAAGACCCTGAACACCGTAGGTAAACAGCGGCTCGGAACAGGTGTGGGCAAGAGCCAGGCCAAGGCCGGCGGTGTGCTCCAGGTCGCCGGCGCTCGTGGCGTACTCGACTTCGGGCTGCTTGGACAGGGCGTCGCCCACGCCGGCCCAGAAGTACTCCGCCGGAGCCTCGGCGATGATCTTGGGATTGATGAAGATGTGCGCCGGTCGGTTGGGGTACGAATAGCCCTCGAGCGATCCATCGTCGTTGTAGACGACGGCAATGGCGGTCGCGGCGGAACAGTTAGAGCAAATCGTCGGCACCGTAAAGACAATCTTCTTGAGCTCGATTGCCGCTGTCTTGACGGTGTCGAGTGCCTTGCCGCCGCCACAGGCGATAAGCACGTCTGCCTGCTGGCAAGCGGGGGAGTTCACGACCTTGGCGATATTGGCGCGCGTACTGTTGGTGCCGTAGACGCGCGTCTCCAGAATCTCGACGTCGGTACCTTCAAGCGCCGCCTCGATGCCCGGCAGCGCCGCAGCTAGGGCTCGCTTGCCACCAATGATGGCGACTTTCTTCGCGCCGTACTCCGCCAGTGCGGCGGGCAGCTCGGTAAAGCAATCCTCGCCGACGGTGTAGTCGCTCATTCCGATTGTGCGCATGGCAGCCTTCTTTCGTTAGTTAAAGTGCTTTCAGGTATTTTGCTCCTAGAGAAGGCTAACGACCACGAGAAATTTCTTACGTATGAAACCAGTGTTGAGGGTTTTTCGCCGGTGCGGAACGTGCTAGCATACTCCGCATAAGCGTTGATGGGGACGAGTAGTCGGCCGTCCGCATGCCACAGAGAGCGGGGAGCGCTGAGAACCCGTGCATGCGACCGATGAAAATCACCCCGGAGCTGCGGTCCCAACGGATGTGCCGCACAGGCACATCTTAGTAGATATCGCCGAGATGGTCGTCGATACAGGCCAGCCGAGTAACGGATGCGAGCGCGCGATTACGCGGGCGAGGGCATCTAAGCTGGGTGGTTAAGCGAAGAGCTTTTGCGGGCGTACAGCTCGTTTTGTGGCGCTTCGTCCCAGCTTGTAGGGACGGGCGCTTTTTTGGTGCCCAACGGGCGTGCGCGCCCACGACATGAAAGGGGTACCGTGGCAAACGAGTACAAGCAGACGATGAATCTGCCCAAAACCGGTTTTCCCATGCGTGCCGGTCTTTCCAAGTCCGAGCCCAAGCGACTCAAGGACTGGCAGGACAACAAGGTCTACGAGCAGGTTCTGAAGAAGAACGAGGGTCACAAGAAGTTCGTGCTGCACGACGGCCCTCCGTACGCCAACGGCCCGATCCACATCGGCCACGCCATGAACAAGATCTCCAAGGACATGATCAACCGCTACTGGATGATGCAGGGCTATGAGGTTCCCTATGTTCCCGGTTGGGACTGCCATGGCCAGCCGATCGAGCATAAGGTCGAGGAGAAGCTCGGCACCGAGAAGTTCAACCAGACCTCCACGGCTAAGATCCGTGAGCTTTGCAATAAGTTCGCTGTCGAGAACATCGAGCTGCAGAAGGCCGGCTTCCGTCGCCTGGGCGTGCTCGGCGATTGGGACAACCCCTATCTGACGCTCTATCACCAGCATGACGCCGCCGACATCGAGGTTTTCAAGGCCATGTTCGACAAGGGCATGATCTATCGCGGTCACAAGCCCGTCCACTGGTGCAAGCACTGCCATACCGCACTTGCTGAGGCCGAGATTGAGTACTCCGACGAGACGAGCCCGTCCATCTTCGTGCGCTTTGAGATGACCTCCAAGCCCGTCGGCCTCGAGAACTTCGACGGCCCGGTTGACTTTATCATCTGGACGACCACGCCGTGGACCATCCCCTCCGACCAGGCAGTTTCTCTCAAGCCCGGTGCCGCCTACGTCGCCGTTGAGCACGACGGCCGCGCCGAGGTCATGCTCGAGGACCTGGCTCCCAAGTGCTGCGAGGAGTTTGGCTGGGAGTACACCCCGGTTGTGGTCGACGGCAAGCCCTATGTGGTTCCCGCCGAGACCTTCCATCACATTCACTATAAGCAGCCGATCTTTGACGGTGTTGAGGGCGTGGCACTGTTGGCCGATTACGTCGGTGTCGATGACGGTACCGGTATCGTCCACAACTCGCCCGGTCACGGCGTCG
>CAJLLN010000175.1:0-3182 GCA_905207495.1 uncultured Collinsella sp. | reverse complement strand
GGCAAGGCATGACCAGAAGGTCTATGCCTTGCCTTTTTCATGCCAACTTGTTCGCCCTGGACGTCGCTCGCTGTCCGTCCTCTACCTGCGGCGTTGACTTGGTTGACACTTAGAACATCGATGTAGTCATTGGGGACGTTCTTAAACGACTACCCACGGCTATTGCGCACATGGCTCGCATGACAGCCGTCTCTTTTATGTTTCCTTTAGCCGTTGCTGCCTAGGATGGGGGTTAGTCGGTAGGAAGGGAGCGTCTATATGGACGACGCGAGCGAGCGTTCAATCGAAGAGGACATGCTCGATCAGTTCAATTACTTTGATGATGAGGACGAGGAGCTGATCGACCGTCGCGAGCCAGCGCCGCTTGATTCCTTTGATCTGGTCGATGAAGAGACTGATGAGATTGAGGACGAATCAACGGAGCCCCCACAGTCTTCGCGCTTTAACTCGCTGCTTTCGAGAGCCCCCATGCACCACGGTGTCCGTGCCGGCGCGCTCCATATGAAAACTGACTGGCACCAGATCGTGACGGCAGGCGATGAACTTGCCGTCGATGCGCCGCTCACCGATAAATCATCCATCATCTGCCGCACCGGTATGCTTATGCTCGCGAGCGGAACGGGTGCCTGGCGTGTTCGCGATACCATGAATCGTGTCGCCGCCGTACTCGGTGTGACCATCCACGTTGACTTAAGTCTTCTGTCGTTTGAGTGCACTTGCATCGAAGATGGCCACTGCTTTAACGAGGTTGTCAGCCTGCCCACAACGGGAGTCAATACCCATCGCATTTGGATGATGGAGAGTTTCCTCAAGGAAATCGAGACCTATGGTCGTCGCTTCACGGTGCACGAGTATCACGAGATGCTCAAGACCGTTGAGAGTTCAAAACCTGATTACGCGCCTTGGCAACAGGGCCTTGCGGCGGCCTGCGCCTGTGGCGCCTTTGTCTTTTTACTTGGTGGCGGTCCTATTGAGATGGCATGCGCGTTCGTGGGCGCGGGTGTCGGCAACTTTGCCCGCTCCCATATTCTCAAGCAAGGCCTTGGTCAGTTCAGCGCGCTGACGACCGGTGTTGCGCTCGCTTGCGTTTCGTATCTGCTGGCATTGCTCGGCCTTGGCCAGGTCATACCGGGGGCAATGTCGCACCAAGAAGGCTATATCGGCGCCATGCTCTTTGTGATTCCCGGCTTTCCGCTCATTACGGCAGGCCTCGACATCGCTAAGCTCGACATGCGAAGCGGTATCGAACGCCTTTCATATGCCGTATCGATTATTGTGATGGCGACCCTCGTAGGTTGGATGGTTGCCGAGTGTGTTGGCCTAGCGCCGGACGACTTTGCCCCACTGGGCCTTTCGCCGCTTGCCCTTACGCTCCTGCGCGTGGTGATGAGCTTCGTTGGCGTATTCGGCTTCTCGGTGATGTTCAACAGCCCGGTAAAGATGGCCGCGGCAGCTGGGCTGATCGGCGCCGTGTCCAATACCCTGCGTCTGACCCTTGTCGATGCGCCGACGATGATTCCCTTCCTGGGCCTCAGCACGGGAATGCCTCCCGAGGCAGCAGCGTTTATCGGCGCGCTGGTATCGGGGCTGCTCGCAAGCTTGGCTGAAGTCAAGCTCACCTACCCGCGCATCGCCCTCACGGTGCCTTCGATTGTCATTATGGTGCCGGGATTGTATCTCTATCGCTCTATGTATTACATGTGCACCTTCGACACGGTCAATATGCTCGGCTGGTTTGTGCGTGCAGTGCTCATCGTGGCGTTTCTGCCCGTTGGCTTGGGCGTGGCGAGAACCCTCACCGACCCCCGCTGGCGCCATACCAGCTAATTGGTGCAAGGGGGACAGGTTACTTTGCACCAAATGAGTTGCGGTGAAATAGGGACTGAATTGTTGCTTAAAGGGTCAAAACAGTCCGTATTCCACCGCAACTTATGGGGTCGGGGGTTTTGGTGCCCTGCATCTCCACAAACTCAACGCTTACGAAGCGCGCGCCGTTCGTGTTAGGGTAGTTCCACCACATAAGTAGTCGCAGACGCGCGTAACACGGGCGGGCGAGATGAAGTTCCAACAGCTCCATCTTGCCCGCCCGTTTTTGTTGCGTGGCGCCGCGGTACAACACAGAGAGGAATCTGCCCTTTATGCCTATCAACAAACGAGAGAGCCTGCTGTTCACCTTTATCATGTGCTTTTGCATGGTGCTCTGGATGAGCATCTACAACGTTGCCCTGCAGCACGGGGCCATCAACGGCGAGGTCGTTGCCGCTGCGTGGCTCGGCTTCCCCGTTGCCTACATTTTTGCCATGTGCTGCGACTGGTTCGTCGCCAGCCCGCTCGCCAAGGGTTTCGCCTTTAAGTACTTGGTCACGCCGGGCAAGAGCTCGCCACTTGCCATGACGCTCGCCGTCAGCTCCTGCATGGTCGTTCCCATGGTCATCATCATGTCGCTGTACGGTGCCTGCGAGGGTCTGACGCACATGCCCGGCGGCATCCTTGCGAACCTGTATTCCGTGCCCGCGATCTGGATGATCAACATCCCGCATAATTTTGTGATGGCGCTGCCGTGGAACCTTTTGGTAGCCGGTCCGATTTCCCACTTCGTCTTCCGTCGCGCCTTCCCTGTGGGGACGGTTTTCGAGGAGGAGCATGCCGAGCTCTTGGAGCAGGCTATGGCTCCTGAGTGCGAGTAGCTCGCTTAGGGATCTGCTGAGCGCGGGCGACTTGCTTGGTTGGAGCCCTAAGCGTGGATAGCTCTCTCGGCGACATCGCGGGCGTGAGCGGTGCGCATGACCGGAGGGCCCGTGCTGCTCCGTTGCCCGACGTGCTAGCGCGCAGAACAATCTGTTGGTGCATTCGGCGGCTGCTGAAGCGTTTCGGCAGCCGCTTTTTATACGGAGTTTAAATACAACAGTCTGTTGTATTACGTAGAGTGGTATATCTCTAGCAGGAAAAATGCGAGAGACGGAGCATTATGGCGTTGCTAGTAGGACTGGACGTAGGGTCGACGACGACCAAAGTTTACGCGATGCACGAGGATATGACCGAGGCGTGGTGGGGATATCGCCGCCACGGGGCGTGTCAGACAGCGAGCGTGCGCGCCATGCTCGGCGAGCTCGCCGAGCGCTTTCCCCATGAGTCGCTGCGCGTTGCGGTGACCGGCTCGGGTGCGCGCGATATCGCGACCG
>CAJLLN010000174.1:0-3216 GCA_905207495.1 uncultured Collinsella sp. | reverse complement strand
GCGTCGGTGGACGCCACGACCGATCCCAACAGCAGGCCGCCGATCCAGTCGAAGCCCAGTACAAAGTGGGCGAACACGCCGGTGATGCCTGCGGTGATGACGACGCCGAGCGTGCTCAGCAGCACCGCAGGCGCGGCGACGGGCTTGGCGCGGTCGATATTGGTGTTAAAGCCGCCGTAGAACATGATGAATAGCAGCGCCGTGCTGCAGACGGTTTCGGTGAGCGCGTAGTCGCTAAAGTCGATGTGTGCCGGGCCGTTGACGCCCAGCAGCATGCCGAGTGCGATAAAGATGAGCAGGGTGGGGAAGGGGAGTTTTTTGCCGACGGGTTTGATGGTCAGGCACAAAATGATGACGAGGCCGATAAAGAGAAGGATCTGGTTCATGGATGGTGTCCGCTCCTGGGTGGTTGGCGTGGCACGGTCAGTTGTCTGCGGTTATTTGTACCCAAAGATGGTGGGTTTATGGGGTTGGATTGCGGGCGTGCGCGATATCGTCATAGACGGCTGCCGTCTTTGCCTCTGCTCGGAAACCCTTTCCAGCTTTATTGCAACGGAGTACAATGAGTAACATTTAAGTTCAACTTGAAGTTTTAGTTGCGGCGTCGGGCTTCGGCCGCAATGCAAGGAGAGGCGTACCATGGCGATCTATGTGACATCTGATGCTCACGGGCACGTGCGTGCGCTTGACGAGGCCCTGTCTAAGATCTCGTTGACGTCCGACGACACGCTGTACGTGCTGGGCGACATGATCGATCGTGGGCCCGATCCGGTCGGCGTTATTAAGCTCGTACGCTCGCTGCCCAACGCCCGCGTGCTCAAGGGTAATCACGAGCAGATCATGCTCGATGCCATCATTGGTCAGGATCCGCTCGATGCCGAGACCTGGGATATCAACGGTGGCTGGACGACGCGCGAGCAGCTCAACGACATGGAATTTGAGGCATACGAGGAGCTCGTGCGATGGATGGCCGCGCTGCCGCTCTACGCGGTGGTCGAGACCGAGGAGCGCCCGTATCTGCTGGTACATGCTGGAATCGAGATGAAGGCGGCGCGCGCGTTTTTGCTTGAGCATGGTGTCGATTGTGCCGATGGCGTCGGAGCGGTGGGTGCTGATCGCGAGCTGCTGCAGCAGATGCTCGCAGTGCAGTCGTCCGATGACCTGCTGTGGATTCGTCACGGCTATTGGGATGTGCCGACCGGGCTGCTTTCTGCCGAGGGCAAGGGTCCGGTCGTGGTGAGCGGTCACACGCCAACGGTGTCGCTCGGGCGTTATTGCGAGGTCGGTGGTCTTGCGGGGCTCGATGAGGAGTCGGGCCGCGGGCAGATCGTGCGCCTGGGCGGCGAGGATGCCGCCGGTGTGCCCGATCGCATCGACATCGACTGCGCTGCCGCCACCGGCTCCGAGTTCGGTCGCGTGGGCATCCTGCGCCTGGACGACGGGGCGGAGTTCTACGCGAACATCAACCCGGGCGAATAATCGGTGCAAGGGGTAGCTAATTTGGGACGGGGCTTTTTTTGACTACTTTTGCCCTTCTGCCCGCTAATTGATTTCTCTGGGACGGGGATTAAATAATCATTTGGCTGCCCGCTGGCTAAGTGAGTAGACTTTTTTGGAAATGCCGAGCACCCAACATATTTGCCTCAATAAAACCGCAGGTCACAGACTTGTGCTCTGTTGGTGTGGTCGGGGATTCGGTAAAAGTCTACTCACTTAGTTTTGCGTGATGAATATTGTCCGCAACGAGACCCCAGACGGGGGTGATTCCATCGTAAATTCCGGTTCCGGGGGCAGCTAATTAGGCTCCGTATGGGTTGCGGTCGCGTTCGATGCGTTGGCGGATGTGGGCGTACTCGATAATCAGTAGCACCAGGAGTAGGGCCATGATGGCTAGGTAGCTCACCACGGCGCCCATCAGACCCAGCAGCTTAATCAAGATCACCGGCAGCACCACGCTTACGGCGAAGCAGATCAGGTAGATCTTGGTGACGTCTCCAGCGTGGCGCAGCACCGTGATGATGGCGTAGATAAAGTCGATGGCCGCGGTGACGCCGCCGGCGACGACCATCAGCAGCGCCAGCGTACGGTAGCGCTCAAAGCTGAGGCCGTACATAAAGCTCATGAGGGGAATACCGGGACCTGCCATAAATGCGGCGCACGCGCCGGTGATGACCACGATCAGCGCCATAACGGCAACAATAATCAGGTCAAAGCGACGACGCTTGCGAGGATTAGCCCAAATGCTCGACAAGCGCAGGAGCTGCGGTTTATAGATAAATCCAATGCTCAGCAAAATAGCCTGCGCCGGAAAGAACAGGGCATTAAAGTACAGCTGATATTTGTATGCCAGCGTGCCTTCCATCACAAACTTGGGCATGCTCTCAATTAGGTTGAACAGGAACAGTGCACCAAAGAGCGGGGCGCACTGGACAAACAGGTGGCCGACCTCGCGCAGGCTCACGCGGCGCGATTTTTCGGTCTCGAGCAGGGCGAGCGGCGCGGTGACCAGCACGAGCGAGGCGATCGCGGTGACACCCATGGCCATGGCCGCGATGGGCATGCTGCGCGTGAGGAACAGCGCCACGCTGAAGACCGCGATGACGCCGACGGAGCGTAGCGTTTGGCTCATTCCAGCCAAGTAGAGTTTGTCGGCCTGCTGCAGGCGGCCTTCGTACACGTCGGCGACGCCGTCGATGACCTTATACAGGTAGACGCCCAGGCCGATCGTCGCCATCTGCGCGTCATAGCCGCGGGCGCTGCTGTACATGAGGCCGCAGCCTAGGGCGAGCGCTCCGCAAAGCCAGCGGTTGAGCTGGTAGGAGGCAAAGGACGTCTTTTCGTCGATGTCCGAGACCTGGAAATTGCGCACGCCGTAGTTGCACGCGATCATGATGAGTGTGCCGGTGACAAAGGCGATGGAGAATTTGCCTGCTTCTTCGGCACCCACGAGCTGCGTAGACACGATGGTGAGCAGCGGAAACGCCAAGCCCCACACGGCGGTGCCGAGGGTGTTCCAAAGATAGTCGCGGCGGGTGGCGTGCTCCTCGTATTCCGCTTCCTGCATGGAGAAGCCGCCGCCGTAGACGGCGCCGAGTAGACGGTTCCACCAAGCGTTGACCATGCAGCGGACGGGGACGGGTTGGCGATTGCGCTCGCGGCGACGGCGTGTGGCCTGGCTACTGTCGGGACCGCCGGCGTTACGCCGGCTTAGCTCCT
>CAJLLN010000173.1:0-3226 GCA_905207495.1 uncultured Collinsella sp. | reverse complement strand
ACCTATGACGTTCTGATTCGTAGTCAGACCCTCTATCCAGCTGAGGTAACGCCGCGACTTGTTGATTATTATGCACATGGACTGAATAAAGGTCAAGCGTTTTTCAAAAAAAGTTATTGAATTTGATTTTTACTCATTTTGACCACTTGATGCGATCTTCGACGCATCGCGATATAAAAAAGCCCCCGTTTCCGGAGGCTAAAAACTCAATTGGTGCGGCGTATAGGATTCGAACCTATGACGTTCTGATTCGTAGTCAGACCCTCTATCCAGCTGAGGTAACGCCGCAGCGCAAGACATATAAAACCACTTTAGTTCGTTAGAGTCAAGCAAAATCTCAAACTTTTTTCGCGCGGGCCGCAATTTGTCGCGCTGCGCCACGAGCATCAGCGCTTTTCGTGCGATCGATTGGCTTTTCGATCACATCGAACCCGGCGCCAAGCTCCCCTAGAAGCGACCGCACCCGTTGGGCACAGTCGTAGTCGGCAAACGAGATGCTCAGCATTCGGGCCACCTGATTAGAAGTTCCAACGCCATAGAAGTGCTCAAGGACAACAAGCGCCTCATGCGCTACAAACGTCTCGACCACATGCGGCGACTCCTCATAGCACCATTGCGTCAATGGTCCCTCACTCGTCTGCCGAACCACCAAGCCACCCATACCCGACGGCTCGCACGTTACCAGCAGGTGCTCCCCGCCCTCATCGCTCTGGAACAACACAACCCGCTCGTCGAACAGCTCCATCACATCCCCTTTCTCTTGCTCTTAGTTAGCAAAAGCATAGCAGGTAAATGCATGTATACAGAACGTTTGTTCGTGTGTTTTCTATCGAGCTGTCCGCACGGCATGGTATAGCCGCACACAAAAAGGGCGCCCCTAAAAGGAGCGCCCTCGCAAATCGCCTATGCAGATAGTTTACGCGACCGGCTCGATCTTCTCGAGGCCGCCCATGTAGGGACGCAGAACCTCGGGGATCGTGATGGTGCCGTCGGCGTTCTGGTAGTTCTCCAGAATGGCAGCCATGGTACGACCAGCCGGCAGGCCGGAACCGTTAAGGGTGTGCAGGTAGCGCGAGCCCTTGAAGTTCTCGGGGTCGCGATACTTGATGTTGGCGCGACGGGCCTGGAAGTCGCCGCAATTGGAGCAGGAGCTGATCTCCTTGTAGGCGTTGTAGCTCGGCAGCCAAACCTCGACGTCGTAGGTCTGACGGGCAGAGAAGCCCAGGTCGCCGGTGCACAGGCTAATCACGCGATACGGCAGGCCCAGCTGCTGCAGCAGGTACTCGGCCTCGGCGGTCATGCTCTCGAGCTCCTCGTCGGACTCCTCCGGCTTGGCAAACTTGACCATCTCGACCTTGTCGAACTCGTGCTGGCGAATGATGCCGCGGGTGTCGCGACCAGCGGAACCGGCCTCCTCGCGGAAGCAGGGGGTGAAGGCAGTGTAGCGGCGAGGCAGAGTGTCGGCGTCCAGAACCTCACCGGCATGCAGGTTAGTCAGTACGACCTCGGCGGTAGGGATCAGGAAGTTGTCGCCCGAGACGTGATAGGCGTCGTCCTCAAATTTGGGCAGCTGGCCCGTGCCGAACATGGTCTGACGCTTGACGACGATGGGCGGCCACCACTCCTTGAAGCCACGGCTCGTGTGCGTGTCCAGGAAGAAGTTGATAAGGGCGCGCTCCAGGCGGGCGCCGGCGCCACCGAGAACGGTGAAGCGGCTGCCGGAGAGCTTGTTGCCGCGCTCGAAGTCGAGGATGTCCAGATCGGTACCCAGATCCCAGTGCGGCTTAAAGTCGAAGTCGAACTCGCGCGGGGTACCCCAGCGGCGACGCTCGATGTTCTCGTCCTCGTCCTTACCGTACGGGGTGGCCTCGCACGGAATGTTGGGCAGGTGTGCCATGAAGTCGTACTGCTCCTGCTCAAGAGCGGTACGGCGCTCGGCCAGACCGTCGATCTTCTCGTTGACGGCGCGCACGGCCTCCTTGGCGGCCTCGGCCTCGTCCTTCTTGCCCTCCTTCATCAGGGCGCCAATCTTCTTGGACTCGGCGTTACGCGTGGCCTGGAGCTCCTCGACCTCGGTGATGACGGCACGGCGCTCGTCGTCGAGTTCAAAGAACTTCTCGCGATCCCAAGACGTCTGGCGATTTGCCATGGCGGTATCGATGGCATCGGGGTTCTCGCGAACAAACTTGATATCAAGCATTAGATCCTCCGGCGATATACATTCCATTTAGGTTGCAACCTTGTACATGTATGGGCAAGTATATACTTATGAGCGTTTACGACCCAACCCAACTACGCAAGAAGGCACCCAATGGACGCAGTTTTTTCCTTTTTGTTTGGCACCCGCACCGGTTTTGCCATCCTTTTCGCCGGCGGCATCCTGCTGTTTGCGATTCTTGCCTTTGTAATGGAGAAGCGCACCCATAAGATGTATGTCGACCGCGGACCCAAGTCCGAGGACGAAGAAGACAGCTTCTGGGACTAACCTGCCAAAAAAGACAGGCTTATTTTGGTCGGTTTTATCTGAGCAAACGCAAGCGCCCCGCAACTGGAATTGAGCCAGTTGCGGGGCGCTTTTTGCTCAAGGTACAAAACCGCAGGAAAAACCTGCCAAAATAAACCTGTCCCTTATTGGCCAGTTTACTGGAGAGTAGCGTCGATGGCCTTGACGAGGGCGCTGCGCATGCCGGCATCCTCGAGCGCGACGACGCCCTTGATGGTAGCGCCGCCGGGCGAGCACACGGCATCCTTCATCGCTGCGGGATGCTGACCGGTTGCAAGCTGCAGCTTTGCCGTACCCAGCACCATCTGGCTCACAATGCGATAGGCATCGGCGCGCGGAATACCGTGTTTGACGGCCGCATCGCCCAGAGCCTCGATCGCCATGGCGACAAACGCCGGGGCGCAACCGCCCACGGTACCGCCCACAAACAGCAGACTCGAATCGAGCTCGACCACCGTGCCAAGCTTTCCGAGCAGACCGAGCACCGTGGCACGCTGCTCATCGCTAAGCGTGGAAGCCTTCTCGCAAGCGATAACGCCCTCGCCCACCGAAACCGGCGTGTTGGGCACCGTCGAGATATGAGCGACACCTGGCAGGACCTGTTCCCACTTTGCGCTATCCCAAGTCCAGGCAACCGAAAGGACGACCTTGTCGGCAAGCGCATCCTTGAGTGGAGCGAAGACCTTCTCAATCATGTACGGCTTGACCGCCGCAACCACGATA
>CAJLLN010000172.1:0-3258 GCA_905207495.1 uncultured Collinsella sp. | reverse complement strand
GCCCGCCGCATGCTGCCGACGGCGCCGATCGTCTCGGCCCGTTCGTTTGTCGAGCGCGCTTGGCCGTACATGCTCGCGTGGGCCGACCTGGGGCTGAGCGGCAAGGAACGCATGACGGTCGATGCGCTGGCGCGCGCCGAGGTGAACCGCTTTGCCGACGAGGATACAAGCGAGCGTATGCGTGGCGAGATGATGGGCATACTGGGTGACCTGTTGGGTATTTCGCCCGAGCAGATGGAGGAGCTGCGCTCCGAGGATGGCCAGCGTCGCCTGCATGAGGGTATGAAAAAGTTTGAGGGTGAGGTCCAGGACGCCATCGAAAAAATGATGGGCGGCCAGGGCGGACCGCAGGGTGGGCCCCAGGGCACGCCGATGCCGCAGCCGCCGATGGATCCGAGGCAGTTCCCCTTTTTCTCTCAAAACTAACTATGGGATGGGATTCGCTCCCAACCCCGATACTTCAACTAAGCATCTTGGCCCCGTTGTGTTATTCTAGAACAGACGTTCGTTAATAGTGCGCGGGGCCTTGTCTTGCGCCGTGCTTGTGGCGAGGGGAGGTTGGCTTGGTCATTTTGGGTATCGACCCTGGTTTGGCCCATACGGGCTGGGGGATTATCGAAGAGCGGCGTGGCGAGGTTCGTTGCCGTGCCTACGGTTGCATCGAGACCAGCGCGGGCAGCCCGCTCGCGGTGCGCCTGTCACATATCGCCCGCGACCTCAAGGGCGTCGTCGAACGCTACCGTCCCGATACCGCTGCTATCGAGAGCATTTACTTTGGCGCCAACGTCCGCTCGGCCATCCCCACGGCGCATGCCCGCGGTGCCGCGCTCGTGGCGCTTTCGGAGTGCGCACTCGAGATTGGCGAATACACGCCCATGCAGATCAAACAGGCCGTGGTGGGCACGGGCGCTGCAGATAAACGGCAGGTTGCCTACATGGTGCGCACGCTCACGCAGCTCGATCACGACCCACACCCAGACCACGCCGCCGATGCCCTGGCCTGCGCCATCTGTCACGTTAACCTAAGCCGCACCCGGGCGCTTACCGGCGGCGAGTTCTATCAACAGAGAGGAACCGGATACTGATGATCTCCCAGCTCCATGGAACGCTTGTCGAGGCCACGATGAGCTCGGCCGTCGTCGATGTATCGGGCGTAGGCTTTGAACTTGGCATATCTGGCAGCACTGCTGCCACGCTGCCCACGCCCGGCGGTGAGGTTCGCCTCTATACCCGCATGCAGGTGCGCGAGGACGCCATGACACTCTTTGGCTTTGCCTCCAAGGACGAGCGTACGATGTTTGACCGGCTCGTGTCCGTCTCGGGCGTCGGTCCGCGCTTGGCGCTCGCCGTGCTTTCCACCTATACCGTGGGACAGCTGTATTCCCTGGTGATGGCCGAGGACGACAAGGGCATGGCCAAGGTACCCGGTGTAGGCAAAAAGACCGCGCAGCGCCTGATCCTGGAACTCAAGAGTACCTTTGCCAAGGATAAGGGCTTTGTGCCGGTCGACGTGATTCCCGGCCAGGTTGCGATGCCTGTGCCCGCCGCCGCTCCCTCGGCAATCGATGATGCCCGCGCGGCGCTCCTTTCCATGGGCTTTAGCCCGCAGGAGACCGAGGTTGCCCTGAGCGGGTATGATGGGCAGGATATGCGTGTCGAGGATCTGCTCGGCGCGGCGCTTAAGCGACTCGGAATGGATGCGTGATGTGGGAAGCCGATGACTCTCAGGACCTGTGGGCGACGCCCGGCAGCTCGCCGGCGGCATCCATGGCGCACGGTGAGCGTATGGTGGGCTCGGAGCTGACGCCCGAAGACCTCGATGTCGACCGTACCCTGCGTCCCCAGCGCCTGGACGACTACTGCGGTCAGGAGCATATCAAGCAGAGCCTTCGCGTGCTGATCGAGGCGGCGCAGAGCCGTGGCGAGACGCTCGACCACGTGATCTTTTCGGGCCCTCCGGGCCTGGGCAAGACCACGCTGGCCACCGTTATCGCCAACGAGCTGGGCGCTCAGATCAAGACGACGAGCGGTCCGGCCATCGCGCGTACCGGTGACCTCGCGGCTATCCTTACCAACCTGCAGCCGGGTGACGTGCTGTTTATCGACGAGATCCACCGTCTTAACCGCTCGGTCGAGGAAGTCCTGTATCCCGCTATGGAGGACTTTGCGCTCGATATCGTGATCGGTAAAGGTCCGGCCGCTCGCTCGATTCGCCTGGATATCCCCAAGTTTACGTTGGTGGCGGCAACGACCCGCTCGGGCATGCTGACCGGCCCGCTGCGCGACCGCTTTGGCATTTCGTATCGCCTGGACTACTACACGGTCGAGGAGCTCGCTCAGATCGTGACGCGTTCGGCGACCATCCTGGGCGTGACGATAGACCATCCGAGTGCACTCGAGATCGGCTCGCGCTCGCGTGGTACGCCGCGCTTGGCCAACCGTCTGCTCAAGCGCGTGCGCGACTATGCGCAGGTGCGCGGCAACGGTCCTATTGAGCTTGATATCTGCCGTCAGGCGCTCGAGTTCTTCGAGATCGATGAGCTTGGTCTGGACTGGATGGATATTCGCATCTTGGAGACGCTTGCCAAGACGTTCTCCGGCCGTGCCGTGGGCCTGACGACCCTTGCCAGCGCGGTGGGCGAGGACCCGGGTACGCTCGAGGATGTCTATGAGCCCTATCTGCTGCAGTGCGGCTTGATGATTCGTACGCCCCAGGGCCGTCAGGCAACGCTTCGCACCTTTGAACATTTGGGCATCGAGCCAGCCGTTTAGAGGCGGGTTTGTTTTGGCTGGTCTGTAGGCTATCGCTGAGCATTGGATAAACATATCGCCATTCATCGGTTACGGGTGTTTTACTATTGCGCGCCCGTGCTATGCTGAATTGGTCTTTTTCTCATTCGGTAACGAAAGGACCGCCCATGCCTACTGACATCGAAATCGCACGTTCCGTCACGCCGCTGCCCATTACCGAGGTGGCTAAGAACGCCGGCGTCGACGTAAAGCACCTGATTCCGTACGGCTTCGACAAGGCTAAGGTTGACTATTCGCTGCTCAACGAGCCGACCGATCACCGGGCCAAGCTCGTCCTCGTGACCGCCATCAACCCCACGCCCGCCGGCGAGGGTAAGACCACCACGACCATCGGTCTGGCCGACGGCCTGCGCCGTCGCGGCGTCAAGAGCGCTGTGGCCTTGCGTGAGCCTTCGCTCGGCCCCGTCTTTGGCGTCAAGGGCGGCGCCGCCGGCGGCGGCTGGGCGC
>CAJLLN010000171.1:0-3280 GCA_905207495.1 uncultured Collinsella sp. | reverse complement strand
CTCGGCAGCAAGCGCCTCGGCCTGCTCGGAGCCGCCCTCAAACAACTCGGCACGGGCACCGGCAACGCAGGCAACATACACGTCGCGCACGTGCGCCACCAGGTCGCGCGTCAGCTCCAGCAGATCGTTACCTTCCTCGACCTGCGCGCGAATAAGCCCATACAGCTCGGCAACATCGCGATCGGCAATGGCGCGGGAAAACTCGCCCAGAATCTGGTCCGAAACCTCGCCTAAAAGCGAGCGGGCGTCGTCCGCATGCACAGAACCGTTGCCAAAGACGCTCAGCTGCTCCAGCGTGGAAAGCGCGTCGCGCATACCGCCCTTGGCATGGCGCGCCACAATGGCGAGTGCCTCGTCGTCGTAATCGAAGCCCTCCTGCTCGCACACGTATGCCAGGCGATGCTCGATATCCTCGTTGCCGATGCGATGGAAATCGAAACGCTGGCAGCGCGAGAGGATGGTCTCCAGAATCTTTTGCGGGTCGGTGGTGCACAGCACAAAGATCACGTGTGCCGGCGGCTCCTCAAGCGTCTTGAGCAGCGCGTTGAACGCCGCCGTCGTGAGCATGTGGACCTCGTCGATGATATAGATCTTGTACTTGCCGCGCACCGGGGCAAAGTTGACGGAGTTGATGATCTCCTCGCGCACGTTGTCCACGCCGGTACGGCTTGCAGCATCGAGCTCGTAGACATCCGGGTGGTTGCCCTCGGCAATGAGCTCGCACTCCTCGCAAGTGCCGTCGGGCATGCAGCCGCTTGCACCCTCGGCGCGCGCCGCCTCGGCATTGCGGCACAGCAGTGCCTTGGCCAGAATGCGCGCCATGGTGGTCTTGCCCGTGCCGCGCGGTCCGCAGAACAGGTAGGCGTGGGACAGGCGCCCCTCGGTGATGGCGTGCTCGAGCGTCGAGACGATATGCTGCTGGCCCACCACAGAGTCGAAGGTGAGCGGGCGATACTTTCGGTACAACGATTCCATGGGTGCTCCCCCGGGTATACTGAGTCTTGTTGCCGCGACGGCCAAGCGGTCGCACGGCATACTGCATTCATAATAACCCGTACGGCGAGCCCGCCGCGATAGGAGTCCAAAGAGCATGGCAGACGCAGAGAGCAACCTCGTTCCCTCCGAAGCAGCCGACCAGGTTGAGGTCGCGCTCGAGGAGCAGGCCGCAGCCGACGACGGCATCCTGTACCTCAACGAGTACCAGTACGAAAACGACCTGGTCACCGACTTCGCCCGTCTGGTCGCCTCGCCCAGGCGTCGCGGCTCGCTGTATGTCGCCGCGGCAATTGCCGCGCTCATCGGCATCGGCATGCTGGTGGCCGGCGGCAACTGGATCAAGTTTGGCGTCGTCCTGATCGTATTCGGCGCCTTTTTGGCCTGGTGGAGCAAAAACCTGCACCACACCCTCGCCCGCGACTTTATCGACGCCGTTGAGGCCGACGAGTCAATGGGTGGCCGCTATCGCCGCGTCGCCGCCAACGAGGACGGCCTGATGGTTTGGGGCAAGAGCGGTAAGTCACAGTTCTTCCCGTTTGACAAGCTCGACCACGTGCTCGACGGCGAGCGCATCTTTGTGGCCATGTTCGCCGACCAGGGCGTGACGATCCCCAAGGACACCTTCGTCCGTGGCGATGCCGAGCAGTTCGGTCCCTTCCTCAAGGCCCGCATCAACAAAAAACTCCGCATCGAGACCAAGAAGAAGAAAATGAAGGCCGAGAAGGCCGCCGCCGAGGCCAAGCAGGGCGACAAGCCCCAGGAGACCAAGCGCAAGCAGAAGAAGAACAAGAAGAAGCGCTAAGGCCAAGCCAGGCAGGCAGCCTCGCATCCCGCTATCCTCCCCATGCACCCGAGCGTGCTACACTAGCAGCATCTATGCCACCGCGAACGGCTCGGCTCCGCGCCCGCCGCTCGCAAACGAACTTTAAACGCACGAGGGTTGGCCATGCCGCTTTTCTCGCAACATACCGCCCGGTTCTCGCCGGACGTTCCTTTGGAGGGCACCAGCTCTCGCGAGCTGCTCAAGCGGTACCAGCCGCTCGAGACACTTGCGACCGGCGGTTTTGGCTCCATCGAGATCTGCCGCGACACGCACCTGCGCCGCCGCGTCGCCATTAAGCGCATCCCCCTTATCAACGGTGCCGGCATGCCCGCCAGCGACATCATGGATGTCCTGCGCGAGGCGCACACCGCCGCCATGCTTCAACATCCCAATATCGTGCAGGTCATCGACTTTACGCACGACACAGCCTATGCCTACCTGGTTATGGAATATGTCGATGGCATGTCGCTGGCCGAGTTTTTGCATCGCGTGGACGGCCACTCACTTACCTTTGACGAGGCCGCGGCCATTGCCGATGCCCTGGGCCAGGCGCTCACCTTCGCCCATAGCAATGGCGTACTCCACCTGGACATTAAGCCCGCCAACGTGCTCATCGACCACTCGGGCAATGTAAAGCTCACCGACTTTGGCATGGCGCGACTGTCGTCCGCCGGTGGCTTTGGCGGCTCACGCGGCGGCACCATCGGCTACATGCCGCCCGAGCAGCTCGATATCGAGACCGGCACGGTCGATGAGCGCGCCGATGTCTTTGCCCTCGCCTGTGTGATCTACGAGGGCCTGTGCGGCAGCGCTCCCTTTATGGCGGCCACGCCCGCCGACTCGCTCGACCGCATCATCGGCGGCGCCACCTATCCCAGCGAGCTGATACCACACTTTCCCCCGGGAGCCGAGGCCGCGCTCATGAGCGCGCTCTCCCCCATGCCGCAGGACCGCCCCAACAGCATCGAGGCATTTTGCGACCAGCTCCTTGCCGGTCTGGGCAGCGTGCGCGAGGGCCGTCGCAGCCTGGAGCAAATGGTTGGCGAGCTTTCGGATGACGAGCAGGAGCTCGACGATATCGAGCCGTCGCACTACGAGGACGACGCCATCGAGATCGACCCCGCACTCGGCTGGGCGGGCACGCGCTGGAGCCATGCGCGCGACTACACCATGCGCATTATCTCGGCGCTAACGTGCGGCACCTTTAGCTTTTTGCTGATGCAAACGGCCGGGGTCGCGGCGCTTCCCGGCCTGGTCATTGCGGCTATCGCGATCGGAGCGGCGGCTGGCCTGGCCCCCCAGATTGGCTCGGCCATCTCGGCTGTGGGCTTTTTGGTGCTCATGGCCAACGCCACCATGCAGGCGCAGGGCATCCTGTCGATGTTGCCGGTCGCGGTGATCTTTGCCGCTGCCATGTCCGGTTGGTGGATCGCCTGGGGCCGTACCGAGGCTGCCGCGAGC
>CAJLLN010000170.1:0-3301 GCA_905207495.1 uncultured Collinsella sp. | reverse complement strand
CATCTTCGGCGATCATTCCGACGTCATGGCCTGCCGCCAGACCGGTTTCGCCATGCTCGCCGAGGGCAACGTCCAGGAGGTCATGGACCTCTCGCCGGTGGCTCACCTTGCCGCCATCGAGGGCAAGACTCCGTTCCTTAACTTCTTCGACGGCTTCCGCACCAGCCACGAGATCCAGAAGGTCGCCATGTGGGACTACAAGGATCTGGCCGAGATGTGCGACATGGACGCCGTCCAGGCTTTCCGCGATCACGCGCTCAACCCTGAGCACCCGCACACCCGCGGTAGCCACGAGAACGGCGACATCTTCTTCCAGAACCGCGAGGCCTGCAACAAGGTCTACGACGAGCTTCCCGCCGTCGTCGAGGGCTACATGAAGAAGATCAACGAGAAGCTCGGCACCGATTACGGCCTGTTCAACTACTACGGCGCTCCCGATGCTGATCGCGTCGTCGTGTGCATGGGCTCCTTCTGCGACGTGCTCGAGGAAGTCATCGACTACCTCAACGCTCACGGCGAGAAGGTCGGCCTGGTCAAGGTTCGCCTGTTCCGTCCGTTCTCCATCAAGCACTTTGTCGACGTTCTCCCCGAGACCGTCCAGAAGATCGCCGTCATGGACCGTACCAAGGAGCCGGGTTCCATCGGCGAGCCGCTCTACCAGGACGTCGTCTCCGCTCTCTACGAGGCCGGCAAGACGGGCATCAAGGTCGTCGGCGGCCGTTATGGCCTGGGCAGCAAGGACACGCCTCCTGCGTCCGCGTTCGCTGTCTTCGAGGAGCTCAAGAAGGACGAGCCCAAGCGCGAGTTCACCATCGGCATTGTCGATGACGTGACCAACCTGAGCCTGCCCGAGGCCGAGGATGCGCCCAACACCGCAGCCCCCGGCACCATCGAGTGCAAGTTCTGGGGTCTGGGTGGCGACGGTACCGTCGGCGCCAACAAGAACTCGATCAAGATCATCGGCGATCACACCGACAAGTACGTTCAGGCCTACTTCCAGTACGACTCCAAGAAGACCGGCGGCGTCACCGTTTCGCACCTGCGCTTTGGTGATTCCCCGATCCGTTCGCCGTACTACGTGACCAAGGCCGACTTTGTCGCTTGCCATAACCCCAGCTACATCGTCAAGGGCTTCAAGATGGTCCGCGACGTCAAGCCGGGCGGCACCTTCCTGGTCAACTGCCAGTGGAGCGACGAAGAGTTCGCTGAGCACATGCCCGCCGTGGCCAAGCGCTACATCGCGAACAACAACGTCAACGTTTACCTGATCGACGCTATCGACCTGGCCGCCAAGGTCGGCATGGGCAAGCGCACCAACACGGTGCTCCAGTCCGCCTTCTTCGCGCTGGCCAAGGTCCTGCCCGCCGAGGACGCCCTGCAGTACATGAAGGACGCGGCCACCAAGTCCTACATGAAGAAGGGCCAGGCCATCGTCGACGCCAACCACAAGGCCATCGATGCCGGCGCTACCGCCTTCCGCAAGTTCGAGGTTCCGGCCGACTGGGCAACTGCCGAGGATGCCGCTCCCGTCGAGCTCTCCGAGGAGACCAAGTCCGCCATCGCCCAGCAGGTCAAGAACCTGCTCGAGCCCATCGATCGCATGGATGGCGACAGCTTGCCTGTTTCCGCCTTCGTCGATTGCGCCGACGGCCAGTTTGAGCTGGGCGCCTCCGCATACGAGAAGCGCGGCGTCGCCGTCGTCGTTCCCCACTGGGACGAGACCAAGTGCATCCAGTGCAACCAGTGCGCCTATGTGTGCCCGCATGCCACCATCCGTCCGTTCGCGATGACCGAGGACGAGGCTGCCGCCGCGCCCGAGGCTACCCGCACGCTCGACGCCATGGGCCCCAAGGCCAAGGGCATGAAGTTCACCATGGCCGTGTCCCCGCTCGACTGCATGGGCTGCACCAACTGCGTCAAGGTCTGCCCCAAGGGCGCCCTCGAGATGGTTCCCACCGAGCAGGAGATGGACCAGCAGCCCGTTTGGGACTATATGGTCGAGAACGTCTCCGAGAAGAAGGAGCTCATCGCGGCCAACGTCAAGGGCAGCCAGTTTAAGCAGCCCTACCTGGAGTTCTCCGGCTCCTGCGCCGGCTGCGCCGAGACCGCCTATGCACGTCTGGTGACCCAGGTTGCCGGCGACCGCATGTTCATCTCCAACGCCACCGGCTGCTCCTCCATTTGGGGCAACCCCGCTGCCACCGCTCCTTACTGCAAGGACAAGGACGGTCACGGCCCGGCGTGGAACAACTCCCTGTTCGAGGACAATGCCGAGCACGGTCTGGGCATGGCCGTTGGCTATGAGGCCGTTCAGAAGAAGCTGATCGCTGCTACGCAGGAAATCATCGCCGCTGACGGTCCGTCCGACGAGCTCAAGGCCGCTGGTCAGGCTTGGATCGACTCCGTCAACGACGCCGAGGCCTCCAAGACCGCTGCCGCCGCCTACGTTGCCGAGCTCGAGAAGTGCGGCTGCGACGCTTCCAAGGCGATCCTCGCCGACAAGGCTTACCTCACCAAGAAGTCCTTCTGGATCTTCGGCGGCGACGGCTGGGCCTACGACATCGGCTTCGGTGGCCTGGACCACGTCCTGGCTTCCGGCCACAACGTCAACGTCTTCGTCTTCGACACCGAGGTCTACTCCAACACCGGCGGTCAGGCCTCCAAGGCCTCGAACCTGGGCCAGGTCGCTCAGTTCGCCGCTGCCGGTAAGGTGACCAAGAAGAAGTCCCTGGCCGAGATCGCCATGAGCTACGGCTACGTCTACGTGGCGCAGGTCGCCATGGGCGCCAACCCGGCTCAGACCCTCAAGGCCATTCACGAGGCCGAGGCCTACGACGGCCCGTCCCTCATCATCGGCTACAGCCCCTGCGAGATGCACTCCATCAAGAAGGGCGGCATGCAGAACTGCCAGGCCGAGATGAAGAAGGCTGTCGAGTGCGGTTACTGGAACCTCTTCCGCTTCAACCCCGAGGCTGCTGCCGGCAAGAAGTTCTCGCTCGATTCCAAGGAGCCCGCGGGCGGTTATCAGGAGTTCCTGATGAACGAAGCCCGTTACGCTTCGCTGACGCGTTCCTTCCCCGAGCGCGCCGAGGAGCTCTTCAAGGAGAACGAGCAGGCCGCCATGGACCGCTACGCTCACCTGCTGAAGCTCAAGACGGTGTACAACGAGGCCTAGGTCTCCCGTCGCAGGATCTGAGGGCTGACCTTCGCGGACGTCCTCGGACATGAAAGAACCCCCGCTGCGCACTACGTGCGGCGGGGGTTCTTTCGTCCTGACGCTCCTATTTGGCAAGGTGTTTTT
>CAJLLN010000169.1:0-3373 GCA_905207495.1 uncultured Collinsella sp. | reverse complement strand
CGTCACGTTGCGCAGGCGTGCCTCGCCAATCTGGTCGCACAGGTCGCGGTTGCGGTCAGCCAGGTCGCGCACGGTGGCAAAGTCGAAGCTGGGGTCGCCCTCGGCGGTAAAGTACTCGGTTTCGAGCACTTTAAGGGCCTCTTCGCCCTTCTGGCGCTCGGACTCCATGGCGCCATGATCGCCATAGATAAACATGGGGATAAACGGCTGGCGCTCGTATTCGAGTGCTTGCGAAACGTTCATAGACTGCTCCTTGGACGGGCCGCGTCGCGCGGCTCGGTGGCATTGAGTTATGGCGAGATGATAGTTTACCATGGGCAACTATTGGCACCACGCCTAGGTCAACTACAATACCCTAGTTGACCGCTAGGACTTTTACAATGCTGCCGAAAGACACGAAAGGTTCCACCCTTCATGGATTTGCTGATTGATATTTTGCTCGACGCCGGCAAGGACACGCTGTCGCTGGTGCCGTTTTTGTTGGTGACATATCTGGCCCTCGAGACGCTCGAGCATGTTGCGGGCAACCGCGTTAACGGCGCCATCAAGCGTGCCGGAGCCGCCGGCCCCGTCGTTGGCTCGTTGCTGGGCATGGTGCCGCAGTGCGGCTTTTCGGCAATGGCGGCCACACTGTACGCCGGTCGTGTCGTGACCTTGGGCACGTTGGTGGCGGTGTTCCTTTCGACCTCCGATGAGATGCTGCCGCTGTTGTTCGCCGAGCAGGTGCCCGTGCAGACCATGGCGATGCTTTTGGCTTCGAAGGCACTGATCGCGCTGGTCACGGGCTTTATCGTGGACGCTGCCATTCGCGGCCTGCGTCGTAACGCTCGCGCGCATGCGGCGATTCGCCGTACCGTGCTGGGAACCGCTGCCAATCCGGCTCATGTGAACTGCGCGCACGACGACCACAGCGGCGGTGACATCATCGACGAGGTGGCCGAGGCGGGCGTGAGCGCCGACCACATCCACGAGCTGTGCGAGCGCGACCATTGCGGTTGTGATGAAGACGAGGACGAGCACGAACACGGACATGGCCACGATCACGGTCATGAGGGCGAATATGAACACCATGATGGTCACGGTCACTCCCATTCCCACGAAGGGACGCCTGTCCTGTCGATTATCCGCAGCGCCATCTCCCACACCGTGCAGGTATCGGTATTCATTTTCCTGGTGACGCTGATTCTGGTTGCCGTGCTCGAGACGTTCGGCGAGTCCGCAATCGAGCAGTTCCTGCGCGGCAACGAGACGCTCGCCGTCTTGGGTTCGGCGCTTGTCGGCCTGATTCCCAACTGCTCGGCGAGCGTGGTCATTACGCAGCTATATCTGGAAGGCGCGCTGCAATTGGCCCCGATGCTCGCCGGCACGCTCATCTCTGCCGGTGTGGGCTACCTGGTGCTGTTCCGCACCAACCGCAGCGCCCGCGAAAACGTCCTGTTCCTGATCATGATGTACGTCATCGGTGCCGGCTGGGGCCTCATCCTATCCGCCTTCGGCCTCTAAGTGGGCCTAACAAAACGGGCTTCAAAATAGCCATGCTCGGCGCCTGCACAATGCGGCGACGCATGGCATTTTGAAGCCCGTTTTTTGTTGAGCCATGGATTTTGAGCGCTCACACCGCCCAAAGCAAAAAGCAGATTTCCGGACATGTCCCAAAAATCTACCTTGGTTAGCGGAGCAGCTCGGTGAGGTTGCGTTTAAAGCGAGCGCGGTCTTCGCTGGTAAATGCCGCCGGTCCGCGAGTGCGTCCGCCGGCGCGGCGCACCTTCTTTTCCTCGTGGCGAATAAACAGCTGCATGTCGATGGTCGCTTTGTCGTAGACGCGCCCGCGCACACCGATTGCGGCGGCATCGCGGCCGAGCACCATGCTCGCCAAGCCAATGTCCTGCGTCACGACTACGTCGCCCGCCTGCAGGCGTTCGACAATGGCAAAGTCGGCGCTGTCGGCGCCCACGCTCACATCGAGCGTCGTGACCCAAAAGCCGCGTCGCGCGTGCTCGGCATCGCGCGGGTCGTCGCGGCGAATGTGCCGTTCCAAGTTTTGCGTGCTGTTGCCGGCGATAACAACGGCGACGCCCGCCCGCCGCGCGCAGTCAATCGACTCGCGCGTGACCGGGCAGGCGTCGGCATCAATAAAGAGCGTTCGCGGCATCTAGTGCACCAGTTTGCCAAATTGAATAGCGCGAACAATCAGCGTAACGCCAAACACCAGCAGCGCGGCGCCGCTAAAGATAACGAGCATCTTGGTCGACCACAGCGGATAGATAAACACGAACATGCCGGCGATGATGGAGAGTGCGCCGCTCAGGATAGCGAGGGCGCGGTTGGACGAAAGCTCGGACTCCAGAATGGACATGACACCTTCGACAATCCAGCCAAAGCCGGCCACGATAACCACCATCGTGGTGAGCGTCGCGGTCGAGAAGGCCTGGTTGCGCAGGATTATGACGCCGCCCAAGATAATGAGTAGGTTGGAGATGATGCTCGTCACGCGCCAGCCGGTGGGCAGCAGCGGCTCAAAAATGGCAGTGAACAGCCTAATGGCAGCAGTGATTACAAAGTAAAAACCCAGGACAGTCGTCAAAAAGACGAGGGACTTGGCGGGTGCAAAAAGCAGCGCGATACCAGCAATGAGCGCTAAGACGCCCGTGATGGCGTAGATCCAGCGTACGGCCTTGACGGCTTTGCCCGCCATGCTTTTCTCGTCAAATCCAAACTGGCTCGATTTTTGGTCATCGTTCTTAAAGATGCCCATAATGTCTCCTTTCCGTGTGGTGCACGTCGCGTTCATTGCTCTCCGTGCGGCGTACGCCAAAAGTGCTGCAACAAGTATCGCCCAAGGGCGCCGATGCATGGGGCGGGAAGGACGAATTGCCGCCCCACATTCCCGAATTGTTACTTTTGTTCCCGCCCCAGTGAGGATTAATCAACAATTGTAGAACATTACGCCGTTGTATGTAATTGCCTAGGTTTTAGGTTAGATTCTCCTAAGAACAATTGGCTTGTATTGGGGGTCCCTATGAACGAAGCAGTTCCCGCGGCGCCGGTAAGCGCCGAGTCGATGGCAAAGCAGGGTTGCGAAAAGCTCGGCTTGAACGCGTTTGATGCGTTGGTTCGCCGCGCCCGTACGTGCCGTCGCTTTGACGAGTCCATGCGCGTGCCGCGTGAGCTTTTGCTTGAGCTGGCGGAGCTGGCGCACCTGACTCCCTGTGGTGCCAATGCTCAGCGTCTTCGTTTTCATGTGGTGAGCGGTGCCGAGGATTGCGCGCGCGTATTTGATGAGCTCGCGTGGGCCGGTGCGCTTAAGGATTGGCCGGGTCCTGCCGAGGGTGAGCGCCCGACCGGCTACATCGCGATTTTGGCCGAGCGCGCC
>CAJLLN010000168.1:0-3431 GCA_905207495.1 uncultured Collinsella sp. | reverse complement strand
CCGACGCCACCGACACCGAGGCCATCATGGGCCCCGTGGTGATCGACACGGTGGGCGTCAAGGGCATCGTGTGCGAGCGCGCCTTCGAGCTTGCCCGCGAGCACGGCTTTTACTTTGTGGGCGCGCACCCCATGGCGGGCACCCAGTTCTCGGGCTACGCGCACTCCCGCGCCGACCTGTTCCAGGGCGCTCCCCTGGTGCTCGTTCCGCCCGCGGTAGACGATGCCCTTAAGCTGGAGCTTTTGGGCCAGGTGCGCGAGATGGTGCGCCCCTTGGGCTTTGGCAAGTTCAGCGTGACCAGCGCCGCCGAGCACGACCGCGTCATCGCCTTCACGAGCCAGCTTGCGCACGTGGTGTCCAACGCCTACGTAAAGAGCCCGACCGCCCAGGTCCACCACGGCTTTTCGGCCGGCAGTTACCGCGACCTCACCCGCGTGGCGCACCTCAACCCGCAAATGTGGTCCGAGCTCATGATCGATGACGCCGACGCGCTTGCCTTCGAGATCGACCACCTGATCGAGTCGCTTGGCGCCTACAGCCGTGCGCTCAAGGACCGTGACCAGCGCTATCTGGAGAATCTCCTTGCCGAGGGCGACCGCATCAAGCGCGCGCTCGACGACGAGGCCTCCCACTAGACCACCTATCACGCCAGGTCGAAAGGACCGAAGCTTATGGCGATTACCATCGATATCGACACCGCACGCTCCTATCAGGTGCATGTGGGCACGTTTTTGCTGGAACAGGCGGGCGAGCTTGTGCGCGCCACCGCCGGCGGCTCGCGCGCCGTCATCGTGACCGACACCAACGTGGGCCCGCTCTACCAGATGCCCGTTAAGCAGAGCCTTGAGGCAGCTGGCTACGAGGTGAGCATCTGCACCTTCGAGGCCGGCGAGGCCCATAAGCGCGCCGAAACCTACATCAACATCCTGGAGTTTGTGGCCGAGCACGAGCTTTCGCGCTCCGACGTGATCGTGGCACTCGGCGGCGGTGTCGTGGGCGACGTGGCCGGCTTTGTGGCCGCCACCTACATGCGCGGCTGTAAGTTTGTACAGATCCCCACGAGCCTACTCGCCATGGTGGATTCGTCGGTCGGCGGCAAGACGGCTATCGATCTCGCTGCCGGCAAGAACCTCGCCGGCGCCTTTTGGCAGCCGAGCGTGGTTATCGCGGACGTGGGGTGTCTCGCCACCCTCACGCCCGAGCAGTTCGCCGACGGCTGCGGCGAGGTCGTCAAGCACGCCGTGATTGCCGATCCCGAACTTTTCGCCGAGCTGGAGAAGACCCCGCTCACGCTGGAGCTGCTCAACCGTGACGTCGCCCGCGTGGCGCTCATCATCGCCCGCAATATCGACATTAAGCGCGCCGTGGTCGTTGCCGACGAGCGCGAAACAAACCAGCGCAAGCTGCTCAACTTTGGACACAGCGCCGGACATGCTGTCGAAGCCTGCGAGCACTTTGAGCTCGCCCACGGCAACTGCGTGTCAATCGGTATGGGTATCATCACGCGCGCCGCGGCCTTGCACGGGGTATGCGATGCCGAGCTGCCTTGTCGTATTGAGGAGCTCTGCACCCGTCACGGTCTCAAGACTCACTGCGACTTGGATGCCGACACCGTCTTTGCCGAGGCACTCCACGACAAGAAGCGCGCGGGCGATACCATCGACCTGGTAATTCCGCACGACATTGGCCGTTGCAGCATCGACCGCACGCCGCTTTCCACGTTCCACGATTTAATTGCCGAGGGCCTCGGCCAGAAGGGAGACGCTTCCGTATGCTAGCCCGCATCACCCCGTCCCCGCTCAAGGGCACCGTTCCCGCCATCGCGTCCAAGTCGATGGCTCACCGCCTGATCATCTGCGCCGCGCTTGCCAACGGCGAGACGCACGTCACCTGCAATACCACCTGCGCCGATATCGAGGCGACGGTACGCTGCCTCACGGCGCTCGGCGCCCGCATCGAGACCGTCGACAACGGCTTCCAAGTCCACCCCACCATGAAGAGCGTTGAATTTGGCCTGCTCAAGGCTCTCGCCGGCGGTACGCTCGACTGCGGCGAGAGCGGCTCCACGCTGCGTTTTATGCTGCCCGTCGCCTGTGCGCTGGGTGCGGAGGCCACTTTTGTGGGTCAGGGACGCTTGGGCGCCCGCCCGCTCTCCCCGCTCTCGGACGAGATCATCGCCGCCGGTTGCGACCTGCAGGGTCTGGGCGGTTTTCCGCTCAAGACGAACGGCCGTATGCGCCCGGGCACTTTTGTGCTGCCGGGCAACGTGAGCTCGCAGTACATCTCGGGCCTGCTGCTGGCGGCCCCGCTGCTGGCCCAGCCCTCCTGCGTACAGGTGACCGGCCTCATTGAGAGCCGCCCCTACATCAACCTGACGATCCAGGCCATGAAGGCCTTTGGCGTCGAGGTCAACGTCGAGCGTATTCCCGCCAGGGACGGCCAGCCCGAGGTCACAAACTTCCGCGTGAGCAGTGGCTCGTATCGCACGCCCGGTAACGTGGCCGTCGAGGGTGACTGGTCCAACGCTGCCTTTTGGCTGTGCGCCGGCGCCATCGGCTCCGACCCCATCACCGTCGAGGGCGTGTCGCTGAGCTCTGCACAGGGCGACCGCAACGTGCTCGCCGCGCTTTCGCGCTTTGGGGCCCGCATCGTGCGCTCAACCAACGCCGCCACCGTGCAGTCCGACAAACTCGCCGGCTTTGAGATGAGCGCCCACGACATCCCCGACCTCGTGCCCGTTATCTCGGCCGTGGCCTCCCTGGCACAGGGCCGCACCTTTATCCGCAATTGCGCCCGTCTGCGTATCAAGGAATCCGACCGCCTGGTCACCACCACCCGCGAGCTCACCGCGCTGGGCGCGCAGGTGCGCATTGCCGGTGACGACCTCATTATCAAGGGTGTCGATGCCTTCACCGGTGGCGAGGTCGATTCGCACAACGACCACCGCATCGCCATGATGGCGTCCATCGCCGCGAGCCGCGCCACCGGCGAGGTCGTGATCCACGGCGCCGAGGCTGTCAACAAGTCCTATCCCGATTTCTTCGACCACTACCGCCTGCTGGGCGGCAAGGTCACACTCGAGGAGGAATAGCATGTCCTCGACCTTTGGCAACGTCTTGCACTTAAGCATCTTCGGCCAGTCACACTCCCCCGCTATCGGCTGCTCGCTCGATGGCATCCCGGCGGGCATCGCCGTGGACCAGGAGCAGCTGCAGGCCTTTTTAGACCGTCGCGCCCCCGGTCGCGACGAGACCGCGACCAAGCGCCGCGAGGCCGACGCCGCGCACATCATCGCCGGTGTGGTCGATGGACACACCACCGGCGCGCCCATCGCAGCGATTATCGAGAACACCAACACGCGCTCCAAGGATTACTCCGAGCTGCGCCGCAAGCCCCGTCCCGGACATGCGGACTTCCCTGCGCGCGTGAAG
>CAJLLN010000167.1:0-3467 GCA_905207495.1 uncultured Collinsella sp. | reverse complement strand
GCGATGAGGCACGTGCCAAGCTGACGAGCGAGCTAGCGGTGCGCGATTCTCGCGAGGAGCAAGCCAAGGCGGCACACGAGCTCGAGCTTGCGCAGGCCAAGCGCGCGAGCGATGACCTGATTCGCTACAAGGATGAAGAGATTGAGCGCCTTAAGGACATGAAGGTCCGCCTGTCCACCAAGATGGTGGGCGAGTCGCTCGAGCAGCACTGCGAGACCGAGTTTAACCGTCTGCGCATGACGGCATTTCCTAACGCGTACTTCGAGAAGGATAACGATGCGTCCGAGGGCACCAAGGGCGACTTTATCTTCCGCGAGTGCGACGCGAGCGGCAACGAGGTCATTTCGATTATGTTCGAGATGAAAAACGAGAACGATGAGACCGCGACCAAACATAAAAACGAGGACTTCTTTAAGAAACTCGATCACGATCGTCGCCAAAAGGGCTGTGAGTACGCGGTGCTCTGCACGCTGCTCGAGCCCGAGAGCGAGCTCTATAATGCAGGGATAGTCGACGTGAGCTATCGCTACGAGAAGATGTACGTGATCCGTCCGCAGTTCTTCATTCCCATGATTACGCTTCTTCGCAACGCCGCCATGGGTTCGCTGCGCTATAAGCAGGAGCTGGCGGAATACAAGCAGCAGAACATCGACGTTACGAACTTCGAAGCCAAGATGGAAAAGTTCAAGAATGATTTCGGCCGCAACTACGAGATTGCGAGTCGCAAGTTCCAAACGGCAATCGATGAGATCGACAAGACGATTAGCCATCTGCAGAAAACCAAGGAGGCATTGCTGTCCTCCGAGAACAACCTGCGCCTAGCCAACAAGAAGGCCGACGATCTTACCATTCGCAAGCTCACGTGGGGCAACAAGACCATGAAGGCGGCGTTTGACGAGGCGCGCGGGGCTGCGCCAGAGACAAACGATGAGCCCGCCGAGGCGGATTCGTATGAGGTCGAGGATGCCGAGTAAGGCATAGCGTATAGTGCAAAAGCGGGGCCGTCGGCAATATTGCGAACGGCCCCGCTTCGTTTTGTTCCAGTATGTTCGGCTAGTCCTCGAGCAGGTCCTCGATAAAGCCGACGCGGTAGTTTTTGAAGATGACCTCGCCGCCGTCTTGCGTGGCGTCCAGATCAACATCGCCCATGATGCCAAAGTCGTGGTCGCCATTCTCGTCGGCAAAGATCTGGTGCACGTGCCACACGTGTGCGGTCTTCTCATCGGATTCGTCGATGGAAAACATCGCGGCGCTGCGGGCATCTCCGTCGGTGAGGATCTCCTCGTGCTGCTCATGGTAGGCGTCGAGCGCCTTTTGCCAGCGGATTTCGCTCATGCCCCACTCGTCGTCGAGCTCGCCCAGGTCGCAAACGTGCTCGCGAGCGGCAAGGGTCACGCGGCGGAAGAGTGCGTTGCGAACCAACAGCGTGCAGCCTCGGCGGTCCGCCACGACCTCGTTGATGCCTTGTGGCGGCGCGGCATCGAGGGCTGCCGGGTTGCCGGCGTTCTCCCACTCGTCCACCAGGCTCGAGTCCACCGAGCGCACCACAAAGCCCAGCCACGAGATAATGTCGCGCAGGCGCTCGTCGCGCTTCTCGATGGGTACGGTGCGGTCGAGAGAACGGTAGGCCTCTGCCAGGTAGCGCAGCAAAATGCCCTCGGAGCGAGCGATGCCGAGCTTTTGAATGTAGCCCTTAAAATCGCTCGCGCTTTCTAACATATCGCGCAGAACGCTCTTGGGAGAGAGCTGGTAGTCGTTTGCCCAGGGTACTTCCTGACAGTACTTGTCAAAAGCGGCGTCGAGCAAATCCTCGAGCGGCTTTTCGTACGTGACGTCCTGAATGCGCTCCAAGCGCTCCTCATATTCGATGCCGTCGGCCTTCATTTCAGCCATGGCGCGATCGCGTGCGGCACGCTCCTGTGCGCGCAGCACCTGTTTGGGATCCTCGAGCGTTGCCTCGACCATTGAGATTAGATCCATGGTATAGGTCTCGCTCTCGGGATCGAGCAGCTCCAGCGCGGCAAGCAGGAACGGCGAGAGCGGCTGATCGAGCGCGAAGTCCTCGGGCAGATCGACCGTCAGCGCATAGTCGATGTCTGGTGCAGCGTCAGCTGGGGCGTCAGGCGCGGGTGGCACCTCGGTGCGGACGACGACGCCGGAATCGATGAGTGTGGCGAAGATTTCGTCGGCGCGAACCTCGAGCTTGGCCTTTTCCTCGGGAGTCTGCAGGCTCGTTTCGATGAGGTCGTGTACGCGGGCTCGGGCATCGCCGCCCTGCTCGACCACGCTAATCACCATGGAGTGTGTGATGCGCAGGCGCGGCTTGAGCGTCTCGGGCTGCGTCTCGATCAGGCGCTCAAAGGTCTGCTTGTTCCAGGTGACAAAGCCCTCGGGGGCCTTTTTCTTTTTAATCTTGCGGAGCTTCTTGGGGTCGTCGCCCGCCTTGGCCATGAGCTTAGCGTTCTCGATCTCGTGCTCCGGGGCCTCGGCGATGACCATGCCCTCGGTATCGAAGCCCGAACGGCCGGCGCGACCAGCGATCTGATGGAACTCACGGGCGCGCAGGCGACGCATCTTGTAGCCGTCGAACTTGGTGAGCGCGGTGAGCACCACGGTGTGGATGGGCACGTTGATGCCGACGCCGAGCGTATCGGTACCGCAGATGACGGGCAGCAGGCCCTGCTGCGCCAAGCGCTCGACCAGCAGGCGATAGCGCGGCAACATGCCAGCATGGTGCACGCCGACGCCGCATCCAAGCAGGCGTTTGAGAATCTTACCAAAGGCCGTCGAGAAGCTCGTTCCCTTTGCTGCTTCTTTGATGGCCTCGCGCTGCTCCTTGCTAGCGATGCCAAAGTTGGCAAGCGACTGTGCCGTGGCAAGCGCGGCGTCCTGACTAAAGTGAACGATGTAGAGTGGGGCCTCTCCGCGGCGCATGGCGAGCTCGACGGTGCCCTCGAGCGAGGTCGTCACGTAGTCATAGCTCAGGGGCACGGGGCGCGGGGCGTCGACAACCAGGTCGCAAGCAGCGCCGGTGTGCTCTTCGAGAGAGGCGGCGATTGCAGTGACATCGCCAAGCGTGGCGCTCATGAGCATAAACTGCGTGTGGGGCAGGGTGAGCAGCGGCACCTGCCAGGCCCAACCACGGTCGGGGTCGGCAAAGTAGTGGAACTCGTCCATGGCCACGCAGCCCACATCGGCGTCCTCGCCCTCGCGCAGCGCATCGTTGGCAAGGATTTCGGCCGTGCAGCAGATGACGGGCGCCTTGGTGTTGATGTGCGTATCGCCGGTGATCATGCCGACGTTATCGCGGCCGAGCACCTGTACCAGATCGAAGAACTTTTCGCTGACCAGAGCCTTGATAGGAGCCGTGTAATAACAGCGCTTGCCCTGCGCCATGCCCATAAAGAGCATGCCCAGCGCGACGAGCGATTTACCCGATCCGGTCGGTGTTCCCAAAATGACGTGGT
>CAJLLN010000166.1:0-3540 GCA_905207495.1 uncultured Collinsella sp. | reverse complement strand
GCGCTGGCCGCCGAACTGGGCCTTGCCGCCCAGAGGCTGCTGGGTAACCAGGCTGTAAGGGCCAGTCGAACGGGCGTGGATCTTGTCGTCGACCATGTGGCCGAGCTTGAGGATGTAGGACGTACCCACGGTAATGGGCTCGCGGAACTCCTCGCCGGTGCGGCCGTCGAACAGACGGGTCTTGCCGCGCTCGTCAAGCTGGGTGACGAACTCGGGACGCATGTGATCGCCAAAGGCAGCGGTGGCCTTGTTGAGCATGTTCTTGTTGGCACGACGAATGACCTCGGCGATCTCGTCCTCCTTGGCGCCGTCGAAGACGGGCGTCGCGGTGAAGAACGGACCGGGGACGTACTTGTCGGAGTCGGCCTGCTCGGTATCCCAACCGCAGGCAGCAGCCCAGCCAAGGTGGCACTCGAGCAGCTGGCCGACGTTCATACGCGAAGGAACGCCCAGCGGGTTGAGGATAACGTCGATCGGGGTACCGTCAGCCATGTAGGGCATGTCCTCGACCGGCAGAACGTTACAAATAACACCCTTGTTGCCGTGGCGGCCGGCGATCTTATCGCCCTGCTGAATCTTACGACGCTGGGCGACGTAGACGCGCACCTGCTCGTTGACGCCGGGAGCCAGGTCGTCGCCGTTCTCGCGGCTAAAGCGGACGACGTCGATGACGCGGCCATAAGCGCCGTGAGGCATCTTAAGGGAGGTGTCGCGGACGTCGTGGGCCTTGGCACCGAAGATGGCGCGCAGCAGGCGCTCCTCGGCGGTCAGAGCGCTCTCGCCCTTGGGGGTAACCTTGCCGACCAGGATGTCGCCAGGGCCGACCTCGGCGCCGATGCGGATGATGCCGTCCTCGTCGAGGTTGGCAAGCATGTCCTCGGAGAGGTTCGGGATCTCGCGGGTGATCTCCTCGGGGCCGAGCTTGGTGTCGCGGGCGTCGATCTCGTGACGGGTGATGTTGATGGTCGTCAGCAGGTCCTCGGCCACCAGGCGCTCGGACACGACGATACCGTCCTCGTAGTTGAAGCCTTCCCACGGCATGTAGGCCACGGTGAGGTTCTGACCCAGTGCGAGCTCGCCGTGATCGGTCGAAGGACCGTCGGCCAGAGGCTCGCCCTGCTCAACGGTGTCACCGACGCGAACGAGCGGACGGTGGTTGATGCAGGTGGACTGGTTGGAGCGCTGATACTTGGCCAGATGATACTCATCCATGCCACCGGCATGCTTGACGATGATCTTGGCGGCGTCGGCAAAGACGACCTCGCCGGCGTTCTTGGCCAGGGTGACCTCGCCGGAGTCCAGAGCGGCGCGACGCTCCATGCCGGTACCGACATAGGGAGCGGCGGGGTGAACCAGCGGCACGGCCTGACGCTGCATGTTAGCGCCCATCAGCGTACGCTTGGCGTCGTCGTGCTCCAGGAACGGAATCAGCGTGGCTGCAACGGAGAGCATCTGACGCGGCGAGACGTCCATGTAGTCGACGTCCTCGACGGGCACGTCGGCGGGAGCGCCGAAGGAGCCGTCGAAGTCGCGGGTACGGGCGATCACGGTGTGCGGGCGGACGATCTTGCCCTCGGCATCGGTCGTGATGAACTCGTTGGTCTTGGGATCGAGCGGCGTGTTGGCCGGCGCGATGACGTGCTTCTCTTCCTCGTCAGCGGTCATCCAGTCGATCTGGTCGGTGGCAACGCCGTTCTCGACGCGACGGAACGGGGCCTCGATGAAGCCATACTCGTTGACGCGGGCGTAGAGGGCGAGCGAGCCGATCAGGCCGATGTTGGGGCCTTCGGGGGTCTCGATCGGGCACATGCGGCTGTAGTGCGAATTGTGAACGTCGCGGACGGCCGTCGGCACGTTGGTGCGGCGGCTGGAGCCGGACTTGTGGCCGGCAAGACCGCCAGGGCCGAGTGCGGACAGACGGCGCTTGTGGGTCAGACCGGTCAGGGGGTTCGCCTGGTCCATGAACTGCGAGAGCTGCGAGGAACCGAAGAACTCCTTGATGGAGGCTACGATCGGACGGATGTTGATGAGCGACTGCGGGGTGATCTCATCGATGTCCTGGGAGCTCATGCGCTCACGGACGACGCGCTCCATACGGCTCATGCCGATACGGAACTGGTTGGCGACGAGCTCGCCGACGGTACGGATACGGCGGTTGCCAAAGTGGTCGATGTCGTCGACCTTGAAGCCCTGCTCGCCGGCAGCGAGGGACAGCAGGTAGCGCAGCGTCGCGACGATATCCTCGTCGGTGAGCACCGTGACCTCTTCCTCGGTGGTGAGGTTGAGCTTCTTGTTGACCTTGTAACGACCGACGCGGGCCAGATCGTAGCGCTGCGGGTTGAAGAGCAGGCCCTCGAGCAGGCTGCGGGAAGCATCCACGGTGGGAGGCTCGCCCGGGCGCAGGCGACGGTAGATCTCGATGAGGGCGTCCTCGCGGGTGAGGGCGGTGTCGCGCTCCAGGGTGCGCTTGATCACATCGGAGTTGCCGAGCAGTTCGATGATGTCGTCGTTGGTGACGGCGATGCCAAGGGCGCGCAGGAACATCGTGGCGCTCTGCTTGCGCTTACGGTCGATGGAGACCATGAGCTGGTCACGCTTGTCGACCTCAAACTCAAGCCAGGCACCGCGGGACGGGATGATCTGGGCCTTGTAGATCTGCTTGCCCGAATCCATCTCGGAGCTGTAGTACACGCCCGGGGAGCGGACGAGCTGCGAGACGACGATACGCTCGGTACCGTTGATGATGAAGGTGCCCTGATCGGTCATCATGGGGAAGTCGCCCATAAAGACGAGCTGCTCCTTGATCTCGCCGGTCTCCTTGTTGGTGAGACGGACGTCGGTCAGAAGCGGAGCCTGATAGGTCATATCCTTCTCGCGGCACTCCTCGACGGTGTGCGCGGGGTCGCCGAACTGATGCTCGCCGAAGGTAACCTCGAGAACATGGTTCTGGCTCTGGATGGGGCTGGATTCCTTGAACGCCTCACGAAGGCCCTCGTCCTTAAAACGCTCAAAGGATTCCCTTTGAACAGAGATAAGGTTGGGGAGCTCCATGGCCTCCGGGATTTTCCCGAAGCTGACGCGCTTGCGCTCAGTGGCAGTGTATGCGTAGGTCACCAGGTTTTTCCTCCTTCACGGAAATGCTCGGTGGGTTGGCGAGGCATAGCTTCGCCAGTTATCGCAACCTAATAGTTTATCAGGTACCGACCATTGGGCAAGAAAAGCCTTGACGCGATTGAGTTTTTGGAGTAGCAAAGTTTTTCGGCAGAAAACACGCAGGTAGATGTATGTGTATCGAACACCTGTTCATATATTTTCTGTGAACAGAGAGTCGACAATCGAAGCTCTTATAAAAAACGGGCGCGAACCGAGGTCCGCGCCCGTAAATGTCGATGCCCGAAGGCTTATTTGCGCATCAAGCCGCCGCGCTCGTCGATGGCGTCCCAGAAGGCGCTGGCAAAGCGAGGATCGCTTGCGGCCATGAGGGCGTTGGTGGCCATCCAGCCAGACGGGGTGCCGGTGTCGTAGCCCGAGAGCGGGTCG
>CAJLLN010000165.1:0-3600 GCA_905207495.1 uncultured Collinsella sp. | reverse complement strand
GAGCCCGAGTTTGTCGAGCGCACGGGTAAGGCGCCCCGCCGCGCGCCGGGTTTGGGCGACTTTGCCATCGCGGCCCAGGACGCCGTGATCGCCGCGCAAAACGCCGTGGTTGCCGCCGAGGCTCTGGGTCTGGGGAGCTGCTATATCGGTGATATCGTCGAGAATGCCGAGGAAGTTGCCGAGCTGCTCGATCTGCCGCCCTATACCATGCCGCTGTCGATGCTCATCATCGGCACGCCCCGTAAGGAGCGTCCGGCCATTGCGCATCCCGTGGTGAACCTGGTGCACGAGGAGCGCTACTGCCGCGCCGATGCTGCGACCATGGACGCGCAGGTGGCCGAGATGGACGCGATGTTTCGCCCGCATGCCCGCGAGGTAGGCGAGCGCGTGGTGGACATCTACACCCGCAAGCACACGAGCCCCTTTATGGCCGAGATGAGCCGCTCCATGGAGTGGTGGTTCAAAAACTGGCTCGGCAAGTAACGAATGCGGCGATGTGACAAAGGGACAGTCCCTTTGTCACATTCCATATCGCCGAGGTGGCCTAAAGGCCGTATAAATGTTTATCTAGCTGGGAAAACGGTGCCGTGCAAGTGCAGGCCGATTACCTATAATCCCTTCGAACATTAAAGTTGGGAGGAAACCGGCTTATGGAAGAAAAGGCCAAGGAGGCAGCCTCGCACGCTGCGATTCCTGTGAGCATCTCGGCGATGCTCGTCACGCTGGGCGTGGTGTACGGCGATATCGGCACCAGTCCTATGTATGTAACCAAGGCGCTCGTTGCCGGCAACGGCGGCATCGGAAGCGTCACGGAGGAGTTCGTGCTCGGCGCGCTCTCCCTTGTCGTGTGGACGGTCACGTTGCTGACCACCATCAAGTATGTGCTCATCTCGCTGCGCGCCGATAACCATGGTGAGGGCGGCATCTTTGCCCTGTACAGCCTGGTCAAGCGCTGCGGCAAGTGGCTTATCATCCCCGCCATGCTGGGTGGCGCCGCGCTGCTCGCCGACGGCATCCTGACGCCGGCCGTTACCGTTACCACGGCCATCGAGGGCCTGCGCACCATCCCGGCGGTCCATGCCGTGCTGGGCGATGACCAGGGCCGCGTCGTCGCCATTACGCTCGCCATCATCATCGTGCTCTTCTTGGTACAGCGCATCGGTACGGCCAAGATCGGTCACGCCTTTGGCCCCATCATGACGCTGTGGTTCCTGTTCCTGGGCGGCACGGGTCTGTTCTTTGTCTTCCAGCACCCCGCCGTGCTGCTGTGCCTCAACCCGGTGCGCGGCATCGCCTTTTTGCTGAGCCCCAACAACCACGCGGGCATCATGATTCTGGGCAGCTGCTTCCTCGCCACCACCGGTGCCGAGGCGCTCTACTCTGACATGGGCCACGTCGGCCGCGGCAACATCTACGCTACCTGGCCGTTCGTTAAGTGCTGCCTGCTGCTTTCCTATATGGGCCAGGGCGCTTGGCTTATGAACAACGCTGCCAACCCCGAGCTCATGGGCATTGCCGACCTCAACCCGTTCTACCAGATGCTCGCCCCGGGCCTGCGCCCGTTTGCCGTCGGCCTTTCCACCGTCGCGGCCATCATTGCCTCGCAGGCGCTCATCACCGGCGCATTCTCGCTGGTGTCCGAGGCCAGCCGTCTGGATCTCATGCCGCACATGCAGGTCTTCTACCCTGCCGAGACCAAGGGCCAGCTCTACATCCCCATGGTCAACAACGTCATGCTTGTCGGCTGCGTCATCGTGGTACTGCTGTTCCAGAACTCGGCGCATATGGAAGCCGCCTACGGCCTTGCCATTACGCTGACAATGATGTGCACCACGCTGCTGCTCTTCTTCTACCTGCACGAGGAGCGCAAGCTCAAGGTTGCTCCGTGGATCTTCGCAGCCTTCTTCCTTTTGCTCGAAGGCTTCTTCTTCGTGAGCTCGCTCACCAAGTTCTTCCACGGCGGCTACTTCACCATCCTCATGGCTGCACTCATCATGGGCATCATGGTGTGCTGGTACAACGGCACGGCTGTTGAGCAGCGCCAGTTTACGCTGCTGCCGCTGCGCAGCTACCTGCCGCAGCTCAAGCGCCTGCGCGATGACGATCGCTACGAGCGCCTGAGCGACAACGTCGTGTACCTGACCAAGGACACCCATACCGATTACATCGACCGTGATATCGTCTACTCGATCTTGGACAAGCATCCCAAGCGCGCTCGCGCCTGGTGGTTCGTGAATGTCGAGACCATGGACGAGCCGCATACCTTTGCCTATTCGGTCGAGACGTTCGGCACCGACTACGTGTTCCGCGTGCATCTGTACCTGGGCTACAAGATTAACCAGCGCGTCAATGCCTATCTGCGTCAGGTCGTTCAGGACCTGGCTGCCACCGGCGAGCTGCCGGCGCAGACGCATGACTACTCGGTCTACAAGGATCCGGGCAACATCGGTACGTTCAAGTTCGTCCTGATTCGTAAGCTTCTGGCGCCTGAAAGCGATGTGGAGCCGAGCGAGCGTACGGCCATCACGCTCAAGTACATCATTCGTCGCGCCGCCGGCACGCCTGCACGCTGGTACGGCCTGGAGAACTCCAACGTGAGCTTTGAGTACGTGCCGCTGTTCACCAAGTTCAAAGCCGTGAACAAGATGCAGCGCCTGGCCCCCAACGAGCGGCCGTAGGCGCCGACAGGTTGCATGGAGTTGGTTTTCGATGGACAAGATTGAGACCGGGGAGGCAAACATGGATGCAAAGATGCTCGATGGCCGTGAGGCGGTGGTCGAAATGGTGCGTGAGGCGCGCGTCGACGCCGCCGAAGATCGGTTCTTTACGAATCGTGCCAACATGGACATGGCCGACCGCGTGATCTCGATCGTGGCACTGGTATTTGGAGCGGTGTGCGTGTGTGCCTTGCTCGCGCACGTGCTGTTTGTCTAGCGACCGCAGGTTGCAAAGGCTATACACTTGGAACCACCACAAGGGAAACCACCACAAAGGTGCCTGTCCCCTTTGTGGTGGTTTTTGTTTTTGAGAGAGGGGCGGGACGCCGATGGACGTCCGTACGGACGGCGATATTGCCGATAGCTTTTGGTGGCGGCGCACAACGCTGACGCGCCGCACTCCTCTGTATGACGCCTGCGTATCGGTGGGGCTGCTGGTCGCGGCGACGATTGTGGGCGCGCTGCTCGACCATCCGGGTCTCGCGCCGAGCATCATGATCGTCTATGTGTTCGCCGTTCAGCTGTGCGCATTCTTTACCTGGAGTCGCCTGTATTGCTTGCTGAGCTCGGCTGCCGCCGTGGCGCTCTACAACTTCTTGTTTGTCGACCCGCGCTACTCGCTGTCGCTTATCGACCGCGGCTATCCCGGCATGTTCTTCATCATGTTCGTGGTCTCGCTTGTGTCGAGCTCGATTGCGTTGGCCCTGCGCCGCGCCTTGGCACAGGCTGCCGCCAGCGACCGCCGCACGCATATGGTGCTCGAGACCAACCGCATGCTGCAGCGGTGCGCCGATCAGCAGCAGATTGTCCATGCCATGGCGACGCAGCTGGCGCGTCTTTCGGGCTGTCCGGTCGTGTGGTACAGCGCCGACGCCGAGGGCGA
>CAJLLN010000164.1:0-3624 GCA_905207495.1 uncultured Collinsella sp. | reverse complement strand
GCGGGGGTTTTGGATGGCAGCTCGGGCCTGAAAAGCCCTGCCGCAAGGCTGCCGCGAGGCCGCAACGGCGTCGCCCCGATCATGCAACGACGGGATGAGGCGCGTGCGAGCGTGCGTTGCAAGTGCGGGGCTTGCCCTGCCGCTTATGGTGACTTTATGGAACTGTTTTCCGAAAAACGCGGCGTGAAAACGGGCGCGTCCCTCTCGTTGCCCTCAGCATCGGTCTTCCCGGGCGATGTGCCTAAAAACAAGCGACATCTTCCCCGTTTGGCAAGAATGGCACGGCGGGGTAAGATGTCATCAGGCCGTTTGAGGCCTCGTGCTCTGGCGCTTCCGTCTTCTCGAAGCGCTAACCACTGGATGCAGGTGGCGTCTCCCATGACGCCTTAAGAGGCTGCCTCGGGGAAACAGAGCCTCCCCACGCCATGTCCGATGCACCAAACCCCTGCTCGGGCTGGGCAAGGCCAAAAGACCGCTGCAGGTCGGCTCGCGGGACGCGCGAATTGGGTTTCGCCGATTCCCGCATGTCAGGAAGCGCGGATGTGCGTATCGCATCCGATGGGAGCGCCTTCTGGCCAGGATGCACGCCGCTATTGCGGCTGTGCCTGTTGCCAGGAGGCAGTCATGGCTACAAACGAAACCGATTCCATTTTTCTCATCGATTCCCAAGAGACCGCATTCATGCTGGGCATCAGCTCTCGCACGCTCGCGAACTGGCGCTGCAAGGGCCGAGGGCCTGCGTACATTCGCCTGGGCAAGAAGCGCTCCCCTGTGATGTATCGCCTGAGCGACGTGCAGGACTGGATTGTCGAACATCAGGTAAAGGCGAGCGGAGATGCTCGCCGATAGGCGACGCAAAGGAAGGGAGGTAAAACATGTCCCGCGTCGCCCTTGAGCTTGGAGAGACAAGCATTGACCGCGCAAAGATTACGCCGACGCCCGACGGTGGCTATCGCATGCAGTGGAGCATGCGCTTGCTGAACGGGCGTCTCATCAAGAAGACGACCAAGGGGAAGTGCACCAAAGGCGAGCTGCGCCGCCGCGCTCATGCTCAAGCTGAGGAAATTCTCGCAACAGGCGGGGGCAGCACTCCTTGGAAGGGCTCGTCGAGCATGCGCGACTATATCCGCAAAGAGGTAATCCCCGGAATCGAGCGCACCGATGATTCCATCTTGCGACCCCGCACACGGGACAAATACTGCCACGTGCTCAATCTCGCGGCGGAGGCGTTTGGGGGCTTTCGCATCGCGGACGCGGTTCGCCCGCGCAACCTCGAAGGCATCTTGGAGGGGATGGCAAGGCGCCACGGCACCTCTACCGCCAAGCATTGCCAAAAGACGGTGAGCAAATATGTTCTTGAGCCTTTGGTGCGCGACGAGGTAATCGCCCACAACCCCCTCAAGAGCTTCAGGCCGCGCCTGCCTGAGTGCCGCATGACAAACAAGGCTCCGGGCGGACAGGCGCTCACGCCGGAGGAGCGCGGGCGCGTGCTCGAATACCTGCTTGCGATTGACCCCAATGATGTAAATCCGCCGAAAAGAGGGCGCTATACCGTTGAGGATGTGCGCAATCTGCGCCGCGCTGTCGTTGAGATCACGCTGCTGCAGGCAGTGACGGGGCTTCGCATCAACGAGGCGAGACTGCTCAGCCGCGCGAACGTTGAGGACAAGGACGGCTTGCTTAGTGTCACCGTGACGACCGAGGTGTCAAAGACCCATCGCGGGCGTACCATCCCCATCCTTGACGAGCGCGTTGCCGAGCGCATGAGGGCGCGGCTGGAAAGAGTGGGGGCCGAACCAGACGCGCTGCTGTTCCCCGCCCCCGCGGCTCCTGGCAGCGCGTGGGACATCAGCAACGCGGAGCGTGCCATTAAGAAGCTCTATCACGAGTTGGCAGACGCCTTGGGCACACCCCTTCTCGATAAGGTCTCGACCCATGTCTGGCGCGCGACCCTCAACACCGAGTGGATGCAGAAAGGCGTTCCCGATTTGATTCGCTCGGCGTATTTCGGGCACAGCCCCGAGGTGAATCGCAACTACTATACGGATACGACCAACGTCTCCGTTTTGGTGGACATGCTCCGTACGACCTAGGGGTTCGAGGTAATCTGTATGGTAATATGTATGAGCGTGATTTTACGTGATTTTACGTGATACCGAGTGACACTGTTTTGGTCGAAAAATAGGGTTTGAGCTGGGATGATACAGCGTGTGACCTCGGGAAACTAAAATTTGAAAAGGGTGCCCGGAGGTCGTAGGTTCAAATCCTGCCCCCGCGACCAAGAACTTGCAGCTCGTCGGCCTAGCCGGCGAGCTTTTTTGTTATCGCGGGACCGTGTTTTCGGTCCAATTCTCGGCCTCTCAATCAAAGATCTCGATCTGTAACATCTAGACCGACTTTTAGCCGCTAGGTGTTACAGATCGAGATATACCGGTGGGTCGGGTCGTGTTTATCTAAATCTGTAACACGAGGGACGGATTTTGCCGAGTTGTTGTTACAGATTGAGATTTTCTAGCAGGCGGATCCCGTTTGTCTCGATCTGTAACATCTGGGGCCCATTTTGTCGAGCAACTGTTACAGATTGAGATCTTTCCGCAGGCTAGATTGGTTTGTCTCGACCTGTAACAGGTAGGGGTCAAAAGTGGGTCTAGATGTTACAGATTGAGATGTTTGGCCGGATCGAATTTGTTCGTCTCGATCTGTAACATCTAGGGTCGTTTTTGGTCTGCAGGTGTTACAGATCGAGATTTTCCGACGGAACGCTTCCGTTTATCTTGATCTGTAACAGCAAGACCCGGTTTTGCTGAGTAACTGTTACAGATCGAGACAAACCGACGGGCCGCCCCGTCCCATCCACCTGCCGCCACCTGCTGTCCGCCGATTTCCGTTGCGCTGTTGTATTCCCATGCCATATCCTCTAGACAACTACGCGGCATCATCGCCGCCGCGCCTACAAGAGAGGAATGTCCATGACCACACCTGCATCCAAGCTGCTCCAGCCCATTACGGTTGGCCCCCTTGAGCTCAAGAACCGCATTATGTTCCCGCCGCTTACCACCGGTTACGAGGAGCGCGACGGTTCCATTGGCGACCGCAGCCTGGCTTTTTACGAGCGCCTGGCCCGTGGCGGCGTGAGCTACATCGTCATCGGCGACGTTGCTCCCGTCATGACCGCAAGCCCCACGCCCAAGCTGGCAACCGACGCCCAGATCCCCACGTTTAAGGCGCTGGCCGATGCCGTCCACAAGCACGGCGCCAAGGTCGCGCTGCAGCTGTTCCACCCCGAGTACGATGTGCCCGGTGTCGGCCGCATGGTCATGGGCTCCATGGCTGCCGCCAAGGCCGCGCAGGAGGCCAAGGCCGCCGGCGACGAGGAGACCTTTGCCGCCAAGATGGCCGAGTCCAACGAGATCCGCAACCAGGCCTACGCCAAGCTGCATCACGACATGCAGCACTTTGTGAACGAGGCGAGCGTAGAGCAGCTTACCCAGATCAAGGAGGCCATCGCTGCCTCGGCCGCCCGTGCGCAGCAGGCCGGCATCGATGCCATCGAGGTCCACGGCGACCGCTTGGTGGGTTCGCTGTGCTCGGCCATCCTCAACCAGCGCACCGACGAGTACGGTG
>CAJLLN010000163.1:0-3652 GCA_905207495.1 uncultured Collinsella sp. | reverse complement strand
CCGCCGAAGCCCGCAGCCGCAGCACCGACTCCACCATCGACAAGCTCCGCCACCGCCCCCGCAGCTAACCGACAGACAACGACATCGCCCGCCCCTCAGCCCCATCCCCTCCTAAGTTGCGGTGAAATAGTTCCTGGATTTAGGCTTATTCGAGCTTTTCAGGAACTATTTCACCGCAACTTTCTGTAAGGGTGGTTTTTAGTGCCACCGAGGGGCACTAATCAACCGTTTGCCGATATGTTTGGCTACGACTCATGACTCTGACCTGCCCCGTCAAGCTTTTGGTCAGTTCATGGCAAGGTCAGGCGGGCCAAATATGGGATAGCGTAGTGTCATTCACTCCCCCTCGAGACCATGGGGTCGAAAATGAGTCATGATAAACGCTGTACCAAACCGCAATTAGAGCTGTTCTTCCGGTTATTCGAGGCCCATCATGGCGGGCACCTGTTTGTAGCTACCAAAAAATGGGATGAACGCTGTGCCTACGCGCTCATGCAAAAAGAGATGATTATTCGACTCTACAACCATGTCTACGCTGATCCCGCGTATTGGAATGACCTCGGCGTCGAAGATCGCATCTTTCAATTGGCATCCGCTATTGCGGTCGTTGAACCGAATGCCGTGTTTTGTGGAGCAACGGCGGCACTGCTCTATGGCATCGGTTCTGCATATTCGCTTCTCGACAAGGTGCAAGTGCTGTTGCCGCGTTCCACCAGACGCGATATGTACGAATTCGTTGAATACCGACGCTGGCGGCCGGGCGACGTATGGCAGCTCGGTCCTTTTACGTTAACGAATCCATATCGCACGGTGGTCGACATCGCCCGAACTAACGCTTTTCGATATGCACTAGGCTATGTCGACGGGTTGGCTCGTGAGTACGGTGTCGAGCGTGAAGAATTGCGTGCATATGCACAAACGAACTGCCGCGGACTGCACGGCATCGCGCGCGCATTTGACGTTTTTGAACACATGGATGGCAGATCGGATAACGGTGGAGAATCCGAAGCACGGGCGGCAATGATTCTGGCGGGAGTTGCCGCTCCCGAACTTCAGGTTGAAATCACTCGACCGGGAAACGCCGGCTATTATTTGGCAGATTACGGCTGGCAGATGCCAAACGGCTCTTGGATGCTGGCTGAGCTGCATGGACTAGGCAAGTTTGAGGACGATGCCCAAAATGATCCGGAACATACTGCGGCAAAAACCTATCGAGCTGCCCTCATGCGCGACACGAACCTGCGTGCCATGGGCCACAACGTCATTCATTTCAAGCTCTCAGACACCTACGATGTCAAAGCGTTCGGCTCCATGATGCGCGGCTACGGTATACCAACCGCAAAACCCTACGCAGACTCCTGACCGGCTGTCCTCATCTTCTCGACAACAGAACCCATCATCGACCCAGCCCGCACGGCCTCAATAAGTTGCGGTGAAATAGTTCCTGGATAACAGCTTTTGCGGCTAATCGGGAACTATTTCACCGCAACTTAGGAGGGGATGTGGGGTCCCCGGCATGTATATGAAAACGGCTTTGGCACCAAAAGGAGCCAAAGCCGTTAAAGATATCCTATGGAGCGGGCGACGGGAATCGAACCCGCGTCATCAGCTTGGAAGGCTGGGGTTCTACCATTGAACTACGCCCGCAAGATATGGTCGGGACGACAGGATTTGAACCTGCGACATCCTGCTCCCAAAGCAGGCGCGCTACCAAACTGCGCCACGTCCCGAAGGTGTTGAGCAGCTAAGGTCTAAACCTTGCGTGTCCCAAAGCGAAGGAAATTATAGGGGAGACTCCCCGCCTGTGCAAGCGCAGAAACCCTAGCTCCTCGAATGTGCGACAAACTTGCTGTGGAGCAGACCGATCACAAACGCCGCCACGGCAACCGGCGCCCACGCGGCACCGATATCCGCCAGCGGAAGAACATCAAACGGTAGCCACGCGCCCACAAAGAACGCATCGCGGACCGAGGTGATCACGCTCTGCACGGCAACCATACCGCCGACCCAGACCCACACCTGCGGATGAGCGTCGCAAAAGCCGTGTACCAAACCCATGAGAACCAGCACGATGGCGACGGGATACAAGGCGTTAAGCATGGGCACCGAGAACATAAGGATCACGTCGAGGCCCACGTTGGAGAGCACGCACGAAAACGCTGCGAACACAAAGGCGAGAACCGCAAAGGGACGGCGCATGGCCTCCTCGGAAGCCTCCGCTCCCCCTTTAACCACATACGTCTCGCAGAAGTAGCGCGAGCAGCAGCTGATGAGGCCGATGCACACGTTCATGCAGGCGAGGAAGAAGATGGCGAAGACCACGACCGTGCCGGCAAGGCCAAAGTGCATGGAGGCAGAGCGGGCAAGGATGGCGGCGCCGTTGGTGGCGTCGGGCATCACGGTGCCGAGCTGCATTCCGGCAAGGCCCAAGCCACAGTAGATGATGGCCATGAGCACGCCGGCGATAACGCCGGAACGCGAAATCTCAAAGGCCACACGCTTGTCATCGGTAACACCCAGCTCGTGGATGGTCTCGGCGATGATGATGCCGAAGGCGAGCGACGCGAGCAGGTCCATGGTCTGATAGCCGGTCAAAAAGCCCTGCACGGCAGCGCCTGCATCGTAGGGAGCCTGAGGCGCGGCAGCGGGTCCCAGCGGCGAGATCACGGCAGCACCCACAACCAGCACGATGAGCGCAATGAGCGCAGGGCCCGTAACGCGACCGAGCACGCGTGTTATGACACCCGGACGCAGCGTGAGCACAAACGCGACGACAAAGAAGCCAACGGCAAACACCAGACGAGCCGTGCCAAGCGAAACGCCCTCGGGCAGCAGCGGCACCAGCATCTCGAAGGCCGTGGAGCTCGTACGCGGAATGGCCAGGCACGGGCCGATGGCCAGATACACCGCCGCGACAAAGAACTCACCGAACTTGGGGTGCACGCGGCCGGCAAGCTCGCGCGCCGTTCCGGCAAGCGCCACGGCGATAAAGCCCATGACGGGCAGGCCGATGGCGGCAATCAAAAAGCCAACCATGGCAAGCGGTGTGGCCGTGCCGGCCTGGAGCGCCAGCAACGGCGGAATGATGAGGTTACCGGCGCCAAAGAGCATCGAGAACAGCGCAATGCCGACGGTAACGACATGGTCGGAGCGCAGGCCGCGCGGAGCGGATGAGGCCATAGGCACACCTTTCGGGTCGAAACAAAAACGGGACGGGCAAATACACCCGTCCCGCAAGTATAAACGGTCTAGCAGCTTTAGCAGGCTAAATCGCACAGAGCATCGATAGCCGTGTCGACTTCTTCGGTAGTGTTGAAATACCCAAACGAGAAGCGGACGACGCCCTGGCGCTCGGTCCCCAGCGCACGGTGCATGAGCGGGGCGCAATGGGCGCCGGGGCGCGTCGAAATCCCCCACCCTTGCATGAGCGCATCCGAGATCTCGGCAGAGTCGATATCGGCTACGTTGAGCGACACAATCGCAGAGCGCGCCTGCTGGTCAAAGGCACCGTAGAGCTTAATCCCCGGAATCTTGCGCACACCGGCAAGGAAGCGATCAGCGAGCGCACGCTCGTGGGCAGCAATCGCCTCGACCCCACCCTGGGCCTCGATAAAGTCGAGACCAGCGGAAAGTCCCGCGATGCCATGACCGT
>CAJLLN010000162.1:0-3700 GCA_905207495.1 uncultured Collinsella sp. | reverse complement strand
TCGCGCTCGATCCGGGCTACCGCACCGGCTGCAAGGTCGCCGTTATGGACGAGACCGGCAAGCTGCTCGACCACGGCGTGGTCTACCCCACCAAGCCGCGCCACGACGTCGCCGGCACCAAGCGCGAACTCGCCCGCCTCGTCAAAAAGGACGGCGTCAACACCATCGTCATCGGCAACGGCACCGCCAGCCGCGAGACCGAGGAAGTCGTCTCGGAGTTCATTGCCGAGCAGGCGCCCAGCCTTCGCTACACCATCGTTAACGAAGCCGGCGCGTCGGTGTACTCCGCCTCCGAGCTCGCCAGCCAGGAATATCCCGACCTGGACGTCACCGTGCGTGGCGCCATGAGCCTGGGCCGCCGCCTGCAGGACCCGCTGGCAGAGCTCGTCAAGATCCCGCCCCAGTCCATCGGCGTTGGCCAGTACCAGCACGACCTTGACCAGGCCGAGCTTTCGCGCACCCTGGGCCACGTGGTGGAGGACGTCGTCAACCGCGTAGGCGTCAACGTAAACACCGCGAGCGCAAGTCTGCTGGGATACGTATCGGGCATTACGCCGAGCGTGGCCAAAAACATCGTGGCCTACCGCGAGGAAAACGGCGCCTTTACCGATCGCCGCCAGCTCAAGAAGGTCCCCAAGCTGGGACCCAAGGCATACCTCAACGCCGCGGGTTTCCTGCGCATTAGCGGCGGTAAGAACCCGCTCGACGCGACGAGCGTCCACCCCGAAAGCTACGAGGTGGCCACGGCCGTCCTAGAACGCGCCGGCGTTAAATCAAGCGAGCTCAGCCGCGGCGGCGTGCCCGACATCGAGCGCCGCCTGGGCAGCATCTCGGCGCTGGCAAGCGACCTGAACTGCGGCACCCTCACGCTCATCGACATCGTCAACGAGCTCAAAAAACCCGGCCGCGACCCGCGCGACGACGCACCCGAGGTGGTCTTTAGCCGCTCGGCGCTTTCCATCGACGACCTGGAACCCGGCATGGAACTCAAGGGCACGGTGCGCAACGTTGTGGACTTTGGCGCCTTCGTCGACGTGGGAGTGCACCAGGACGGCCTCGTACATATCTCCAAGCTGGCCAACCGCTTTGTCAAGCACCCCAGCGACGTCGTGCGCGTCGGTGACACGGTCAAGGTGTGGGTCGAAAAGGTCGATCGCGACCGCAAGAAGATCTCGCTCACCATGGTGCAGGGCAAGTAAACCGCCAAAGCAAAGGTAGCCCCTGTAGCGATGTGCAAAATCGCGAGTATTCTGCAAATTCCACCGTTCCGGATGCCCCTCAGAGACGAAAAAGCAAAAAACAGCCCCCGTTTTAGCGTCGTCAGAGCCAAAACGGGGGCCGTTCCATGCTTCGGTTAACTGATAAAGACCTTTACCTTGCTGAATACTCTCAATTTTGCACGGCGCAGGCGGGGGTACCTTTGCCCACGGAAGGATATGGAAGCCAAGCGCCAACTTGCTGGCAAGCTCGTGCCGGCAGCCCCGGCCTTTCCTTTGCCTAGCGCGACCCTCGCGGAGCGCGTGAGCGATAGGGAAAGGAAAGGCCGGGGCGAACAGCCCACGGTACAGTCGGTGTTCGCGCTACGGCAGGATATGGAAACCGAGCGCCGCGATATCCTTGGCAAAACCGCGCACGGTATCGAGCGAGACCTCGTACGGGTCGCGACCGATGTTCTTGCGCTTGGCCAGGATGCTGTTGGGTACCGTGATGATCTGGCAACCGCAGGCCTCGGCCTGGTAGATGTTGATAAGCTCACGCGTGGACGCCCATAGGACCTCACAGTTGGGCTTGGCGGCGGCCTTCTTGACCGACTCCGTCATAAACGGAATGGGGTCGACGCCGGTATCGGCGATACGGCCGGCAAAGAGCGAGATGATGGACGGCGTCTCGGCGTCAACGGCCTCGACCATCTCATCAACCTGCGTAGGCGTAAAGATGGTGGTGACGTTGACCTTGATGCCGTCGGCCGAAAGCTTGCGGACCAGCTCGGCGGTGGACTCGCCCTTGGTGGTCACGCACGGAATCTTGACGTAGACGTTCTCGGCCCAGGTAGCAATCTCGCGCGCCTCGACCTCCATGGTCTCGACGTCGTCGGCAAAGACCTCAAACGACACGGATACATCGGTGATGTGGGTCAGGACCTCTTTGGCAAACGCGCGGTAATCCGTCACGCCGCCCTTCTTCATAAGGGACGGGTTGGTCGTGAAACCCTGAACGTTGCCGTTCTCGTACATGTCGAGCATGCCCTCGAGGTTTGCACCGTCAGCGAACACCTTGATTGCCATCTGCCTGATTCCTTTCGCTTGCACATGGGCGTTAAACTGCTAAACACTTTACCTACGTTTATCAAGGCGTGAGCTGCGGTTTTTTATCTTCTCGGCGAACGGTATAAACACCTCAGTGTTTGGATTGATAAATCGATTGAGCATGCAAAAGCAAAGAGTCGCAGTTTGAGCAAACGTCAGAACGCGGGATTCATTAGATGAGGCCGAAATGCTGCATCGCTGTGACGGTACCGTCGTGTGCGACATCGTCGGTCACGTAGTCGGCGACTGCCTTGACCTCAGGCATGGCGTTGCCCATGGCGACAGCCGTCTCGACGGCGGCGAGCATGCCCAGGTCGTTGCCCGAATCGCCAAAGCCAAAGGTGCGCGCGTTGCCGGTGCGACCCAGGTATTCCAGCGCTCGCGCCACGCCCACGCCCTTGTCGATGCCCTTGGGGCTCAGCTCGCGATTCTGACCACCGGTGTTGCACAGCTCAAACTCGCGATCGATAAAGCCGTCATCATTGGCTACGCGAGCCAAACTGGGCACATTGAGGCACACCTTGCCCACGCGCAGACTGCCGTCGACGCGCATCTCCTCGGCGCCGTGCACCACGGAAGTGCCGATCAGAGACGACTGCTCAACACCCGCGGGTTCCAGGGCAAAAGTAGCCACGTTGGTCTCGAAAAAGGCCTCAATCCCTGCCGCGGCCATACGGCGCGCAAGCTCCTCGATAACGTCCTCGTCAAAGCAGTCCTCATGCACCACGCGGCCCTCGACCTCGAGTGTGGCGCCCGCCATGGCAACGACGCCCGCCGGGTTCAGCGAGCGCAGGCCATCGGCGATCAGCCACAAGGGACGACCCGTGCAGATAAATGCCTGGTGACCCGCATTGCGCAGGCGATGAAACGCCTCGACGACCGCCTGCGAGGGGCGAACCGCCGAAAAGTCCTTGTCGGTCATGTTGTCGGGATCGAACGACGTCAGCGTGCCGTCCACGTCAAAAAAGAGCACAGCGGGTTCGGGACACGCATCAATCATATGGGTTCCTTTCGAGGATAAGGGCAAACGAAGCATCCATCATATAATGGAGCGACGCAACCAGAGAGGTCACCCATGGAATTTTACGCAAGCTGCCCCGAGGGCTTTGAGTCCGCACTCGCCGATGAGCTTAAACGCCTCGGGCTTTCGCATGTTCGCCGGCTGAAGGGCCGCGCCACGTTTGAGGGCGAGCTCGAAGAAGGCTACCGCGCCTGTCTGTGGTCGCGTCTGGCGAGCCGCGTGTTTGCGGTGCTCGGGCGCTTTGAGGCGCAGGACGCCGACGAGCTGTACGATAGCGTTTACGACATCGCCTGGGAGAACATCGTCCGCCCCGGCGCCACCATTTCCATCACCGCCCGCGGCGTGACCGAGCAGCTGCGCAACACGCGCTTCT
>CAJLLN010000161.1:0-3708 GCA_905207495.1 uncultured Collinsella sp. | reverse complement strand
TGAGCAGGCACGGGGCAAGGCTGCCCCCAAGGACCGTCGCACTTCGTCAGCCCCCGAGGGCGAGGTCGACATCCCGCAGGCAACCGAACAGGCACTGCTCAACCCCACCGACACCGCGCCCGACAACGCCGACCCCGGCATGGGCTACATCTTTGAACATACCCGCGGCCGCAAATGCCTGGTCTTTGCCAACTCGCGCGAGGAGGCAGAGGCCGTGTGCTCCATGTTGCGCAGCTACTGTGAAAACCGGCACGAGCCAGACCGCTTCCTTATCCATCATGGCAACCTCTCGGCATCGCTGCGCGAGACGGCCGAGGAGCTCATGCGCGACGAGGAGCAGGCACAGACGACCGTCACCACCTCCACGTTGGAGCTCGGCATTGATATCGGCCGCCTGGAGCGCGCGTTCCAGATCGATGCACCGTTCACCGTCAGTTCCTTTTTGCAGCGCATGGGCCGCACGGGACGCCGCGATCTTCCGCCCGAGATGTGGTTCGTCATGCGCGAGGAAGAGCCCGAGCCGCGCACGATGATGCCCGAGACCATTCCGTGGAAGCTCCTGCAGGGCATCGCGCTCGTACAACTCTATCGCGAGGAAAAGTGGGTCGAGCCGCCCGAGCTCGATCGACTCCCCTACAGCCTGCTCTACCACCAGACCATGTCGACCCTCGCCAGTACCGGAAAGCTCACGCCAGCCGAACTTGCCCAGCGCGTGCTCACACTCAGTTATTTCCATCGCGTCTCGGCCGATGACTATCGCGTGTTGCTGCGCCACCTCATCAAGATCGACCATATACAGGTCACCGAGGGCGGTGGGCTCATTGTGGGTCTCGCGGGCGAGCGCATCATCAACAACTTTAAGTTCTACGCTGTGTTCCAGGAAAACGAGGAGTTCACCGTTCGCAGCGAGTCGGCCGAGCTGGGCACAATCGTCAATCCCCCACCGCCCGGCGAGCGCATCGCCATCGCCGGACACTGCTGGATTGTCGAAGAAGTGGACTGGAAGCGTCATACCGTCTTTGCCACGCAGGTCAAAGGCCGTGTGCCGGCCTACTTTGGCGACTGCCCCGGTGACATCAATACACACGTACTCGAGCGTATGCGCAAGGCGCTCAACGAGCACGCGGCGTATCCATACCTTATGGGTAACGCGCGGTCCCGCTTGGCGCAGGCTCGCCATACGGCCGAGATTTCGGGCGCGGGGACCAAGCCACTCATCAACCTGGGTGGCGACACCTGGGTGCTCTTCCCCTGGCTGGGCAGCTACGCCTTTTTGGCGCTCGAACGCATGCTCAAGATTAAATGTGCCGCGGAGCTGGGCCTTCGCGGACTCGACCCGTCGCGCCCGTACTTTATGCAATTTAAGATGAAGGCCGACGAAGAGATGTTCTTTGAGGTGCTCGCCGCCGAGGCCGAGAAGGACTTCGATCCCATCGAGCTCGTCTATCCCGGCGAGGTGCCTTACTTTGATCGGTACGACGAGTACGTTCCCGAGGAGCTCGTGCGCAAGGGCTTCGCCGAAGGCGTGCTCGACATAGAGGGCATGAAGCAGCGTGTCCGCAGCTGGAGCGGCCACGCCTAAGACCAGTCTTTTTTGGGACGGGGCTTGTTGAGCTACTTTGGGCATGACCATGAAGTAGCTAAAAGAGCCCCACCACAAACAGACTGGTCGCAGGGAGACGTGCTAGTCGTGGAGAGCAGTGCCGAGGAAGTCGGCGTCGAAGGGCACGGCTTCGGCAAAGGCATAGTCGCCGTCGCTGGCGATGAGCAGGTAGTTTTCCTCGCCGCCGAACTCCGTATCGCCACATGGGACCACCCAGGCGTGGGCGAACACCTCGAGTGCCGTGGCGGCGCAGTCGCGCAGGAACGTCACATCGCTCCCCTCGTTTGCGCTCACGATATTGGCAACGTAGACGCCACCGGCATTTAGGCTGCCTCGCACTAAACGCAACGCCCCAACCGTCGCCAGCTCGCGTACGGGTTCGGCGCCGCCAAAGCAATCGCTCACGACCACGTCGTAGCGACGATGGCCCACGCTCGTCACGCCCAGATACGAGCGAGCCTCAGCGGTAATCACCCGCAGGCGATCGCCCACCGCGTGCTCCAGCCCATCCAGATAGAACCAGCGGCGCGCCAGGCGCGTAATCTCGGCATCGTACTCAATGACGTCCATGCGCAAGCTCTCGTGCGACATCAGCGCAAACTTGGGATAGGCAAACCCACCGCCGCCCAGCATAAGCATACGGTCGATACCATGACCGTAAACGTCGCGCATCACATCCTCGGCCTCAAACACGTCGTCAAACGCGCGATAGTACGCAAAGACCGGCTCCGCCCAACGATCGCCAACATAGCTCGCGCTTTGGTAGACGCCGCCCTGCACGAGCACACGGACCTCGTCACCGCCCTCATCGTGCACGCGCTTCACGCGCGCCAGCCCATTGCGGGTTCGCGCAACCTGCAGACAGGCAGCACGAACAGCGACAGCGGCCGCACCAAGCGCCGCGGCCCCCAGGGCAACGCCGGCAACGACGCCGGCAGAAACACTCGGCTTGTTCATTTAGAGCTCCTTTTGCAGATAGAGTCCGTGGTCGTAAAAACCCAAATGGCGATAGTACTCGCGCGTACCGATCGCGCTGATCACGTTGATGCGCGCATAACCCGCATCCCGGGCAATCTCGCACGCACGCTCTACGAGCAAACGCCCCAACCCGTGATGCTGCGCCGCCTGGCCCTGGTCGCCCACGCGTGCCGCCATGCCATACACGTGCACCTCGCGAATCATCGCCTCGTCCGGCGTCGTCGGCAACTCGTCCGCATGCGCGGCAACAAACGAATGGTCGGGCAGCGACAATCGCAAAAAGCCCGCGATCTTGCCCTGCGGTGTCACCCACTGTAAAAAGCGCTCGTGCGTCACCGGCGTCTCGTACGCCACCTCCTCGTCAAGGGTCAGCTCATCCAAGTCGGCACCCGCTGTGCTGATCTCGCGATAGCGAATCTCACGCACCGTCGCGCCTTCCCCACGGGCCGCCAAGCGGTTTTCGACGAGCTGGCGCAGGTTGGGTTTCTTGTTGCCCACCATAATGTCGTCGGAACTAAAGTCGCGAATCATGCGACTAATGCGACAGAACGCCGGCGTCACCACGATGTCGTCGGCCAACACATCGAGCAGTTCTTCCTCGGTATAGGGGCGCCACTCGCCGCGCTCGTAGCAGCCCACCAGACGCGAGCCCTCGATGAGCGCACACGGGTAGACCTTGACCTCGTCGGGCATAAAGGCCCCCTCGGTCATAAAGCGCTCGTAGTCGCGCTTGTCCCCCTCGGGTATGGCGCCCAGCAAGTTGAGCATAAAATGCGCATGGATCTTAAAGCCAAACAGGCGCGCAAGCGAAAACGCCCACTCGACCTGCGCCACCGAAATGCGACGCTCGTTGATATCGAGCAGGTGCTGGTCGAGGCTCTGGATACCCATCTGAATCTTGGTGCAGCCCAGGCGGCGGATGAGCGTGAGGGCCTGCGGCGTCACGGCATCGGGGCGCGTCTCAATGACGAGCCCCACCACGCGATGCTTCGCCGTCTCGTTGATGCGCTGCTGGCGCTCAAGCTCCTCCATCGTTGCCGTCTGCCACTCGGCGACTTCGCCCCACGGCGTACCGGGGCCGTACAGACGACGCACCGCACGGTTGTAGCCGCCCACGGCAGCATCCA
>CAJLLN010000160.1:0-3717 GCA_905207495.1 uncultured Collinsella sp. | reverse complement strand
TCGCGGAGCCCACTTCTCAAAACAAGGCAGGCACCCCGGCCCTCGTCCGTTAACTCTTCCGCTGGGCGAGCCATAGACACCACGCACCGATGCGGTAAAGCGGCGGCTTGAAATTGGTGCTATATTCAAATTGAGTTGTTTAATGCTAGTACGGGAGGCTGATATGGGGCTGTTCAAGAAGAAAAACCCGCAGGATGCCTTTGATCCCGATGTGTTTACCATCACGAATACGATTTTGGACCCGCCGCGGTTTACATTTTTGCCGGCTATCTACCAGGATGCCACGCGCCGCAAGTGGGCCGTGCATCAGCGCGGCGGCGAGCCGAAGATTTTTGACTATGCGGATGTGCTGCAGTGCGAGGTGGCAGAAGCTGGCAATCCGGAGGCCGAAGAAGCGGTCTCTAAACAAGAATTTGCCCAGCGTATTCTGGCAAATCCCGCCAAGGCGGCAAAAATGAACGCTGCCAAGCGTAATATGTGTCTTGGTATGGGCGTTGTTGTGGCGGTTCAGACGGGAAAAGGCAAGGTTTCCAAATTAGAGATTCCCGTTATGACCGACGAAGTCAAACGCGATTCAAACCTATATAAGTCGTATCGGAATGTCGCCGAGAAGATCAAGGCCGAATTTGATGCCATGGGAGGGCTGGCCTAATTTTGGCGGCATACGTTTCTGAATGAGGAGTCTGTGCAATGGCAGGCGAATCTTATGCAATTCCCCCCAAAGATCGTGCTGTTGAGGGAATTCTTTGGTATATCCAGTACCATCAGCTTGCCGGCGGCGATCGCCTGCCGGCCGAGCGTGTGCTGTGCGAAGAGATTGGCGTTTCGCGTACGGCGTTGCGTGCTGCCATCACGCGGCTCATCTCGTGCGGAACGCTCGAGAGCCGTCGCGGATCGGGTACGTATGTGTGTCCTCCCAAGCCGTTGAACATCTTCCAGGAAACATATAACTTCTCCGATGCTGTGCGGACTGCCGGCCTGCATCCCTCTTCTCGTCTGGTTTCTACCGGGACCATCGAGGCGGATGAGAGGCTTGCCGACAAGCTTGGGGTGGCTGCAGGCGCTCCTTTGCTCCGCATGCAGCGCGTCCGACTTATTGAGGGTGAGCCGGCGTCAATCGAGACCGCTCACGTTAACCTGTCCCTGTGCCCATCGCTTCCCGAGCACGATTTTGAGTGTGAGAGCCTTTATGATGTCTTGCTCAAAGAAGGTGGCGTGCGTGTCGAGCATGGGCGTGAGCATATCTCCATCTCGCGTTTGAACGCCGAAGAGGCCGAGCTGCTCCAGCAAGAAGAGGGAACGCCGGTGTTCTATGAGAGCACGATCGGATTTGATAAGGACATGCGTTTTGTGGAGCATTGCAAATCGGTGATTTTGCCCACAAAGTTTCGCTTTGCCGATAACGGTGAAAAGAACGGCATGAGAAGCGTGGCAGGTGAACAATGGCTGAAACAGTAGATGCCACCCCGGTTTATATGCGCATTCGACGCCGCATCGAGGAACGTATCGAGCGCGGTATATATCCCACGGGTTCCATGATTCCGTCCGAAAAAGACCTCGCCGAGGAATTTGGTACGACACGCTTGACCATCCGAAGCGCTGTCGATGAGCTGGTTCGGCGCGGGCAGATTCGACGCGTCCGCGGAAAGGGCGCGTTTGTGGCGCAGAAAGTACCCGTTGCCTACGAGCGAACAGGAGGCTTTCGCGAGTCGGTTCGTGCTTCGGGTGGCGAGCCGTCCGTGCGTATCCTCGCGCGTTCCAAGCGTTATGCGGGCCCATATTATGCCAACCTGTTTGGCATTGCCGAGGACGATTTGCTGTATTCGATTCGGCGTTTGAACTGCGTCAACGGCGATCCCGTATCGATTGAGATGGCGTTCATCCCGTGCCTGCTGTTTCCCACAATCGAAGATATTGACGTGTCGGTCTTCAGTTTGTACGAGACCTATGAGATGCTGGGCCGAAAGCCGGTCATGGCACAGGAAAAGCTCGATATCGAAGCGCTGGGCGCACGAGATGCCGGCCTCCTTGGACTGGAACAAGGGGATCTTGTTTTGCTTTTGGAATGCGTGAGCTATGACGCGAGCGGTCAGGCTATCGAGTATGTAAAGTCCTTCAATCGTGGCGATGCGGGCGGCTACACCTATACGTACTAGCTGGTGTTTTGTGAATAACGGCTGGAAAACTAACCAGTTTTGATCGTTGGGTCAGCTGTATATACAACCTTACAGGGCTCAAAATCGACCGTTCGCCGAAGGGGATAAATAAATCGACAAAGAGGTATCAAAAAGCCGTAACCTGTAACTGTGATTGGTATCAAATACTAATGATTTGTAACGAGGTGAGACGATGAAGATGCTCGATTACGTTCAGCTTGCCCATGTGCGTATGGGGGAGAACCTCGAGCGTTCGTCTGAGCTGGTAGCGCAGCTCGTTGATATTTTCCAGTCCGGTTCTTTTGACGCACTGCGCGTCGTTGCTTCGGGTTCGTCGCGCCATGCCGCCGATTGCACACGCGATTACCTGCAAGATGCGCTGCAGATGCAGGTGTCCGTTGTGACGCCCGAGGCCTTCGTCGATTTTGAACACACCTATCCGCAGCATGCGCTCAACATCGCCGTCTCGCAGAGTGGCTATTCGACCAATACGATTGCGGCGCTCGATTACATGCGCGCACACGATATGGCTGCAGTTGCGCTCACGGCGAACGTCGAGGCACCCATCAAGGAGCACACTGACATCGTTCTTGACTACGGTGTGGGCGTCGAGTCGGTGGACTTTGTGACTCTGGGCGTTGAGGTTCTCGTTGAGTACCTGGTGCTCTTTGGTATTTACGGCGGTCAGGCGCGCGGAACGATTGACGCCAAGGGCGTTGCTCAGCGTCTTGACGACCTGCGCGAGGCTATCCATGCCAATGCCGTGATGTGCAAGACCGCCGAGGCATATGTCCAAGACCACATGCTCGAGCTTTCTGAGCACACGCCCGCCATGGTCGTCGGCAACGGCCCCAACTTCGGTGTTGCCGAGGAGGCGGCCCTCAAGCTGAGCGAGACCATCAAGATTCCCGCCATGCATCACGAGGGCGAGGAGTTCGTTCACGGCCCCGAGATGCAGATCGTTCCGGGCTATCTAGTGTTTATCGTCGACGATCCGCAGGGGTCGGAGCGTCTTGCGAATATCGCCGATGCGCTATCGAACGTTACGACAAAAACGGTGCTGCTCACGGCCCATCCCAGGGGTAGGGCTCATGAGGTTGCGGTACCTCAGGTGGCTCCGCTGCTCAGCGCAATTCCCAATCTTGTGTTCTTCCAGACGATTGCGGCAATGATCGCCGAACGTCTGAAGTCATGGGACGTGCACCCGTATCTTGATGCCGTCTCCAAGCAAATGGAGGTCAAGGCAGAGGGCTACGAAGAGTCAGTCAATGCGCTTAAGGCCAAAGCGGCCGAGTGTTACGGAATGTAAGCGGGTTTGATGCCCGTTGGCATGGGGGATGTGGAGACAACCCCAGAAAGGAGAGACAAATGAAGGAAACCGAGAAGATCGAGATCATGCATTTCGACCAGGAGGGCTACCTCGAGGACGGCAAGGCGCTCTACGAGACCGGCAAGAAGATGACCGCGCTCGCCGACAAGGTCGCCGACGAGGGCTACGACGCCGTGTTCCTGATGGGCGTCGGCGGCACCTGGGACGAGCTCATGCAGCTCGAGTACCTCA
>CAJLLN010000159.1:0-3742 GCA_905207495.1 uncultured Collinsella sp. | reverse complement strand
GGTCATGCCGCCGAAGTTGAAAGGCAGATTGCCGCTCTGGCGGGCTTGCAGCGTCAACTGGTTACGCGGGTTGGTAAACCCGCGTAACTATCTACTCCTGAGCTCCGTACTGCTCGTAGTAGGCGTCGATGGCGGCCTTGAGCTCGTCGTCGATGACGACCTTGCCGTCGATCTCGTGGTTGTAGAGGGTCTCGACGACCTCGGCCATGGAAACGATGCTCGCGACGGGGAAACCGTACTTGGCCTCGATCTCCTTCTGCGCGGTAGTCACACCGCCCTTGCCGACTTCCATGCGGTTGAGGGACACGATCAGGCCCTTGATCTCGACATCGGCAGCAGCCTTGACCTTGGGATAGGTCTCGTCGATGGACTTACCGCTGGTGGTGACGTCCTCGACCATGACCACGCGGTCGCCGTCCTGGGGCTCATAACCCAGCAGGTTACCCTTATCGGCACCGTGGTCCTTGGCCTCCTTGCGGTCGCAGCAGTACTTGACCTCCTTGCCGTACAGCTCGTGGTAGGCAATTGCGGTCACGACGGCCAGCGGAATACCCTTGTAGGCCGGTCCAAACAGCACATCAAAGTCGTCGCCAAAGTTATCGTGGATGGCCTGGGCGTAATACTCGCCCAGCTTCTTGAGCTGATAGCCCGTCACGTAAGCGCCGGCGTTCATAAAGAACGGGGACTGACGGCCGCTCTTGAGCGTAAAGCTGCCGAACTTAAGGACGTCGGACTCGACCATAAACTTGATGAACTCTTGCTTGTAAGCCTCCATGCGGGCTCCTCTCGTAATCGCGTACGTGCCTTCCAGTTTAGCGCAGGCGAAGCGTAGATGCGGGCGCGCTTTGGGGCCACGGCATTCTGTAAAGGCTTTGTCAGGGGGAATGGTTTTCCGAACAATGGGGTTGACATGTCAAACCCCCTCATCAAGAATACGGGCGGATTAAAAAGGGGTACGAGATACCCAAAGCGCGCTGCGCTCAGCCTTTAGGAGGTGTGCCATGGAAGGCAGTCCTAGTCGAAAAACCTGCATGTCGCCCTCGGCACGCCGCGAGGACTCCGCACACGCATAAACGCCACCGGCAGATCGCCAAAACCACCACAAAGGCGCGCTGCGCCCTTTGTGGGCTCAAGTGCTTGACGTGAGCGACATCTAGGTTTTTTGAAGCATATACGACACGTACGCTAACTCCCCTCAACAAGGAGGACCCTATGCTGATGCTCAAAACCGTCACGGTACTCGAAGCCATCTCCAAACGCCGCCGCGCCCTGCCGCTCATACCGGCCTGTCCAAGAACACCATATTCGCCGCCACCCATAGTGCCGAGGACGCCCTCGTACTGCTTGACGCCACGACAAACGGCCTCACCGTCGAGCAGGCAACTGAGCGCCTGAACGCCGTCGGCCCCAACACCATCGAGGCAACGACCAAAACGCTCGCCCGCCGCATCGCCGACGCGCTCATCGATCCCTTCGCCGGCATCCTCGCCGCGCTCGCACTGGTCTCGCTCTACATCGACGTGCTCGCCGTGCCCGAGCCGCAGCGCGACCCCTCCACGGCCATCGTCATCGGCATCATGCTGCTGGTATCGGGCGGCATGAAGTTTATCCAGGAAGCCCGCAGCGGCAATGCGGCCGAGGCCCTCAAGGACCTGGTCTCCAACACTTGCACCGCCCTGCGCGACGGCGAGCGCATCGAGATCCCCTTCGACGAGCTCGCCCCCGGCGATGTAATCCGTCTCTCTGCCGGCGATATGGTGCCGGCAGATGCCCGCATCATCACCGCGCGCGACTTGTTTGTGATCGAGTCCGCACTCACCGGCGAGAGCGAGGCCGTCGAGAAGACCACCGCCGTCACCGTCGTCGAGGGCGCCGACGGCTCCGCACTGCCACTCTCTGCCTGCAAGAACATCGTCTTTACCGGCACCTCCGTGCAAAACGGCGCCGCCATGGCGCTTGTCGTTGCCACCGGCTCGGACACCTACCTGGGCGGCATCGCCAAGATGCTCAACGGGCGCGGCGAGAAGAGCGCGTTTGACCGCGGTGTCTCGAGCGTCTCCATGTTACTTGTACGCCTTATGCTCGTTATGGCGCCGGCCGTCTTTGCCGTCAACGCCGCCACCAAGGGCAACGTCATCGACGCGCTGCTGTTCGCCACGAGCGTGGCCGTGGGCATCACGCCGCAAATGCTTCCCGTCATCGTGACCACGAGCCTATCGCAGGGCGCCAAGGACCTCGCCCGTCGCCAGGTTATCGTCAAGGAGCTGCCGGCGATTCAAAACCTCGGCGCGATGGACGTCCTGTGCTGCGACAAGACCGGCACCCTCACCGAAGACCGCATCGTGCTCGAGCGCTACCTCAACACCGACGGCAACGAGGACACGCGCGTGCTGCGCCATGCGTTTTTGAACAGCTTCTTCCAGACCGGCCTCAAAAATCTTATCGACCTGGCCGTAATCGACCGTGCCGATGTGACGCCCTCGACCGTCGTGCCCGATTCCATGCTGGGCCAGAGCCTGCGCGACCGCTATACCAAGGTCGACGAGGTGCCCTTCGATTTCTCGCGCCGTCGCCTGAGCGTAGTTGTCGCCGATGCCCAAGGCAAAACCCAGATGGTCACCAAGGGCGCTGCCGAAGAAATGCTCGAAATCTGCTCCTTTGTCGAAGTCGATGGTGTCGCCCAGCCTCTCACCGAAGATAAGCTCGCCAAGATTCGCAAGCAGGTCGCCGGGCTCAACGCCGAGGGCCTGCGCGTGATTGCCGTGGCGCAGAAAACCAATCCGCGCTGCGTGGGCGAGTTTGGCATCGCCGACGAATGCGACATGGTGCTGATGGGCTTTTTGGCCTTCCTCGATCCGCCCAAAGCAAGTGCCGCGGGCGCCGTCGCCACCCTCGAAGCCAAAGGTGTGGCGGTCAAGGTCCTGACCGGCGACAACGACCGCGTGACCGCTACCGTCTGCGAGCAGATCGGCATCGATGCGAGCAACGTCTTGCTCGGCTCCGAGATCGATGCGCTCGATGACGCCGAACTTGCCAAGCGCGCCGAGAAAACCCACCTCTTCGCCAAGCTCTCGCCGCTGCAGAAGGCGCGCCTGGTACGTGTCATGCGCGAGATGCTCGGCCACACCGTGGGCTTTATGGGCGACGGCATCAACGACGCCGCCGCCATGCGTGCGAGCGATTGCGGCATCTCAGTCGATTCGGCCGTCGACATCGCCAAGGAATCCGCCGATATCATCTTGCTTCAGAAGGACCTGGGCGTGCTCGAGCGCGGCATCATCGAAGGCCGCCGCACTTACGGCAACCTGCTCAAGTACCTCAAGACCACGGTGAGCTCCAACTTTGGCAACGTGCTGTCCGTGACCGTCGCGAGCTTGTTCTTGCCGTTTTTGCCTATGAGCGCTCTGCAGCTGGTGCTGCTATCGCTCGTCTACGAGATCGTGTGCATCGCGCTGCCGTGGGACACCGTCGATGACGCCTGGACTGCCCGCCCGCGCGCCTGGGACGCCGCGTCCATCAAGGGCTTTATGCTCGAGCTGGGCCCCGTGAGTTCGCTGTTTGACATCGTGACTTTTGCCGTGCTCTTCTTTGTGGTGTGCCCTGCCACCGTAGGCGCAAGCTGGTCCGAGCTCGCCGGGACGGGCAACGTCGCGGGTATAGCGACCTTTGCTGCGCTCTTCCAAAGCGGCTGGTTTGTCGAGTCCATGTGGTCGCAGACACTCGTGGTCCACATGCTGCGCTC
>CAJLLN010000158.1:0-3819 GCA_905207495.1 uncultured Collinsella sp. | reverse complement strand
GGCCGCTTTGGCTGATCGGTGCGACTAGTCCCAAGCCGATCGGATCTGGTCCGGTGCGTATTCACTGTGCGGGCGGCATGACCGCACCCAACTGATTGGAGTGAACCATGCGCAAACTGTTTTCCCGTCAGCTCATCGAGGCCCGTCACGAGATGCTGAGCATCTACGAGGCCGTCGATCTGGCCCTCCACGATGCCGTGAAGGCCTATGTGACCGACGACCGCAAGCTCGCCACCAAGACCAAGAAGCGTACGCTTTCGATTGACGCACGCTGCGCCAACCTGGAGGCCGTCTGCTACAACCTGATTGCCACGCAGTCACCGGTCGCCTCCGACTTCCGCTTGCTGCAGACGATCATCTACGTCGACTTTAACCTGCAGCGCATGACCGATAAGGTTCGCCAGATTTGCCGCGCCACGCGTCATATGATCAAGGCCGACATCTCGCTGCCCAAGGAGCTTGTCGGCACGGTCGAGGCCGAGGCTGAGGCCGTCTACCAGGTGCTGGGCTCTTCGCTTTCTGCGCTCGTCACCAACGACATGTCCATCATCTGCAACTTGGCCGTCGAGGACGAGCCAGTGCACGCCGCCTACGAGAAGTTCTTCCGCACCTTTAACCGCATGGACACGGGCGATTTTATGGACGACGACAGCAACTATGACGACCTGCGCCGCGCCATCATGGTATCGCGCTATCTCGATCGCATCGCCTCGATTTCCATCGATGCCGCCTGCCGTCTGACCTTCCTGTTGACCGGACAGCGTATGACTGCCGGTGATATCGCCTGCACTGATGAGGATGAGCTCGAGAGCATGCGCGTGCCTTCGGGCGAGGGTGTTATCATGAGGCCCGCCGTCGATGCACGCTACGTTGCCAAGGTGCCCGTTAACGAGGTCAGCGAGGGTCTTCGCTACCTGCTCGATCATCTTGAGGATGAGGACGATGGCGAGGACGACGAGGAGTAAGTAACCCCGTTCGTCGAAAGAGTGTAAATACCTAAGTGAGCGCGGCCTTGCACATGCGGGGCCGCGCTCTTGCGTTAGCATGGGACTACTTGTTTGGCTGTCAGCGGAGGCGATTGGCAATGGATAACTATTTGGACTTGATGCGCGCTCGCCGCGAGCAGATTCTGGAACGTTTTTATGCGGCGCTCGATCGCGCGGGCCGTCCCCACGACGCCGCGCGCCTCATTGCCGTGTCCAAGACCGTTGGTGTCGATGAGACCGTTGCCGCCATCCAGGCGGGGTATCGCCATTTTGCCGAGAATCGCCCGCAGGAGCTGGTTCGCAAGCTCACAGGTTTGGCGGAGCATCCGGAGCTGCCCGAGGTGCGCTTCGATATGATCGGCAACCTGCAGACCAATAAGATCAATGCGGTGCTGGGCTCAGCCGAGCTGATTCACTCGGTGGGTTCGCTGCATCTGGCGCAGGCGATCTCGAGCCGTGCTGCCCGCAAGATTGAGGCAGGCGAACTCGCCGGCCCCCAGCGTGTGCTCATTGAGGTCAATGTGAGTGGTGAGGAGTCGAAGGGAGGCTTTTCGCCCGATGAGATTCGCGCCGCCGCGGGTGAGCTTGCGGAACTTGAGGGAATTTGCGTACAGGGGCTTATGACTATGGCGCCCCGGGGGAATAAGGATGTGGCACGCCGCACCTTTGCGGGGCTTCGTGAGCTGAGGGATGAGCTGGAGGCGGCGCATCCCGATTTGAACCTGCCTGAGCTTTCCTGCGGCATGAGCGAAGACTTTGAGCCTGCCCTTGAGGAGGGCTCTACGCTCGTTCGCCTGGGCAGGGTAGTATTTAGCCCGGAGTTTGCAGTAAAATAAGGCTCTGAAGTGCGCACTGATTATCGGGGCGCCTGCACTAAACCGCGAGAGGACACAACCATGGGCTTCCTTGACGAGATTAAAAATAAGATGCACCTGGGCGGCCAGCAGGGTTACGACCAGGGTTATGGCCAGGACGACGACTACGGCTACGATGATGGCTATGACGATGGCTATCAGGGCAACGGCTACAGCGGTGCTTCGGGCGAGGGCTTCTACACCCAAGACGAGCCGAGCAACGGCCTGCTTGGTCAGACGCGCCGTGGTGAAGCTGAGTCGGTTGCCGTGTATACACGCTCCGGGCAGCTGGTCGGCGATGACTCCCGCCATGCCACGACGTATAACCCGCCTTCGCGCTCGCAGGACAGTGTTGCGAGCGGTTATCGTCCTGGTGCCTATGACACGCCGTCGAGCTACGCCGAGAACACCCGCGCCCGTGCCGCCGCTGCGCCTGCGCCTGCACCGAGCGATGCCTCGGCCTATGCGAGCAATATCATCAACGCCACACCGCAGCTGCCGGCCTATGTCCTGCGCCCCGAGAGCTATGACGACGTGGAGACCGTGGTGCGCCGCGTTCGCACCAAGCAGCCTGTCGCACTGATTTTTGTGGGCGTACGCACCGAAGTTGCCAAGCGCGTCTTGGACTTCTCTTACGGCTTTGCCTGCGGTCTGGGTGCCACGGTCAAGGAGGTGGGCGACCGCGTGTTCATGGTGCTGCCCGCCGGTTGCGAGGTCAAAGATTCCGATCTCAAGAAGCTTCGTGCCGACGGCTACCTTAAGTAAAGACAAGACGAGGAGATTCCCATCAACATCTACACTATCGTCCAGCTGGTCAATACGCTGTTCAACTTCTATTCCACGCTCATTGTCGTCTACTGCTTTATGACGTGGATTCCCATGAAGCAGGGTGGTTTGCTTCAGGATATTGCCGCGGTGCTTGATAGCGTGTGCGGTCCGTGGCTCAACCTGTTCCGTCGTTTCATCCCGCCGATGGGCGGTATCGATTTTTCGCCGGTCGTTGCGATTATTGCGTTGCAGTTGGTGCAGAGGCTGGTTCTGCAGCTTCTTATAGGTATACTCGTGTAGAACTGTCTTAGTAACTTACGTCGGGCGTGTAGCGCCGAGGCGATGAAAAAGGAGACTTGTTATGGCTATTACCCCTGCAGACATCCAGGCTCAGACTTTCTCTGAGGCCAAGCGTGGCTACGATCCTGCTGAGGTCGACGTCTTCTTGGAGACGCTGTCCTCTGAGGTTGACGCTATGCTCGCTAAGATCGTCGACCTTAAGGGTCGTCTGACTGCTACCGAGCAGCAGCTTGCCGATGCGCAGGCTCAGCTTGCCCAGGCTCAGGATGCCCCCGCCCAGGCCGTTCCTGCCGCCCCCGTGGCTGCTCCCGCCCCTGACTTCTCCGCTCAGGAGCGCCAGATTTCCGCTGCCCTGATCGCTGCCCAGCAGACCGCTGAGACCATCGTCAACGATGCCAATGAGAACGCTGAGCGTATTCGCAACGAGGCTGACGCCAAGGCCCGCGAGGTTATCCGCCAGGCTCTGACCGAAAAGCAGGCTGAGCTCGAGGAGATCGATCGTCTCAAGGCTTCCCGTGAGGAGTTCAAGGCCGAGTATCTCAAGCTCATCCAGCACTTCATGGACGATGCCCAGAACTCCTTCCCGGCCGACCTCATGGCCTCCACGCCGGTCGGTTCTGCCGCTTCTCCTGCAGTGACTGTTCCCGCCGAGCCGCTGCCCGTCGCTGACCCGGTTGTCCCCGTGGCCGATCCCTTTGCCCCGATCGACAACTTTGCTGCCGACGACCTGGACTAACATTCGGCCTACAATTTAGTGCCTAGAAAGGACCCGCAGCTTGCGGGTCCTTTTTTATGACTGTGCCGGAGTGCGTAACATAAAAAACCGAGCCCTGCACATAATGGCGCAGAACTCGGCGATCGCGTCGAAAATGTTGGTGTAAGGGTGACACCCTAGCGCCCGTTTAACGAAA
>CAJLLN010000157.1:0-3851 GCA_905207495.1 uncultured Collinsella sp. | reverse complement strand
GCGGCAGAAGGCGATGTTTACGTGGGCGTAGGCGAGCAGGTTGGTGAGCGCGGCGAGCACGCCGGGGACGTCCTTGTGCGCCACGAAGAGCGTGGAATACATGCCCGAGATGTCGACGCCGACGCCGTTAATGCGGCTTATGCGCATCTTGGCGCCGCCCAGGCTCTCGCCGCGGACCTGTGCCGTGGCGCCCGTGTCGTCGACCATTTCGATGTCGACGGTGTTGGGGTGGATGGAGGCGTCGTCGCCCTTGATGTCAAAGTGATATTCGAGGCCCTGCTCGCGCGCGAGGTCGAAGGCCTGCTTGATGTTCTCGTCATCGGTGTCGAGGCCCAGTATGCCCGCGACGAGCGCACGGTCGGTGCCGTGGCCGCGGTAGGTGTGGGCGAAGGAGTTCCACAGGCCAAAGGTGACTTTGGTGATGCGGCCTTCCAGCAGGCTGGCGGCAACTTGGGCGCAGCGCAGGGCGCCGGCGGTGTGCGATGAGCTGGGGCCGACCATGACGGGGCCCAAGATCTCGAATGCCGAGGTCGTAGCTAGTGTTTGCGGCTTGCCTGCCATGGATACTCCTTATCTATCCCGTCGTCCCGAGGGGCGGGGCATACTCTGTCCCACCGTTCAGAGGGCTTTAGTATTTGGTCGCCTGCTCGGACAGTCCTGCTCCACGGAGGCCACATTAAGTGGCCTCCGGCTCGTGCGGAACTCGCGATCGACCAAATACTAAAGCCCTCGGAACTTAGGATACATGGTTGGAGTCGCTCTGCTGCAAAATTTATCGGCCTGTGATTTATTCCATGTCCCAGGTAGGCTCATCTTCACCACCTTTAAATAAAAAAGAAGTACCGGTTAAAAAAGAAGTACCGGTTGGGGCCGGTACTTCTTTTGGTGCGTTGTTATTTGGCTGTAGCTTTTCGAGTTAGCTTACAGGCCGCAGGCTGCTTTGAGTTCTTCGACTCGGTCGGTTTTCTCCCAGGTGAAGTCGGGGTCTTCGCGGCCGAAGTGACCGTAGGCTGCCGTCTTTTCGTAGATGGGGCGACGCAGGTCTAGGTCGCGGATGATTGCACCCGGGCGCAGGTCGAAGGTCTTCTCTACGGCCTCAACGATCGTGTCCTCGGCAACCTTGGCGGTTCCGAAGGTGTCGACCATGATTGAAAGGGGCTTGGAAACGCCGATGGCGTAGGCAAGCTCGACTTCGCAGCGGTCGGCCAGACCGGCGGCGACCACGTTCTTGGCGACCCAGCGCGCGGCATACGCGGCGGAGCGGTCGACCTTGGTGCAGTCCTTTCCGCTAAAGGCACCGCCGCCGTGACGACCGTAGCCGCCGTAGGTGTCGACGATGATCTTGCGGCCGGTGAGGCCCGTGTCGCCCATGGGGCCGCCCACGACAAAGCGACCGGTGGGGTTCACGTAGATGTCCGCGTTATCCCACGGCATGTTCTCAGTGGCCATGACCGGAGTGATGACGTGCTCGATGAGGTCGGCCTTGATCTTGCCCATGTCCTCGATCTCGGCAGCGTGCTGCGTGGAGATGACGATGGTCGTGACCTCGACGGGCTTGCCTTCCTCGTAGCGCACGGTGACCTGGGTCTTGCCGTCGGGACGCAGATAGGCGAGGGTACCGTCGTGGCGCACGGCGGCCAGGCGCTCGGCCAGGCGGCTTGCCAGGTAGTGCGGCATGGGCATGAGGGTCTTGGTCTCGTTGGAGGCATATCCGAACATCATGCCCTGGTCGCCGGCACCGATCAGGTCGATCGGGTCGGTGGTAGCGCCGGTCTGGGTCTCGAAGGACTCGTCAACGCCTTGGGCGATATCGGGCGACTGCTCGTGGATGAGGCTCATGACGCCGCAGGTGTCGCAGTCAAAACCGAACTTGGCACGGTTGTAGCCAATGCGGCGGATAACGCCACGGGCGATTTCCTGAACGTCTACGTAGGCCTGGGTGCGAATCTCGCCGGCGACGATGACGGTGCCGGTGGTCACGAGGGTCTCGCAGGCGCAGCGGACGTTTTCCACGTTGGCAGGCACGCCGTTGGGGGCGATGTAGCCCTGCTCCTGGAGCTCTATTTCTTTGGCGAGGATTGCGTCGAGGACGGCGTCGCTGATCTGGTCAGCGATCTTATCGGGATGACCTTCGGTCACCGACTCCGACGTAAAAACAAAGGACCCGTGTTGGGGCGGGATGGAACGAAGTTCTTCTGACATGATTGTCCTTTCAAAAACGTGTCCCGGCGACCGTTACCATTCCGCCGGGCTCTCTATGCAAGGGCACATCATAGCGCGTAAATCAAACATTCACACCCTTTCCGCACCTACTCATTGGGGACAGACATAAATGACCAGCCTTGAACTAAGAACGTCTCCAACGACTGGTCATTTAAGTCTGTCCCCAATGAGTAGGTCGGTGCCCTTTGTGCGGAGGCAGCTTTGATGCTTTATACTGGTGCGGTTAGACATCCATCCTGCAATCGAGGAGATTTCCATGGCATCAGACGTTCGCGTCCGCTTTGCACCCTCACCCACGGGCAAGCTGCACATCGGCGGCGCCCGCACCGCTATCTATAACTGGGCTTTCGCCCGCGCAAACGGCGGCACGTTCATCCTGCGCATAGACGACACCGACCCCACCCGCTCCACCGACGAGAACACGCAGATCATCCTGCGCGCTATGCGCTGGCTGGGCCTGGACTGGGACGAGGGTCCCGAGGTGGGCGGCGACTTTGGCCCCTACGCCCAGACCGAGCGCCTGGACCTGTACAAGCAGGCCGCCCAGAAGCTTTGGGACGAGGGCAAGGCCTATCCCTGCTTCTGCACCAAGGAGCAGCTCGATGCCGACCGCAAGGCCGCGCAGGAGCGCAAGGACCCCTTCCAGGGCTATCAGCGCCGTTGCCGCGATCTTGATCCCGAGGAGGCCCGCCGTCGCATCGAGGCCGGCGAGTCCTACGTCCTGCGCATCAAGGTGCCCGAGGACCGCGGCGACGTCGTTATCCACGACGCCGTCCACGGCGAGGTGACCTTCGACGCCAAGGAGCTCGACGACTTTGTCATCTTCCGCTCCGATGGCACGCCCACGTACAACTTCGCGACCGTTGTCGACGACGCCATGATGAAGATCACCCATGTCATCCGCGGCGACGACCACCTGTCCAACACCCCGCGTCAGGTCATGGTCTACGAGGCCCTCGGCGCTCCCGCGCCCACGTTCGCTCACATCTCCATGATCCTGGGCGCAGACGGCAAAAAGCTCTCCAAGCGCCACGGCGCCACCTCGGTGGAGGAGTACCGCGACGCCGGCTACCTGTCCGACGCCTTCGTCAACTACCTGGCGCTGCTCGGCTGGTCGCTCGACGGCGAGACCACGATCATCCCGCGCGATGTCCTGGCCAGCAAGTTCTCGCTCGACCGCATCTCCAAGAACCCGGCGACCTTCGACCCCAAGAAGCTCGACTGGGTCAACGCCGAGTACATCAATGGCATGTCCGATGCTCAGTTTGCCGACGAGATCATGGTTCCCGAGCTGCACGAGGCGGGTCTCATCGAGGGTAATGTCGAGTACGGCGAGGATTGGATCGACGCGCTTGCCGCCATCGTTAAGCCGCGCACCAAGATGCCGGCCGACGCCGTGACCGTCGCCGCTCCCATCTTCGCTACGGCCGAGACGCTCGAGTATGACGAGAAGTCCGTCAACAAGGGCCTGGCCAAGGAGGGCATGGGTGCCATTCTGGATGCCGCCAAGGCCGCGCTCGAGGGTGTCACCGAGTGGACCGCCGCGAACATCGACGCCGCGCTTGAGCCGCTGCCCGAGCAGATGGACCTTAAGAAGCGCGTGGTGTTCCAGGCCGTGCGCGTCGCCG
>CAJLLN010000156.1:0-3878 GCA_905207495.1 uncultured Collinsella sp. | reverse complement strand
TGCGCATCGGCCGTCTGTTTCATCTCGGTAGCGAACTGCGGCATAAAGCGCAACGCGATACCCATGATCATGCCGAGCTCATGCGCCGGAAGCCCCACGCGCGCAAACGGTGCGAGCAGACGCTCAAAGCCCGCGGTGAGGTCGAGCGTGGGGGTGGTGAGCGTAATGGCGCTCATGCCGGCCATCATCAGGGTCAGGCGGCACGCCATAAACGCCGCAGAACGCAGCGAGCCCTCGCTTATCTGCAGAAAGCCGAGCTGCCACAAGATGCGCCCACTCTGATCGGTAAACAAGTTGAGCACCGCGACCACGACGACGATTGCCAGCAGCGGCGCCATCGATGATAGGACCCGGCGCAACGGCACCCGGGACAAGGTATAGATCAGGACAACGAAGATTGCGACCGGGACCAGTCCGCGGAAGCTGCTGACGGTGAGCGTCGTGATCAGAAACACAAAGCCCAAGAGCAACTTAGTTCGCGGGTCCAGGCGGTGGATCGCACTATCGCCGGGATAGTAGCTGCCAAACGAAAACGCCTCCATTAGCAGCCCTCCTCTCGCGCGACCGTCTTGGATTTAGCAATGTCCGCGACGTTAGAAGGACCGCCCGAGCGACCGATTAGCAGGTCCACCAACTCGTCTGCCAGCGACTCAACCGTATAGAGCCCGCCGCGACGCAGCGGCACGCCTGCCTTCGCAAGCGCCAGCGCCATGCGCTGAGCGGCAGGTACGCCCAAGCCGATTGATTTAAGCTCATCCGCATGCGCAAACACCTGAGCGGGCGTGCCCTCGGCAAACACCGCACCTTTGTTCATTACGACGATACGGTCGCAGCAATTGGCCAGGTCATCCATGCTGTGCGAAACCATGACGACGGTCAGGCCATCGCGGTGAAGTCGATCGATGAGCTCCAGGAAATCACTGCGCGCCGCCGGATCGAGCCCCGCCATGGGTTCATCGAGCACCAGGACCTCGGGCTCCATGGCAAGCACGCCAGCAAACGCCACGCGCCGCTGCTGCCCGCCCGAGAGCTCAAAGGGGCTCTTGTCGCCCACCGTGGCCAGGTCGAGGCCCGCGCGCGCGAGCGATGACTCAACGCGGCGGGCAACCTCGGCCTGCGACAAGCCAAGGGTACGCGGACCAAATGCCACGTCCTGTGCCACGGTCTCGGCAAACAGCTGACGCTCTGGATACTGAAACACCACGCCGACCTTTGCCTTAACCGCGGCGGCATCTTTCTTGTTTGCCAGGTCGAGCCCCAATGCGTAAACGGAACCCTCCTGGGGACGAATCAGGCCGTTGAGATGCTGAACCAGCGTCGATTTACCCGAACCGGTATGGCCCGCAAGGCCCAGGAACTCGCCACGACGCACCGTTAGCGACACATCACGCAACGCCCAGGGGCTGCTAGGGTCGTTGCCCCAGAGGGCCTGTTTGTTCGATGCGCCCTCGGCGGCTGAGCGCTTATGCCAACGACGACGCTCGCGGGCGCTCAGCGAATAGCTATACGAAAGGTGCGAAATCTCGATGACGGGCTCCGGCGCGTCTGCGCCATCGAGCGCAGAGGAAACGTTGTCGGGAATACGAAGATCGGACGCAAAAGGCCGCCCGACGATGCCTGTCCTACTCCGCTCGGCATAAGCCTGCGCTATATCGGCGACCATATCCGCCTCGCGCACCTGTGCGCAAATGGGCACGCCCTTCGCGCGAAGCGCCTTGCCAAGACAGCACGATGCCGGCATATCCAGGTTCAGCCGCGCGAGTTCGTCCGCCCGCGTCAAGATCTCCTCGGGCGTACCGAGCATGGCAACGCGGCCCGCCTGGAAGACAGCAACGCGATCGGCCTCAGCGGCCTCTTCCATAAAGTGCGTAATCATCACGATGGTCATGCCGCGTTCGTGCAGCGCGTGACAGGCCTTCATAAGGCCCTTGCGCCCGCGCGGATCGAGCATCGAGGACGCCTCGTCCAAAATGAGCACGCGCGGCTCCATGGCGAGCACGCCGGCAAGCGCCACGCGCTGCTTTTGTCCGCCCGAGAGAGCGTGGGTCTCGTGGCGCTCAAAGCCCACCAGACCCACGGCCTTCAGCGCCTCGCGCACGCGCTGCGCGATCTGGGCCGATTCGACCCCTAAGTTCTCGGGACCAAACGCAACATCGTCCTCGACAAGCGTTGCCACCAGCTGATCATCGGGATTCTGGAATACCATGCCCGCGGTCGAACGAATGTCGTAGACCAGCTCGGGGTCGGACGCATCCATGCCGTTGATGCGTACCGTGCCCGCATCGGGCTGCAGCAGCGCGTTCAGATGCTTGGCAAACGTCGACTTGCCCGACCCATTGCCACCGAGGATGCAGAAAAACTCCCCGTCCTCGATGTTCAGATCGACACCGTCGAGTGCCGACACGGCGCCGTCATAGCTAAAGGAAACACCCCGACACTCAATCATGCGCGGCCTTTGACCTAGTCCTTTTTAGGCGTGATGAGGTTGGAGACTGCTTTATACACCGCCAGCGTCAACACCGAGTTAAGCACGGTCTTGATAAGGTTGAACGGCAGTACGGCAGGAATCATGAGCGGGGCGATCACATCGACCGAGCCATACCAGAACCATACGCCAATGGTAAGGTTCGCGACCATGGACAGCACCGTAGCGGCAATGACGCCGAGCACCAGACCAATCACGGCACCCTTGTAGGTGTGCATCTTTTGGTAGACGATCGCCGCAGGCAGAATATAGCCCAGCGTAGCGACCAGGTTCATAAGCGCGCCGACCCAGTCGCCCGTGGTGAGCGCATGAATGACGATCGCCATGGCGGCAACAGCTGTGCCGGCACCAGGGCCATACGCAAATCCACACACCATCGCCGGCACCAGCGACGGGTCATACGTCAAAAACGGCGCCGAGGGAAGAATGGGCAGCTGCACATACATAAACAGTGCTCCCAAGGCACACATCAACGCCATGGTAACGAGCTGTTTGGTGCTCCACCTATTCGTGTTCTCAAAATGGATATGCTGCGACTGTTCAGACATTAAGATCACCTGCCTCTTTCATCCGGACTCTAACCGTTGGTACTGGGATCTCACCAGTTCAGCCGGCATGCGAACCAACACACGCACGGGTCGCGGACTCATCGGCTCGGTCGCAGACGCCTCGCCTGCGCCACGGCACCCCTTTGGCACCGCCCGATTTACCGCCAGTGGGGAATTCCACCCCGCCCTGAAACAGCAATTGCAAGTGTAGCACGAGCAATCGTTCGCGCAAGTATGCCGAGGGTAATTTATGGTGGGGATCAGTTGCCGCAACAACCACGCTCCCCACCCATCCCAAAGTGACACGCCTTTCGCGGCAAAGCCGCGAAACAGCGACCGGGACACGTATCCCCATCAGCCACGATCTCCGCCCTCGCCGACCTCAAGGCCGTAAACGCAGGGAATCCGGGGGCGGGACGGGGTTTCTCTCCGGAACATTCCGCACTGATATTTTCTGTATTGAAGACGTCGATGATGCACCCGTATACCATTGACGTCGACACCATCAGATGCGGACCGCGCGGTGACCCCACATTCCGCTGGCGCCCACAGGGCTGCCCTCGTTTCCTGACATGTCCCGCGCGGGCCGCGGCGAGCCGAGACCGCCGCATGACCTAATAGGAGCATGGAGCGATACCGCGGACCCGATCAACCGCATTCTATCGCGCCCCGTCAGTGTGCCGTCTGCCCGGTCCAGGCGAGCACGGAAAGAACGGAGCGAGACATGAGAACCGAATCGACACCCGGCGCCCGCGGGCCGGTCTTCTGCGGGGTCGACACCCACGCCGACTCGCACTGGCTGTGCGTCCTCGACTGGAGGGGCCGCAGGGTCCTGTCCCGCCGGT
>CAJLLN010000155.1:0-3896 GCA_905207495.1 uncultured Collinsella sp. | reverse complement strand
GACAGGGTCGTGCCGGTATCGACCGCCGACTACTACGCCGGCGCCGAGGGCCCCGTGGCCCCGCGCCCGGTCCACTCCGCGCTCGACCTTTCCAGGCTCGAGTCGGTCGGGTTCCACATGCCCGACTGGGAGGAAGAGCTTGGGGAGTACCTCAAGACGCTCTAGCCGCTATCAACTTTTCGAGAGTAAAAGCCGCCGTTCTTTAACGGCGGCTTTTCTTGTTGATGGCTATCTGCGCAGTGGTGCCAATAGTATTTTGCGGAAGATCTTTCACTCGCTTGGCGTGGTGGCGGACCTGCCGGGCTGGTCATCGTAGGCGTATTTGCTGTACACGTTGACCTCCCACTGCTTTTTTTCGACCTTTGCCACGGAATCGAGGATGAAGCCGGTCGCAAGGCTCAGACCGCACAGGAACATAAACGACGCGGCGAGCATGGCGGTGGGGAAGCGCGGAACGAGGCCGGTCTGGAAATACTCGACAACGATGGGCGTGCCCAAGGCGAGGCCGATCACCGCAAACAGAAGCGCGACGAGGCTGAAGAACTTCAGAGGGCGGTAGTCCTTGAACAGCGTGCCAATCATCGCAACGACTTTAATGCCGTCGCTTACGGTATTGAGCTTGGACTCGGAACCTTCCGGACGGTCGCGGTACTCGATGGGCACATCCTTGATGCGCCAGCGGTGGTCGACGGCGTGGATCGAGAGCTCGGTTTCGATCTGGAAGCCCTCGGAAAGCACAGGGAAGGTTTTAACGAACGGGCGGCTCATGGCACGGTAGCCGGTCATGACATCATCGAAGCTGTAGCCATAGATCCACTTGATCATGGCACGGACCAGATTGTTGCCAAAGCCGTGGAAGGCACGCTTGTTCTCCTCGGCGTAGGTGCCGTTGGAAAGGCGATCGCCTACGGTCATGTCGGCCGTGCCGTTAAGGATGGGCTCGCAGAGGGCCTTGGCCGCCTCGGCGGGGTAGGTGTCGTCTCCGTCGACCATCAGGTAGCAATCGGCGTCGATATCGCGAAACATCTGGCGGCACACGTTGCCCTTTCCCTGACGGGGCTCAAAGCGGACTGTGGCGCCGTGCTCGGTGGCAATGCGTGAGGTATCGTCCGACGAGTTGTTGTCATAGACATAGACCGTCGCCTGCGGAAGCTCGCGGTGAAAGTCATCGATGACTTTGCCGATCGTGAGCGCTTCGTTGTAGCAAGGGATGATGACGGCGATGGATTCAGAATTCACTTAATGCTCCTTATACATTCAATCCTAGAAAGTATAGCCGTTTGGGCCTGGCATCCTAAGATGTGGGTTAGTTCTCCAGTTTTGTTGCGCGAATCGTTTGCATGGCCGTCGGGTCTATACTGTTCGTTTGTCAACGATTACGAGTAAAGGAGTTGCATCCGTGTCGGATCAGACAAAGCAACAAGAAACTCGCAGTCTGCCTGCGACGTTTGCTAAGAACGAATTTGAGAAGGACGCGTTTATCCTTCGTCAGCTGGTTACCAAGGATTTTAAGATCAAGTATCGCCGTAGCGTTCTGGGCGTCGCATGGTCGGTGCTCAACCCGCTGCTGATGATGATCGTCATGGCCATCGTGTTCTCGACGATTTTTGGCCAGGGCCGCAATGGCTCAATGACGCCCGAGATGTACCCGCTGTACTTGATCGTGGGTAACATTACCTTTGCCGTCATGTCTGAGTCTACTAACCAGGCCCTGACGTCGATCGTGGGCGCTGCCCCTCTGCTCAAGAAGGTTAAGGTGCACCGCTGGGTTTTCCCGGTGCAGAAGGTGCTCTTCTCGCTGGTCAACTTTGCCTTCTCGCTGGTCGCCGTCGCCATCGTCATGCTGTGGTTCCGCGTTATGCCTTCTTGGCACCTTATTCTGCTGCCGGTTTGCCTGCTGCTGCTTATGTGCTTCTGCATGGGCCTGGGCATGATGCTCTCTGCCCTTACGGTCTTCTTCCGCGACGTTATGCATCTGTGGAGCGTCGTCATTACGGCGTGGACTTACATTACGCCCATCTTCTGGACGACTGACTATATTGCGCAAATGCCGCATCTCGTGCGTATCTTGATGTATGCGAACCCCATGTTCAACTACCTGCAGTTTATGCGCGATATCTTCCTGTTCCAGACTACGCCCTCGCTTATGACGTTTGGTATGTGCGTTGCCTGGGCGGTTCTTGCGCTTATTATTGGCTATACCGTGTTCCATAAGTCCGAGCGCAAGTTCATCCTCTACATCTAAGGAGTGCTGTGATGACTGAATCTGTTGTTGATTACAGCGAGCAGCCTCTGGCTGTCGAGGTCGACGACGTCACCATGATCTTTAACATGGCGTCCGAGTCGCTGACCAACCTCAAGGAGTACTTCATTAAGCTTGCCAAGCACGAGCTGTTCTTTGAGGAGTTTAGGGCGCTTAAGCACATCTCGTTTGATATTCATCGCGGCGAGGTTGTGGGTCTGGTCGGCACCAATGGCTCCGGCAAGTCTACGATGCTCAAGATTATCGCTGGCGTTCTTGAGCCTAGCGAGGGCAGCGTTAAGGTGCACGGTAACATCGCGCCGCTGATTGAGCTTGGCGCCGGCTTTGACCCCGAGCTGACCGCCCGCGAGAACATCTATCTGAACGGCGCCCTGCTCGGCTATACCAAGGAGTTCATCGACGCCAACTTTGACGGCATTATTGAGTTCGCTGAGCTTCAGAACTTTGTCGATATGCCGCTTAAGAACTTCTCCTCGGGCATGGTGGCGCGTATCGCCTTTGCAATCGCGACGATTACCGAGCCCGATATTCTTATCGTTGACGAGACGCTGTCCGTCGGTGATGTGTTCTTCCAGCAGAAGTGTGAGGCTCGCATTCAGCACTTTATCCAGAGCGGTGACGTGACGGTTCTGTTCGTTTCGCACTCCATGGAGCAGGTTGAGCGCATCTGCCAGCGTGCCGTTTGGATTGAGAAGGGTGACCTTCGCATGGACGGCCCGGTCGATGAGGTCTGCAAGGCGTACCGCGAGCAGTTCAACTAGGTTATAATTACTTGCGCCTGACAGGCTTGTGCTTGCTTGGGCGTGCGGTTATTTGCTCCATTAGCTCAGTTGGATAGAGCAGGGGACTTCTAATCCCAAGGTCGACGGTTCGAATCCGCCATGGAGCACCATCGTTTATTAAGCCCAGACCGCTTGGTGGTCTGGGCTTTTTCACATGCCGGTGTTCTTTGTTCTTGCCGGGTATACGTTTAGGCCGAAGCCGTGGCGTGAGCTGCTATTGTGCTGCTGATGTGGATTGGTTATACGGCGCGCCAAAGGGGGCTGGAGCCGAGCGTGAGCAAGCCTCTGCTTATGACGCTGCCAGCATCGTGGTTCTTCGCGTCAATCGTACGCTGTGCCTGCGATATTGGATTGGCGTACGTGATCAAGAAGGCGTAACAAAAGCGGGGAGGACCAACTTGGTCCTCCCCGCTGTATCTAGTCTGCCTTCAGGCACTCGGGCAAGACGTTTGTAACTGCATTCATCGCCTGCGGCCTCAGGTACTGCTCATTGAGCTTTACCTTTCTGTAGGCGTAGCGAGTGTCTGCCGAGTATTTGATCAACACATCGGTGAAGAACCGCTCCCAGCTCAGGTAGTCGCGGCTTTCGATATAGCTTGAGGGATCCTCGAGGATTTTTAAGATATCGTTACTGGGAATGAGGCCAGATTGCAGGAGTGTCCACTCGAATGATTCGGGGAGGAACAAGCGTACGTTCTTGTAAACGCGCTGTCCGAGCACCTTTTCGATGTAGGGACCAAATGCTGCTCCGTCTCCAATAGCAAGGATGTTTTGCTCGGGACATTCGTGAATCGTACGTTTTAGATTCGCAACGCCGGTGGCGGTATAGCAGGGGATCCCGAGTCGGTTGC
>CAJLLN010000154.1:0-3907 GCA_905207495.1 uncultured Collinsella sp. | reverse complement strand
ACAGGGGGAAGCTCTGGGCGCGGGGGAGATCCTCCTTACATCCATGGATGCGGACGGCACCAAGGCCGGCTTTGACCTGGCACTCGCCCGTGCCGTGGCGCGCGCGGTGCCGATTCCCGTCATCGCGAGCGGCGGCGTGGGCACGCTCGAGCATTTTGCCGAGGGCGTGATCGAGGGCGAGGCCGATGCCGTGCTGGCGGCAAGTGTCTTTCACTTTGGAACCTTCGGCATTCGCGAAGTCAAAGAGTATATGGCCTCTCAAGGTATTCCTGTGAGGCTGGACTTCTAATGCTGCGGCTTTCCCCGGCACCCGACCTTCCGGCTCCAACCCTCCTCGCGTACTTAAGTACACGTCGTCGGGCTTGTCGCTCGGAATCTCGGGCACCTGGACAACCCTCGCCGACCTGCGAAGTTTGAATTTGGGGAGTGAAATGGAAGAGATAGCCGATCCTTCAAAGCTTACATACGACGCCAAGGGGCTGATTCCTTGTGTGGTTCAGCAATTTGACACCGGTGAGGTGCTTATGGTCGCCTGGATGAACGAGGAGTCGGTGGGACTGACGCTCAAAACCGGCACCACGTGGTTTTGGAGCCGCAGCCGCCAGGAGCTCTGGAACAAGGGCGCGACGAGCGGCAACATGCAAGAGGTCAAGGAGCTCTGGGCCGATTGCGATAGCGATACACTGCTGGTCAAGGTCGACTCGCAGGGTCCGGCCTGCCATACCGGCAACCGTACCTGCTTCTTTAGGAAACTCGCGTAGGGCGGGCGCTCGACTAGGCGCTTGGCCAACCAGAAAGGATTGAACCATGGGTGTGCGCACCGCAAACGTTCAGGATGGAAATATCGGTGAGACGCTGACAGGTCTGGCCGAGGTGATTCACGGTCGTCGTGATGCATCGCCGCAGGAGAGCTATACCGCGCGTCTGCTGACCGACGTCGAGGACGAGCTGCTCAAGAAGCTTGCCGAGGAGGCAAGCGAGGTGATCATGGCCTGCAAGGATAACGATCACGATCACATCCGCTACGAGGCCGGCGACCTGGTCTACCACCTGCTCGTGACGCTCGAGCGCTACGGTATCACCCTCGACGAACTCGCCGGTGAACTCAACGCCCGCCGCCACTAGTCATTGGGGACGTTCTTAAACGACTAGTCGTTTGGGACAGTCTTTGTTGGTGTAACGGGGTCATGGAAGTTGCGGTGAAATAGGGACTGTTTAAGCGCTTCATCAGGCAAAACAATCCCTATTCCACCGCAACTTATGAAGGGATGGCTAGTCGAGGGGTGTGGGTTCCCATTCGCCGGTGGGGTGGGGGATGTCGAAGGTTCGATAACCGCAGTCGTAGGCGTGGGCTTGGGCCTCGCGGATGCTCCAGCAGATATCGCAGGCGCGGTGCGCGTCCGAGCCAAAGGTGATCGGCACTTCGGCATGGGCAAAGCAGCGCAAAAGACCGGTTGCGGGGTAGTAGTCGTCCAAGCCCTTACGCGGTGCGGCCGTCGAGACCTCAACGCGGCGGCCCGTATCGTGCGCGCACTCGGCCATCTGCTGCCAAAACGGTGCGGGGTCAAAGTCGGGCGCAAAGCCTTCCTTCGAAAAGCGCATGACCAGGTCGGGGTGAGCCATTACATCAAAGTTGAGCGGGCTCTCGCAGGCGCGGCACCAGTCGTCGACGTAGCGCTCCCACACGCCGCGTACCCCCAGGTTTTCCCAAACGTGCAGGTTGGTGTCGTCGTCGATCCAACCGCAAAGGGAATCGGGTGTATCGGGACGAGCGACGTTTTCCGTTCCCACCGTACCCGCGGCGCCGGCCATGATATCGCCTGGGTTGCCAATCCAATGCACGCTGCCCAGGCGCACGACGGCGCCCTGGGACCAGCGCTCAACCAAAGGCTCGCAGCCCTCGTACCAATCGCATTCAAAGCCATAGATAAGCTCGAGCTCCGACGCGATCTGCGCGGCAAGCTTGCGGGCATCCTCAAAAGCCAGACGATGTGCCGGCAGGTCGCCCTCGACAACCTGCACCTCGCAGTTGGCATCCATGCTGGCGGGTAAGGTGAGGTGGTCGGTCGAGACCATGATCCGGCAGCCAGCGGCCGCGGCAGCGCGGACGTTTTCCTCAAACGAGGCATGTCCGTCCGAAAACGAGGTGTGGGTGTGGCAATCGACCAGCGGGCAAGCAGACATGGCGACTCCTTTGCATTTGGCGAAACCGCTCCATTGTAATGGCGCGGCCCCCGATGCGACGAGCGCACCGGGGGGCCGAAATCGACTGGAAAGGGTGCGCGGTGCGGCCTCGCTTGCGCTTTCAAAACATGTACATCAGCCTCCAAAAGCTGCAAAAAATGACATGTTTGGAGGCTGGCGTACACGTTTGAGTGGAGCGGGCCGGCGTTGGAGCGCGCCAGCACTTGCGCCCAGCAAAAGTCGCACCTATCCCATGACGCCGCCCCTGCGCTGCCCGCGATGTGCTAGCGTTTGGGTGAACAAAACGAGCCCGTGCGGAAAGGAGCCGGACCGTATGCCATGCGATAGCACATCTCCGCTGTCTTGCGAGACCGATGCGCCCGAGACCATCGTCAAGCTGGAATGCGACATCGACGATGCGTCGCCCGAGGTGCTCGCCTATGCCGCCGACCGCCTGCGCGAGGCGGGTGCGCGCGAGGTGCATTGGCTGCCCGTCTATTGCAAGAAAGGCCGTCCCGGCTGGCAGCTGCAGGTAATCTGCGTCCACGAGGATATCGAGCGCCTGCAGACGATCATCTTTTTGGAAACCACGACCAACGGCATCCGTCGCCAGGTTATGGAGCGCGTTTGCCTACCACGCCGCTTTGAGCGCGTAACGACGCCATGGGGCGAGGTGTCCGTTAAAGTGGCCACCCTGCCCGACGGCAGCGAGCGTGCAGCGCCCGAGTACGAGGACTGCGCCCGTCTCGCTCGCGAGCATAACGTGCCGCTCCAGCGCGTGATGCAGGCGGCCCAGAGCGCGGCACTGCGATTTGAGTAACGCGGCCGGTGGCGACATCCTGCGCCCAGCCATATCAACCCCATTCGAAAGGATCTCCCCATGAAATACCTCATCGCCTCCGACATCCACGGCTCGGCATATTGGACCGAACGCCTTTGCGCCGCCATCGAGTCCGAGCAGCCCGATCGCATTGTGCTGCTGGGCGACCTGCTCTACCATGGCCCGCGTAACGACCTGCCGCGCGATTACGCCCCCAAGCGCGTGATCCCGCTGCTCAACGCCCTGGCCGACCGCATCATCGCGGTGCGCGGCAACTGCGACGCCGAGGTCGACCAGATGGTGCTCGACTTCCCCATCATGGCCGACTACGCCACGCTGTTCGACGAGACCGGCCGCGAGCTGTTCCTGACGCACGGCCATGTCTTTGGCGCCGGCATGCACAACAGCGTCGACCACGCGCCCGCGCTGCCCGAGGGCTCCGCGCTCGTCTACGGCCACACGCACATCAAGGTTAACGAGGCGAGCGAGGCGCACCCGGGCCTGTGGCTCTTCAATCCCGGCAGCGTGAGCATTCCCAAAGACGGTACGCACAGCTACGGCATCTACGAGGGCGGTGCGTTCCGTCACGTGATCCTGGAGGAGGAATAACCATGGCGCAGCACATGGCTCAGCAAAATGCCGAGGGCTCGCGCGATCTGTCCACGCTGGTCGACGCGTCGGCCGAGCTACAACATCTGGTGCAGACCGTCTGGCGCTTGCGTCAGCCCGACGGCTGCCCGTGGGACCGCGAGCAGACGCACCGCAGCATTGGCAAGAACATGATCGAGGAGGCCTACGAGGCGCTCGACTGCATCGAGGCGGACGACGCGGTTCACCTGCGCGAGGAGCTGGGCGACGTGCTCATGAGGTGGCGCTGCACGCGCAGATCGCGGCGGACGCCGG
>CAJLLN010000153.1:0-3912 GCA_905207495.1 uncultured Collinsella sp. | reverse complement strand
TCCGCACATGTGCGGATGAATGTGGGAGGTGTTCGGATAAAGTCGATAATCAAGGCAACTTCGAAGAGTGGCTATACGCTGTATTACAACGGCGTAAATCTGCTACACTAGTATAACATGCCTCCGTAGCTCAGGGGATAGAGCACCGCTCTCCTAAAGCGGGTGTCGACGGTTCGAATCCGCCCGGGGGCACCAGAGGAATATCGAGCCCGGTACCGTTACGGTGCCGGGCTCTTCTGGTTCATGTCATGTCTAAAACGAAGCGCCCGCTTGCTGGGGGAGCAAGCGGGCGCCTGTGAGCGAATATGTTTGCGGCGAAAGCCGCGATGAGCGGTGGGGTGGCGACTAGTTGGTCGTACCGGAATCGTCACCCGTGCTCGTGCCCGAGCCCGAGCCCGAACCAGAAAGTGCGACTGTCAGCGTAATCGTGCTGTCGGTGGACTGCTTGCCGGTGGGGGAGACGCCCGTAACGGTGGCATCCTCGTTACCGCTTACGGGATTGCCGTTCTGGTCACAGAAGCCGATGTTATAGAAACCGGCGTTGTTGAGCGCGGTGACGGCGGCGGAGATGCTCTTGCCGTACAGGTTGCCCGGAACACTGGCCTTGCCGGACTTCTTGGCAATGACGACGGTAATCGTGGCGCCGGGCTTCTGCTTGCCGCTGGGGTTCCAGCTGATCACGGTGCCCTCGGTAACCGAGTCGTTCTCCTGGTAGCTAACGTCGACGCCAAAGCCTGCCATATCGAGGGCGTTGCGTGCTTGGGCCTCGGTCATGTCGGTCAGGTCGGGGACGGACGTGGTATCTGGGCCGCTCGAGACCTTGTACGAGATGGTCGTGCCCTTCGCGACTTCCTTACCGGCTTCGGTGCCCTGCTCAAAGACCTGGCCCCCATCGGCCTCGTTGGCCTCCTCGGAGGCGTTGCCCTTCAGGCCGACGCTTGCCAGCGCGGCTTCTGCCTGGTCCTTGGTCAGGCCGACAAGCCGGGGAACCTCAACCTTCTCGGAGGGCTTGGGGCCCTTGGAGATTACCAGGTTCACCTTGGTGCCCTTGGCCTTCTTGGTGTTGCCGTTGGGCGTCTGCTCGGCGACCTTGCCCTCGTCGACATCGTCGTTGTAGCTTTGGTCGATGGTGCCGACCTCGAGGCCGGCTTCCTTGATCAGCTCGACGGCAGTCTGCTGGTCCTTGCCCAGCACATCGGGCACGGTGACCTGCTCGCCGCCAAAGAGTCCTGTGGCAAAGGCCACCACGATGCCGATGACGGCAACCGCTGCCACCACGGCGGCGATGATCTTGTTCTTGTTGGATTTGGGCTTTTCGACCTCGTAGGAGCCGGTGGAGCCCGAAACCGAGCTACGGGCGGTATTCTGGCCGCTCACGCCCGAGACGGGACGCACCATGGCGCGCGTCTGATCGGAAAGCTCGCGAGTCTTGGTGGCGCCCAGCTCACCGGGGGCACCGATGATGCGCGTGGGCTCCGAGACGTTGACGGCACGGCCCGACAGGTAGCTATTGAGCACCTGACGAAGCTCGTCGGCGGTCTGGAAGCGGTTTGCCGGGTCCTTCTCCATGCACTTGAGGATGATGCGCTCAAGGTCGGCGTCGACACCGGAGTTGATCTGGCTCGGCGGAATAGGCAGCTCGTTGACCTGCTTGAGTGCGACCGAGATGGCGTCGTCACCGTCAAAGGGAACGCGGCCGGTGGCGCACTCGTACATCACGACGCCCAGCGAGTAGATATCCGAGGTGGGGCCGAGGTCCTGACCGCGGGTCTGCTCGGGGCTGACGTAGTGGGCGGTTCCCAGCACGTTGTTGTCTTGCGTGAGGTGGCTGTTCTTGGCGCGCGCGATGCCAAAGTCCATCACCTTGATGTTGCCGTCGGGCAGCACCATGATGTTCTGCGGCTTAATGTCGCGGTGGATGATCTCGTGCTTGTGGGCGACCGAAAGCGCGGAGCTGATCTGCGAGCCGATCTGGGCGACCTTCTTGGGGTCGAGGGCGCCGTGGCTCTTGATGCCGCTCTTAAGGTCGGTTCCGCGCAGGTACTCCATGACGATGTAATAGGTGTCGCCGTCCTTGCCCCAATCGTAGACGCCCACGATATAGGGGGAGGAGAGACCGGCTGCTGCCTGGGCCTCTTGCTTAAAGCGTGCGGCGAAGGTTGCGTCGCCAGCATACTGCGGCAGCATGATCTTGACGGCTACCGTGCGGTCGAGGACCTGGTCCTGTGCACGGTAGACGGTCGCCATGCCGCCTGTTCCCACCTTATCCTTGAGGAGGTATCTTCCCCCGAGGACCCTCTGTTCCATTCCTGCTCCTAACATAACTATTCGCTCAACGATGTGTGTAGTACCTACGATGTGGCCGCTGGGGCCGTGTGGCGCGTTGCCGCTAACTCTTCGGCCGCGGCGCGCCTCGGGTGTCCGATTCGATCATGGGCATCACGCTCCCTGTGCGGCAAGCGCCGCGGTCAGGACGATACCGGCGATCTTGGCGGCCTTGACGTCATGCTTGTCGAAATCCTCCAAGGCCACCGAGATAGCGACCGTGGGTGAATCGTAAGGTGCAAAGCCAACGAACATCGAGTTGACGTTGGTGCCGCCGGTCTCGGCCGAACCGGTTTTGCCGGCGACCTTGACGCCCGGAATCTGGGCATCGGTACCGGTACCGGACTGGACAACCGCGAGCATAGCCTGCTTGACCTGGTCGGCCGTGGCGGAGCTGACGGCCTGCCCCAGCGAGCGGGACTGCGTGGTCTTGACCACGGTTCCGTCCGGAGCGAGTACCTGGGCTACAAAGTACGGGTCCATGACCACGCCGCTGTTAGCGATGGCGGCGGCAATCACGGCGTTTTGCATGACGGTGGTCTGCGGGCCGGGCGTGTGGTCCATGCCGACAGGCTGGCCGGCGCCAGCCCAGGCGGTCTCCCACTCGGTCATGAGCGACGGGTCGGCCATGATGGAGGCCGCGGAGGTCAGGTCCTGGCCGAGCTTTTGGCCGTAGCCAAAGGCGTTGGCAAACTGCACGAGCGTGTTTGCGCCAACTTCGTTTGCCACCTGGCCGAAGACGACGTTGGAGGACACGGCAAAGGCCTGCTGCAGGCTGATGGTGCCGTAGCTCTCGTTGGCATAGTTGGTGACCGGTGCGTTGCCGATGTCCATGGAGCCGGGCGCCTGGTAGGTGCTGGTCAGGCTGGCGGTGCCGGTTTCGAGTGCCGCGGAAAGCGTAACGACTTTAAACGTGGAGCCCGGCGTGTACAGCGCGTCCATGGCGCGATTGTACATGGAGCCGTCCTCGCCGCCGCCCGTCTGCAGCAGGGCATCGATGTTGGTGTTGTCGTAGGTGGGCGAGCTGGCACATGCGAGCACCGCGCCGGTACGCGGGTCGATGACCACTACAGCGCCCTTAAAGCCCTTGAGCGCCTGCTCAGCAGCCGTCTGGATGCGCGAGTCGATGGTGAGCTTGGCGGTGTTGCCCGGCTGGGTCTGGCCCGCGAGTGACGCGATGGCATTGTTCCAGCTGGAGTAGTCCTTAGAACCGGTGAGCGTGTCGTTCATGACGCTCTCGATGGCGGTGGTGCCATACTGCTGGCTCACGTAGCCAACCACGTGCGCTGCCAGGTTACCGTTGGGGTAGGAGCGTACGTAGGTGCCGTCCTCCTGCTGCAGCGACTCGGCCAGCGTCACGCCGTCGGACGTGATGATGGAGCCGCGCTGGATGTACTTGGAGCGGGCGATGGTGTGGTTGTTGGTCGGCATGTCCTGATAGTCCTTGGCCTTGATGACCTGGACATAGGTGAGGTTGCCGATAAGGATGGCGAACAGCGCCGTAAAGGCGAGCACCGCGCGGGTTAGACGGTTGGCGAGCGCCACGCGGCCGAGCACACCGGATTCAGGCGTGTCGAGCAGGCGACG
>CAJLLN010000152.1:0-3935 GCA_905207495.1 uncultured Collinsella sp. | reverse complement strand
ATGCTCACGAGCTACCCCGACCTGTTCCGCACGTATGCCGACCGCATCTGCTCCATCGAGTGGGTTGACCCGCGTCACGAGTCCATTGCATGGGCCTTTCTGGCAACGCCGCCGGGAACCGATCCTGCAGCCTGCATGGATGCGGCGCGCTCAGTGTGTCCCGATGCGGCAACGCTTGTGAGTGCCGGGCGCATCTCCGCGACGAGCAAGCACCCCACCGAGACGAACATCGTGTTTATGCTTGATACGCTTGAGCTCTACACCATCAAGCGTCGCATGCGTGCCGCACAGGCCAAGCTGCGCCAGGACCGTTCACTCGATGATGAGGCCCGTCGCGCGCTGACCGTGCAGGCCGCGCAGGATTCGCAACGTCAACGCGAACTGCAAAAGTCGATCGGCGGCGTGGCGGACCCGTTCCGTTTGATCGGCCTGGAGGCCGCGGGCACCGAACAAGCCTAGATGTTGTGGTCAACAAGCGTATTCTCGCCTATATCCAGTCTTCTTTTTGGGTATAGACGTCAATGTGTGTGCTAAAGTATTGAGTCCTGTGGACTATGAAGGGAGAATCTGTGCCAAAAAAGACTGAGAGCACGGGTACTGGGCTGGAATCCTACGTTGCAAAGCTCATGGGCAACGGCTCAAACAGGACTTCGGTAACCGAGGACGAGATTCAGGTCGCCCTGAAGGATATCGATGTTTCTGACGAGCAGCTCACCGCGGTGTATTCCGCGCTGCGCAACAGCGGCATCCAGATTATCTCCGCGAGCGGTAACGACGACGCCCCCATGGACGTCGACGATGACGATAACGATACCGATACCGACGATTTCGATGACGACGACGAGCACGATTCCGGCTCGCTCGACGATCACGAGCTCAAGATGGCCCGTCAGGCCGACGCCGAGATGGGTTCTTCCAAGAGCAAGAAGAAGCGCACCGTGCGCACGTCCCGTTCACGCTCCCGCGTGCGCGGCATCGATGCCTCCACGGTGATGCTGACCGGCGACCCGGTCCGTATGTACCTCAAGGAGATCGGCAAGGTCGACCTGCTGACCGCCTCCGAAGAGGTCGATCTGGCCATGAAGATTGAGGCCGGTCTTGAGGCCACCGAGAAGCTCGAGGCTGCCGAGGCAGGCGAGCTCGAGCTCACGCGTGCCGAAATGCGTCGTCTTACGCGCATTGAGAACGTGGGTCTCGAAGCCAAGCAGGCACTCATCAGCGCAAACCTGCGTCTGGTCGTCTCCATCGCCAAGCGCTATGTCGGTCGCGGCATGCTGTTCCTGGACCTTATTCAGGAGGGCAACCTCGGTCTGATCCGCGCCGTCGAGAAGTTCGACTACCAGAAGGGCTTTAAGTTCTCCACGTACGCCACGTGGTGGATCCGTCAGGCCATTACGCGCGCTATCGCCGACCAGGCCCGTACCATCCGTATTCCCGTGCACATGGTCGAGACCATCAATAAACTCGTCCGCGTGCAGCGCCAGCTTCTTCAGGACCTGGGCCGCGACCCGACCCCCGAGGAGATCGGTGCCGAGATGGACATGAGCGCCGACCGCGTCCGCGAGATCCAGAAGATCTCGCAGGAGCCCGTGTCGCTCGAGACCCCCATCGGCGAGGAAGAAGATTCCCAGCTGGGCGACTTCATCGAGGACTCCCAGGCCATCGTTCCGCCCGATGCGGCCAGCTTCTCCATGCTGCAGGAGCAGCTCACCCAGGTGCTCGATTCGCTTGCCGATCGTGAGCGCAAGGTTATCGAGCTGCGCTTTGGCCTTGTCGACGGACATCCCCGTACGCTCGAGGAAGTCGGCCGCGAGTTTGGCGTCACGCGCGAGCGCATCCGCCAGATCGAGTCCAAGACCTTGGCGAAGCTCCGCCACCCGAGCCGCAGCAGCAAGCTCAAGGACTATATCGAAAGCTAGTCAAGCAAGAGGCGCCCTCAAGCACATTCGCTTGGGGGCGCTTTCATGTAGTCGTTGGGGACGTTCTTGAATGACTAGTCGTTTAAGAACGTCCCCAATGATTAGGTCGGAAAATTTCTTAAAAAAGTTCTTGCCCTGAGCTGATTCGTCCGTATAATAAACTTCGTTGCTTGAGAGCACGCACCTATTCCTCGGTAGCTCAATGGTAGAGCACGCGGCTGTTAACCGCGCTGTTGTAGGTTCGAGTCCTACCCGGGGAGCCAGGTTGTAAAACCCGTCGCTTATGCGGCGGGTTTTTTCATGCCGCGATCGCCGTTCGCGAACGTTACCATATCAACATTTCGTGTCGAGGATGTAATCCCGAGGCCCGCCACCTCAACATGCCGCGGTCGTTGTAGAATATTGCAATGATTGCTCCCACGACATGGTGCCGCGAGCACCAAGAAAAGGAGATTCTTGTGTCTGAGACCATTAACGGCAGCCTGAGCGTCTCGAACGACGTTATTGCCGATATTGCCGGTTATGCCGCGATGACGTGCTATGGCGTTGTCGGTATGGCTGAGCAGCTCCAGGGCGCCGAGAGCGTGCGCCTGCTTGCCGGTCAGCGCCTCCGCAAGGGCGTGCTTGTCTCCGCCGACGAGAACGGCCTTACGGTCGATCTTCACGTCGTGCTCGAGAACGGCGTCAACATGAAGTCCGTCTGCCACAATCTTTCGAGCTCCGTTGCCTTTACTCTGCAGGAGATCGCCCAGATCGATTCCGCCAGCCTTAAGATCGGCATCCATATCGACGCGCTCAAGAGCCGTCTGAACTAGCATCCGAAAACGGAGATTCAAATACCCATGATTGCAAAGACCATTCGCACCTGTTTTCCGATCGCTGCGGCTGCCGTTTCCGACAAGGCCGAGGAGATCAACAAGCTCAACGTCTTCCCCGTACCCGATGGCGATACCGGCACCAACATGTCGCTCACGCTCGCCTCGGTGACCAAGGAGCTCTCTGCCCTTCCCGCCGATGCCGATATGGAGGCCATCGCCGGTGCCATCACCCACGGCTCTCTCATGGGCGCTCGCGGTAACTCCGGCGTTATTACCTCGCAGATTCTTCGCGGCGTGGCCGAGGGCCTTGTCTCTGCCGACGAGCCTATTACGTCCGCCAACATTGCCTTCGCCTTCCGTCGTGCCGTCAAGGTCGCCTTCCAGGCTGTCCGCAAGCCCATCGAGGGCACGATCCTCACGGTCCTGCGCGATGTCTCGACCAAGGCCGATGAGTGCGAGAAGAAGAAGTTCTCGGCCGAGGATGCGCTCGATGCTATCGTCGTCGAGGCGTACCAGTCCGTCGCCCGCACGCCCGACTTGCTGCCCGTTCTGAAGGAGAACGGCGTGGTCGACTCCGGCGCCTTTGGCTTTGCCATCTTCCTGGAGAACTTTGTTGCCGCTGCGCTCGGCCGCAGCACCGTTGTCGAGGATTTCTCCGCCACGTTTGACTCCGCCGGCTCTGCCCGCGATGCGGCCCTCGGTCGCGTTGAGATCGAGGCCAACGATGACTGGGAGGGCTCGGAGTTCCGCTACTGTAACGAGTTCCTCTTTAAGGCCGATGCTCCCTTTGACGAGGACGAGTGCCTTAAGTTCCTTGGCTCCATGGGCGACTGTGAGCTGCTCGTGGGCGCCTACCCCGACTACAAGATTCACGTGCACTCCAACACCCCCAACCTGGTGCTCGAGCACATGCTCCAGCTCGGTCAGATCTATGAGGTCTTTATCCACAACATGGAGATGGAGGCCCACGACCGTACCGCCAAGATCCACGAGGATCAGGAAAAGGCCGCCGAGCCCGCGAAGGCCCTGGGTTTTGTCGCCGTTGCCGCCGGCTCCGGCGAGGCCGACATCCTCAAGTCCCTTGGCGTCGACGTGGTCGTCTCCGGTGGCCAGACTATGAATCCCTCGACCGCCGACCTGCTGTGCGCGGTGGACCAGGTCAACGCGACCTCGGTCATCATCCTGCCCAATAACGGCA
>CAJLLN010000151.1:0-3963 GCA_905207495.1 uncultured Collinsella sp. | reverse complement strand
ACCACCTCGCCCCAGGCTCGCTTTGCCGGAGCGATCGGCGCGGCTGTCCGCGCCGCCGCCTTGGCCTAGGGGTGTACCGCGACATGCGCATCCTCAATATCTCGGCACAAAAACCAGATAGCACCGGCAGTGGCACCTACCTTGCCGCGCTTGTGCGCGAGCAGATCGAGACGGGGCATCGCGCCGCCGTGCTTTGCGGCGCGGCACCGGGTGATACCCAAGGCGAGCTGGACCGGCGTGCTGCCGTGTTTGCCGTACCGTTCGAGTCGCCCGAGCTGCCGTTTCCCATCTGCGGTATGTCCGATGTCATGCCCTATCCCTCCACACGCTATCGTGACCTGACGCCTTCGATGCTCAAGGCATTTGAGCGGGCATTTGCTGCTGCAATCGATCGGGCGGTGGCTGAGTTTCGGCCCGATCTGGTGCTTTGCCATCACCTGTATCTGGTGACCGCATTGGCGCGCGAGTGCGTCCGGGGCGTTCCGGTTGTTGCCGTGTGCCATTCGACCGACCTTCGCCAGCTGCGTTCGCATGCGCTCGAACGCGATCGCATCCTACGCGCGGTTCGTCGGCTCGATGCCGTCTTTGCGCTCCATGCTGAGCAGGCTGAACAGATTGGCCTGGTGTGCGGCGTCGATGCCGATCGTATCCATGTGATTGGGACGGGCTACGACCATCGCGTCTTCTGCCGCGACGCAAGCGTGGCGAGGCAGCCGGGATCGCTTGTGTACGTGGGCAAGATTTGCTTTAAAAAGGGCGTCGAGTCGCTGGTTCGTGCCGTGTCATTGCCGATTGACGATGACGTCCGCCCATCTGGCTTGGTACTTGTGGGCGGCCGCGGGGACGATGCCGAGTACGCGCGTATCGAGCGCTTGGCCGCGGCCTCGGATGTGCCGGTGACGCTGGCGGGGCGCCTGGATAGCGATGGACTCGTGCGTGCCTACCGCAGTTCCGACGTCTTTGTGCTGCCTTCGTTTTACGAGGGTCTGCCGCTCGTGACGATCGAGGCCCTCGCGTGCGGCTGCAAAGTTGTGGCGACCGATTTGCCCGGCGTTCGTCCCTGGATGGAGGCGATGTTTTCCGGTGCTCCCGTGACGTGGGTGGCGCCGCCGCGTATGACGGATGTCGACACGCCTGTGGCGGCCGACCTTCCGTTGTTTGAGCGCGCACTGGCAGATGCTATCGCGCAGGCGCTTGCGGCGCCGCCTTCGACGTTCGAGCCGTCGGCGGTCTCTTGGGAAGCGTGCCTGGGGCGTATACTAAAAGTCGTTGATTTGTTGGAAGGGGGTTCGTATGGCTGACGATCAGATTAAGCTCACGTCTATGACTGCCGCGAGCGGTTGAGCCGCTAAGCTGGCTCCCGGAGCCCTCGCCCAGGTCCTGGGCGACTTGCCCAATGTGCATAACGACAATCTGCTCGTGGGGTTCGATACCTCCGACGATGCGAGCGTCTTCCGCGTAGGGGAGAACCTGGGGCTCGTGCAGTCCATCGACTTCTTCCCACCGATGGTCGACGACCCGTTCCTGTTTGGCCAGATTGCCGCGGCAAACTCACTGTCGGACATCTACGCCATGGGCGGGCGGCCGAGCCATGCCATGAACCTGCTGTGCATTCCGAGCTGCCTGGGCGTCGAGGTTGCCGGTCAGATTCTGGCGGGCGGCGCCGACAAGTGCGTTGAGGCCGGCTGCACCATCGCGGGCGGTCACACCATCAACGACGACGAGCCCAAGTACGGCCTGTCCGTGAGCGGTTTTGTCGCGCTCGACCACATGCTCGCCAATAGCGGCGCACGCGTGGGCGATGTTCTGCTGCTGACCAAGGCGATCGGCTCGGGCATCATCACCACGGCCATTAAGGGTGAGCTCATCGAGCAGGATGAGGCCGCAGCCATGTTTGACTCGATGCGCACCCTCAACGAGGCCCCGATTCGTCTGGCCGAGGGACTCGAGCTTCACGGCTGCACCGACATTACGGGCTTTGGCCTGATCGGGCATGCGTGCGAGATGGCCGAGGGCTCGGGCGTGCAGATTGAGCTTGCGTCGGGGGCGGTGCCGCTCTTTGACCAGGTGCTCGACATGGCGCGTCTGGGCATTATCCCCGCGGGCTCCTACCGCAACCAGGACTTCTTTGGCCCGCGCGTGGCTGCCGACGAGGACCTTGAGCCGGGCATGTTGGATGCGCTGTACGATCCGCAGACCTCGGGTGGTTTGCTCATCGCGGCGCCTGCTGCCGATGTGGATGAGCTTGCGCGCCGTCTACATGCCGAAGGACGTATCGCCGCCGTCGTCGGTCGCGTGTACGAGCCGGTGCCAGGCGGTCCTGCCGTCCACGTTGTCCGTCAACGATACGTTTATTGAGTTATGCACCGTTCTAAAACGATTTATTCGAAAGGAAAAGCTATGTCTACCAAAATTGAAGTCAATGCCATGGGCGATGCCTGCCCGCTGCCCGTCGTCAAGACGCTTAAGGCACTCAAGCAGCTCGATGGCGAGGGCGCCGTCGCGACCTCGGTCGACAACGAGACCGCCGTCAAGAACATCTCCAAGATGGCGCAGGAGAAGGGCTGCACGGTCTCGGTCGAGAAGGTTTCTGACGCCGAGTGGCACGTGACCGTGGCGACCTCTGGCGCCGTTGCCGTGGCCGATCCTGAGCAGGATGGCGCTGCCTTCTGCGACGCCAGCGCCGGCAAGGGCAAGCTCGTCATTTCCGTCTACACCGACTGCATGGGCCGTGGCGACGACGAGCTGGGCCGCAAGCTCATGAAGGCCTTCATCTTTGCCGTGACGCAGCAGGAGGAGCTGCCCGCGACCATGCTGTTCTACAACGGCGGTGCCAAGCTTACCGTCGAGGGCTCTCCGGTGCTCGACGACCTGAAGGGCCTGGCCGAGCAGGGTGTCGAGATTCTCACCTGCGGCACCTGCCTCGATCACTATGGCATTAAGGACCAGCTCGCGGTGGGCGAGGTCACGAATATGTACGTGATTGTGGAGAAGATGGAGCAGGCCGTGCGCGTCGTGCGCCCGTAGCGTATTGGTTGGAGTTGCCATGAGGGAGAAGCGCCCGGCGCTTGTCATCACGTTTCCCACCACGGCGGCCGCCATGGGTTGCGAGTCCCTGTGCATCGAGCGCGGCCTTCCCGGGCGAACGATTCCCGTGCCCGGGGAGGTCGCTGCCGGCTGCGGTCTGGCGTGGAAGGCGTTGCCTGCCGATGAGGAGCTGCTGCGCGGCGAACTCGCCGCGGCGGGCGTTCCCACCGAGGGCTATACCGTGATTGATATGTGGGAGGTCGTGCGATGATCTACCTGGATAACGCGGCGACGACCATGCACAAGCCGCAGACGGTCATCGATGCCGTGACGCAGGCGATGTGCTCGCTTGGCAATGCCGGGCGTGGCGCCACGTCGGGTGCCCTCGATGCCGCTCGTACGATTCACGGTTGCCGTGCCAAGCTCGCGCGCCTTTTAGGTTGCCCGAGGGCGGACCATGTGTGCTTTACGCCCAACTCTACGGCGGCGCTCAACACCGCCATCTGTGGCGTGGTGCGCCCCGGCGACCGCGTGGTCACGACGGTGCTCGAGCACAACTCCGTGCTGCGTCCGCTCAACCGCCTGGCAGCAGAGCAGGGTGTGACGGTTGAGCATGCGGGCTGTGATACCAACGGCGTGCTCGACTACGACGAGCTCGAGCGGCTTGTCACGCCCGGTACGCGTGCTGTGGTGGTGACGCACGCCTCCAATGTGACCGGCAACGCGGTCGACATTGCGCGCGTGGCTGCCATCGCGCATGCGGCCGGCGCGCTGGTGATCGTCGATGCTTCGCAGTCTGCCGGCACGGCGAAGATTGACATGGATGCCATGGGGCTCGACGTCGTGTGCTTTACCGGTCACAAGGGGCTCATGGGTCCGCAGGGGACCGGCGGCCTGGCCGTGGCGGAGGGCATTGACGTGGCTCCGTGGGCCATG
>CAJLLN010000150.1:0-3982 GCA_905207495.1 uncultured Collinsella sp. | reverse complement strand
GCTACCTGACCAGCGGCGTCGAGGCGACCAATATGTTGCTCAACGCGCTCGATGGCGAGGAGGGGGAGAGCGGTCTCAAGACGCTCAAGCTCGGCCATCAGCTTATGAATGTCTAGGCCTTGGGCACGTCTGCCTGCCTCTGAGACCCCTGTTTTTGCTTCAAAACTACCTTTCGCCGGCTTTTTCCTACCGTTCACCCTACTATGAAAACGATTACAGTCATATCAAACTGAAAACGATTACAGTGTATGTGTCAAAGATGGCCGGGTGCACATGCGCCCGTTGGAGGAAAGGGAAGTTATGGACTACCGCAAATCAGCCCAAGAGGTGCTCGACAACGTCGGTGGCGCCGACAACGTTGTTTCGGCCGCACACTGCGCCACGCGTCTACGCCTGGTGATTGCCGATAATTCCAAGGTTAACAAGGAGGCCATCGAGAATGTCGATGGCGCCAAGGGCGTCTTTGAGGCCCAGGGCCAGCTCCAGATTATTTTTGGCACTGGCACCGTCAACAAGGTCTACGAAGAGTTCATCGCGCTCAGCGGCGTCGAGGCTGCCACCAAGGCCGAGGTAAAGGAGGCCGCGGCTCAGCAGCAGAACATCTTTATGCGTGCCATTAAGGTGCTCGGCGACGTCTTTGTTCCCATCATCCCCGCCATCGTGGCTTCGGGCCTGCTGCTGGGCATTATGAGCGCCCTCAACTTCATGGCCTCCAACGGCTTTATCGCGCTCGACACCAATAACTTTATTTATAAGATCGCCGACTTGGTCTCGGGCACGTCCTTTGGCATTCTGCAGATCCTGATCGGTTACTCCGCCGCTAAGGCCTTTGGCGCCAACCCGTATCTGGGCGCTGTCGTCGGTGGTGCATTCATCAACTCCTCGCTGCAGAGCGCCTACACGGTTGCCTCCGAGGGCGTGCAGACCATGGTTACCGTCATTCCCGGTCTGTACAGCTTTGAGTGGGTCGGCTATCAGGGCCATGTGATCCCCATCGTTATCGCCTGTGCCATTCTGGCCTTCCTCGAGAAGCGCCTGCACAAGATCGTTCCCGAGATGTTCGACCTCTTTGTGACCCCGCTCGTCTCGGTGTTCGTGACCGTACTCGTGACGCTCGTTGCCGTCGGCCCCATCTTCGTGTGGGCCGAGAACGCCATCCTCGGTCTGATCCAGGCCCTGCTGACCCTGCCCTTCGGAATCGGTTCCTTTATCGTCGGCCTGTTCTATGCCCCCACGGTCGTTACCGGTATCCACCAGATGTACACCGCCATCGACCTGGGCCAGCTCGCCCAGTACGGCGTGACCTACTGGCTGCCCATCGCCAGCGCTGCTAACATCGCTCAGGGTGGCGCCGCGCTCGCCGTTGCCTTTAAGACCCGCGATGCCAAGATCAAGGGCCTGGCACTTCCTTCGGCTCTCTCCGCCTTCATGGGCATTACCGAGCCTGCCATCTTCGGCGTGAACCTTCGCTTCTTTAAGCCCTTCATCGCCGGCTGCATCGGTGGCGGTTGCGGTGCCCTGGTCTGCGCGCTTACTTCGCTGGCCGCCTCCGGCACGGGCGTTACCGGCATCTTCGGTATCCTGCTGTGCCTGGCCCAGCCCGTGCAGTACGCGATCATGTTTGCGGTCGCCGCGGTCGTGTCCTTTGCCGTCTCGTTTCTCCTGTACAAGGACGAGCCCAAGGCTTCCGAGCAGGCCTAAGAGCTTTTGATTGAGGGGATGCCCGCGGGTTGTATGCTCACGGGCGTTTCCCGTATCTGGTGTCGATCTCTGGCGCCTTGTTACTTTCGATCCGTTAGGACTTTGATATGTCTAATGCACTTGGCCGCGACCTTGCAAAGCTGGTTGCCGCTGTTGACACCGCCGCCTCTGAGTGCGGTCATGGCGCATATGGCCAGCGCTTCCATATTATGCCGCCGGCGGGCTGGCTCAACGACCCCAATGGTCTTTGCCAAGCGGGCGGCGTGTTCCATGCCTATTTTCAGTATGCGCCGTTTGATGTCGAGGGTGGCGTCAAGATGTGGGGCCATGCCACAAGCCGCGATCTTATGACGTGGGACTACGTTGGCTCCCCGCTGCTGCCCGACGAGCCGTTCGATTGCCATGGCGTGTATTCGGGCTCCGCGCTTGCCGAGGACGGCCGCATTCGCGTACTGTACACAGGCAACGTTAAACTCTCCGATGCAGACGGCACGTACGACTACGTCAATACCGGCCGCCGCGCCGATACTGTTTATGTCGAGAGCGTTGATGGCCTTGCCGGTCGGGAGTTCAGCCAAAAGCGTGTGGTGCTGGCGTCCGAGGATTATCCCGAGGATTTGACCTGCCATGTGCGCGATCCCAAGGTGTGGCGCGATGATAATGGGCGTTACCACATGGTGCTGGGCGCGCGTCGTCGCGTGGATGGGCCGCATGTCGATAGTCGATTTTGCGCGATGCACGGCGAGGGTGCCGGGCGCGATGTGGGCGAGATCCTGGTGTATGGCTCGGCCGATATGCTGAGTTGGGAGCTCGAGAGCCGCGTGTCTACCCCCGAGCGCTTTGGCTTTATGTGGGAGTGCCCGGGGTATCTGGAGCTTGAGGCGGATGGCGGCGTGCCGGCAAGGTTTCTGTCTTTCTCTCCCCAGGGGCTCGAGGGCGACCGTTGGGACCGCGGCAATGTGTATGCAGCGGGCTACATGCCCGTTACGGGTAACATTACGGGTGGCAAGGACGCTTATGAGCTGGGCGAGTTCCGCCTGTGGGACGCCGGCTTTGACTTCTATGCTCCGCAGGAGTTCACGGCCGAGGATGGTCGCCACATCCTGATTGGCTGGATGGGCATGCCCGATGAGCCGACCTATGACAATGCGCCCACCGTGGCGTGCGGCTGGCAGCACTGCATGACAGTGCCGCGTGAGCTTACAGCCGGTGCCGGCGGCGTGGTGCGGCAGCAGCCGGCGCGCGAGATTGAGCACCATTATGTCTCGGTGCGTGTGGGGGAGGGCTCGTTGGAGGTTGCCGGCGATACCTGCTTTGACGTTGTTGTTGACGGTGTCGACGGCGCGTTTACCGCGACCGTTGATGGCGAGCTGAAACTGGCGTTTGTGCCCGCCGAGGGCGAGCTACCCGCGCGCTTCGAGATGCGATTTACCGATGAAGGTCGCGCTTCTGCCGGCTGCGGTCGTACCGTGCGCTGGGAGCCCGTCGACGAGGTTCGTAACGTGCGCATTGTTGGCGATGCCTCGTCGGTCGAGGTGTTTGTGAACGATGGTGTGCTCGTGTTTTCGACGCGCATCTATCCCGAGGCCTATGGCGTGACCGTTGACGCTCCGGGTGCGAGCGTGACCTATCACGTGCTCAATATCTAGGCGATTCGTCGCATATCGGCGCTATACTGCTGCCGTTGCCCACGATGCGGGAAACATCCGCATCGTGGGTTTTTGCTTATGAAGGGACGGTGCCGCGTGGACGTGCAACAGCTAGAAGAGGCTTGGGCTTTGAGAGCCGGCGCGCGTGAGGCGCGGTTGCTTGCGGCCTCGCATGTGCCAGCAGCGCTGTCGCAGCTGGGGATTGTGTGTCCCGGTGATCGTCTGGTTGCCTTTGCTGACGACTTTGCCGATGCGTTTGCGCGCGGCTTTGATGGCTGCGACGTGGCTATGGTGGGGGAGCCATCGGTTGCGGCGTTTGCTGCTGCGTCCGATGGCTTTGATGCTTCGTTTGATGCCGAGGGTCCGCACCTGTGGTGGTTCGTCAACTCCATCGGTGGGTTTGGCCTGCGTGTGCCCGATCTGCGCGCTCTGGGCCGCGCTGCTCGTGGGGCCCACGCGCTGTTTGTTGTGGATAACACGGTGGCGTCAGCTTTTGGCTGCGATACACTGCGGCTGGGCGCTGCGCTGTCGCTTGAGGCGCTCGACCGCGTGTGTGCTGGCGAGGCTCCGCGCAAGTTCGTCGCCGTTTCGGTGGCGCGCTCGCAGCTCAAGCGCCATCGTGTGGATGCCGC
>CAJLLN010000149.1:0-4001 GCA_905207495.1 uncultured Collinsella sp. | reverse complement strand
TCGCACTGGTTAGCAGCCGTCGCGCCGCCCCACAGGAAGTCATTACGGAAAGCCATGCATCGATCCTTTCATACGCTGCTTGTCGTGGTTTTAGTATCCCCGCAAATAGGGCCTCGCCCAACGACAGCGGCGCAGGTCGATACTTCTTTTCGTACGCAGACGTCCGGCAGCCGCCCCCGTCTGACACTTTTTGATACCTGCCTGCCCAACCACCACAAAGGGGACAGGCACCTTTGTGGTGGTTTGGGCCCGTTTTGTCTCGATCTGTAACAGGTAGAGACGATTTAGCCCGCTAGATGTTACAGATCGAGACAGAAGATTCTAGTCCACGGCGATGTCGAGGTTTTTACCGATGAGGCCTACGTAGCCGCCTTCGTCCAGCAACTCATTTGACTGAATAGGAAAAAAAGGAAAAAATAGGAAAAAAAGGAAAGGAGACTCATGACTGAAACCATCTTCTCCCCCTCATTTGGAAATCGCCCGTCCTATCTGGTGGGGCGCGGGAACGTGATTTCGACATTCATCTCCGGCCTTGAGCAGGAGCCGGGCAATCGAGACCGGGCTATGCTCATGCTCGGCCAGCGAGGCAGCGGCAAAACGGTTCTGCTGTGGGAACTTGCCGATCGCGCACGCAAGCTCGGCTTTGTTGTCGCCACGCCCACCGTAGCCTCCGAGGATATGCTCGAGCGCATTGTTGAGAAGATCCAGGAAGCGGGCGAGCCCTACGCCAACAAGCATCGTCTCCCCAAACTTGCGGGCGGCAGCCTGAGCGTCTTCGGCTTCTCAGCCGGCCTTGAGTTCACGCGCGATGTGCAGGAAACCAAAAGCTTCCAGTTCAAGCTCACGCAGCTGGCGCGCAAGCTGACCGAGCAGGGACACGGCATCCTCATCCTCATCGATGAGCTCCAGGCCAATTCGCCCGAGATCAGACAGCTCGTCACCGCCTATCAAGAGCTGGTCGGCGAGGGGCTCAACGTCGCGCTCGTCATGGCGGGCCTCCCGGGAGCAGTCTCCGCGACACTCAACGACCGCGTACTGACATTTCTCAACCGCGCACGCAAGGTCACGCTCGAACCGCTTTCAGTTGGAGATGTGGATGCCTACTATCAGCGGGCTTTCGAAGAGCTCGACCTTGATATTCCAGGCAATCTTCGGCTGGACGCTGCTCGCGCAACTCAGGGCTCGCCCTACATGCTGCAGCTCATCGGCTACAACATCGCCAATCGTTGCCAGGCAGGAGAACACGTAACGCCAGAGCAAGTCGACGGAGCAATCGAAGCGTCAAAGGCCGATTTCGAAAACGATGTGTGCGAAACGACGCTCGCCGCGCTATCGGACCAAGATGTTGCGTTTCTCGCCGCAATGGCCGATGACGAAGACGCCGTTTCGCGCATTTCCGATGTAGCGAAGCGCATGTCGGTCACACCCGACTATGCGCAAAAGTATCGCCGGCGCCTCATCGACGCCGGCGTAATCGAACAGGCGCGCCGCGGTTACGTGCGTTTCGCTGTTCCATATATGGCTGACTATCTGCGCAGCCAGCTCTAGACAACCACCGCAATGGGGACAGGCACCTTTGTGGTGGATTGGGGGCGGTTTGTCTCGATCTGTAACAGGTAGAGACGATTTGGCACGCTAGATGTTACAGATCGAGACAGAAGATTCTAGTCCACGGTGATGTCGAGGTTTTTGCCAATGAGGCCTACGTAGCCGCCCTCGGCAGCCTTGGGGCTGTCGGCGTGGCAGAGGACCCACTTGTCAGCCTTCCAGTAGCAGTAGCTGTCGCCGGCCGCAGGCATGTCGGCCGCGGTCTCGGGACGCGGCCCGTTGGTGCCGGCGGGAAGCGCTACCATCACCTGGAAGCCGCCTTCGTCGACCATGCAGGGCGTGTAGTGGAGCGTGGTGTTGAAGACCTCGACGACCGTACCCGCCGGCACGCGGAACGCCTTGACGCACGCAGTGTCGAGCTTGCCGTCCTCGATCTCCCAGCGATGCGCCACGAGCAGGATAAAGTCGCGGGCGCCCAGGTTGAATTCGCTGGCGCGATGATACTCCAAGCAGTTGAGCTGCGTGTTGTGGCCGTTGCACCAGCCGAGCTGGAAGGGACGACCGCCAAACATGAGAAAGCCCAGCTTATCGACATCCTTGACGCCCTCGAGCTCCGGCGCGCTTGCTACGTACTTGCTGCCCTCGGGGATGGGCGTAGCGGAAAGCGCCCCGACGAGCGGAGCGGTCAGATTGGACGGAACGTCGTTCCACACGCGGCCATAAGATTTGAACTCGGGATCTGATACAGAGTAGATATGCATACTCGCTCCTGTTCGTTTATGTGACAGTATGAACATTCTAGAACTATCTCGTTCCGTTTTGAGCGCCCAGCATGAAAAAGCGCCCCACAAAGAGCGGGAGCACTTCTGGCGCAAACGCTATTCCTGCCAGCAGCCTTACGCCTGCTGATAGTGCAGGTGCTTCTCGTCGATATCGGCCAGGTCGCGGTCGAGGTAGCGGCGCGCGAGCCAGTTAGCCATGGGAAGGTTCTGGTCTAGGTAGTTGCCGCACTCCTCGGGAGCGGCACCGGGAACATCGCCCTCAAAGCCGGCGACAAACTCGAACAGCTCACGTACGAGCGGCAGAATCTCCTCGCTCGTCACCTCACCAAACACGACGAGGTAAAAGCCCGTGCGGCAGCCCATGGGCCCAAAGTAGACGATACGGCTCGACCACTTGGCATGATTGCGCAGAAACGTGGCACCCAGGTGCTCGATGGTGTGGCACTCAGCCGTGTTCATGACCGGCTCCTTGTTGGGCGTGGTCAGGCGCAGGTCAAACGTGGTGACAGCAGCACCGGTCGCCGGATCGCAGTCGATGCGGCTCACATACACGCCGGGCTCAAGCAGCAGATGATCAACGGAAAAGCTGGCGATACGCTCCATGGCAGATCCTCTCGATAGTCAAATTGGGACGGGGCTCTTTTAGCTGGTTCGAATGGTCGCACCAATCATACCAGTCAAAAAAGCCCCGTCCCAAATAAGCTACCCGGGACGAGGATCAATGAGTTTTTAATCCCCGTCCCAGAAAAATCACGCTAGGCGGTGTAGGCGATAGTCGCGTCGACGGCGTGACGCCAGCCGGCGATCTTTTTGGCGCGTTCGTCGGCGGTCATGGCGGGCTCCACGATGCCGCGGGCGCCGTAGACGTCGACGACATCGCGCGTGTACATGCCCAGCGCAATGCCGCAGGCCCAGGCCGCACCCAAGCCGCTCATCTCGTCGTTGCTCGCGATGCGAATGGGCGAACCAACCAAGTCGCTCTCAAACTGCATCAGGTACGCGTCGCGCGTGGGACCGCCGTCAACACGAAGCTCAGCCAATGCAGTGCCCGAATCCTCGACCATCGCATCGATCACGTCAAAGATTTGATAGGCAATCGACTCGTCGGCGGCCTTCACGAACTCCGCGCGACCCGTGGTGCGCGTCATGCCAAAGACGCAGCCCTCGGCGTCACTCGCCCAGTGCGGCGCGCCCAAACCGGTAAACGCCGGCACAAAGTAGACGCGGCTCGCCGGATTGGCGGCGTAGCACAGATCGGTGACTTCCTCGGGGTTGTTGATGAGTTCCAGATCATCGCGCAGCCACGTCTTGACGGCGCCGGCGTAGCTCACGTTACCCTCGAGCACGTACTCGGTCACGCCGTCCATACGCCATGCGAGCGAGCTCGAAAGCCCGTGCGAGCTGGCAACGAACTCGTCGCCGACGTTCATCATGACCGAGCTGCCGGTGCCATAGGTCGCCTTGGCCATACCGCGGCTGTGGCAACCCTGCGCGAACAAGGCCGCATGGCTGTCGCCGAGCACGCCGTGAATGGGCACGGGTGCCGGCAAAAAGCCGTCCAGGTCCGTCGTGCCGAACAGGCCATCGGAATCGGTCACCTGCGGCAGGCAGGCCACGTCGACGCCAAAGGCCTCGCACACCGGCTCGCTCCAGCAGCCACGGCGCAGGTCA
>CAJLLN010000148.1:0-4054 GCA_905207495.1 uncultured Collinsella sp. | reverse complement strand
ACGGCTCCCGCTGCTTCCCCGACGGTACCAGCCTCCGCAAGCGACGTGCCGACAATCGAGCACCAGCACAGCGATGTTTCCCGTGAAACCATGGCGCCGTTGCCGACCGCGGCGGCGGCGTCAACGAACGCACCCGTCACGCACATGCCCATCGCTCACGACGCAGCGGCGGGCGCGGATTCGGGCATTGCAATCAAGAACACGCTCTCGGCCGACGATTTTCGCCGCATGATGAACCAGATGAAGGGCGGAGCGCCGACTAAATCCACGCAAGCTGCGACCCCCGCTTCACCCATGCCAGCACCAACCGTGCCGGCCGAGCAGAATACGGATGGAGCCCCGCTCGCCGCGAACTCAAAATTTACCTTTGAGAACTTTGTCTACGGCCCCGAGAACAGCCATGCCTATCGCTCGGCGCTCAAGTTTGCCGCCCTCGCGGACGAGCGCGGCACATGCACATCACTGTTCATCTACGGCAAATCGGGCCTGGGCAAGACGCACCTGCTGCTTGCCATCAGAAACGAGCTCGCCGAGAAGTCGCCCGAGATCAAGGTCAAGTATGCCAACTCCCAGGCATATCTGGACGACCTGATGACCGAGTTCGACCGCCAAAAGAAGAGCAACGCCCCCATCATGCAGGCGTACCACGGTGTGGACGTGCTCATCATCGATGACATCCAAAACATCATCGGCAAGCGCGCGAGCGTGGACTACTTTTTCCAGCTCATGGACGAGTTCATCCGCAACAACAAGAAAGTCGTCATCGCGGCAGACCGCGCCCCCAAGGATCTGAGCATGGACGAGCGTCTGACCAGCCGCTTCAACGCCGGCATGCTCTGCCTAGTCGCAGAGCCCAGCTACGAGATGAAATACAAGATCTTGCAGCGCTATTACGAGAACACCATCGTCGCCGCTCCCGAGGCAGGCGACGACTCGCTGCTGGCGGCCTATGGGGGCGACGGCGGGCACCTGACCGATGAGCACTTTAAGCACATGGCAGAGGTGTCGGGCACCAACATCCGCGAACTCGAGAGCTTCTGCGAGCGCTGCGCCGGCGAGTCGGGCGACCGCGAACGCGAGGGCGGGGAGCTCACCTTTGACGATATCGACGCCATCGCCAGCCAGTACTTCGACACATCGGCCAAAAAGATCAACGTGCAAACGGTTCAGTCCGTCATCGAAGAGCAGTACGGCGTGACGCACGAGGAGCTCATCGGCCCGCGTCGCAACGCCAATATCGCCAAAGCACGCCATATCGCTATCTACCTGGCCATCGAGATGTGCGAAATGACGACCACGGCGGTGGGCGCCGAATTTGGCAACCGCAACCACTCGACCGTCAGCACGAGCTACAAAAAGGTCCAGAAGATGATCCAGGAAGACCGCACCGTCACCGAAGACCTCAAGTCGCTGCGCGATAAAATTACACTGCGCTCGTAGGGAAATAGAGACACCTGTTGAAAACTTGTCGAAACCACGGGCATAAGGTGTCTAAAACCCAACCCGCGGTGATGAAAAGTTTTGCGCAGGTTTTGAACGTGGAAAACCACCCCTGTTGCACACAGGCTGCTGTCGATTCTCTTTTTGGGTCTGACCTGCGTCTTTGGGAGTAATCAACAGTTTCGTCAGTGCTATTACTATTATTAAGATATTTATATCTATAGAAAGGTATTAAAAGATGAAGTTCACCGTCAGCCAGAGCTCGCTTACACAAGCCATCGGCGTCGTTATGAAGGGTGTCGCTTCGGCATCCACCCTCCCCATCCTGTCGGGCGTGCTCGTTAAGGCCCAAGACGGCATCTTGGAATTCCAGACCTCTAACTACACCATCTCGATCCGTCATCGCATCGCGGCGCATGTCGAAGAAGAGGGCGAGATGGTTATCCCCTGTAAGATGCTCTCCAATATCACCAAGACCCTCCCCGATGCCCCGGTCACCTTTGAGCTGTCCGAGCGCCAGGTGCTGATTGGTTGCGAGAAGAGCTCTTTCCGCCTGAACACGCTCGATGCTAATGACTTCCCCGAGTTTCCGGCCTATGCCATCGAGAGCGCCGTGGAACTGCCGACCGATATCTTGTCCGAGATGGTCGGCCGCGTGTGGCGCGTCACCTCGACCGACAAGGCCCGCCCCATCCTGGGTGGCGTGCACATGAAGGTCGAGAACAACACCGTGCGCCTGGTGGCGACCGATTCCTTCCGCTTGGCCGTGTGCGATACGCAGGTCGAGACCTCGACCCTCGATGGCTCCTTTGAGCTCAACGTTCCGGCCGACGCCTTTAACGACGCGCTGAACATCATGGCCGGCCAGGCGACCATCATGATCGGGGCTACCGACACCCAGGTCGTCTTTGAGGCCGGCAACACCACCTACGTGTCGCGTCGTATCGAGGGCGTGTACCCCAACTACAAGCAGCTCATCCCCGATTCGTGCGTGACGAGCGTCAAGATCGACGTCGCCGCCTTTAACGCCGCCCTCAAGCGCGTGGCCGTTATCGCGAGCGCCAACCCCGCCGTCAAGTTCGAGATCGATGTCGAGAACGGGCAGATGGGCCTGTCCTCCATTTCCAATGACCAGGACCTTGCGCAGGAGACGATCGATGTCGAGGCCGAGGGCGAGTCGGGTACCATCGCCTTCAACTACCACTACATCTTCGGCTGCCTCAATGCCCTGTCCAAGGAGAAGGAGATCACGCTGGAGCTCAAGAGCTACTCGCAGGCGGGCATCTTCAAGTCCTACGACAAGATCAACTACCTGTACCTGGTCATGCCGGTCCGCATCTAGCGCTGCGCCATGACCATGCTCGCCCGCGATCTTTCCGTTGCGCACTACCGCAGTTTCGAGAGCTATCGTCTTGCCCTGGACGAGGGCGTGACGATACTTGCGGGACCCAACGCGGCGGGAAAGACCAATCTCATAGAGGCGCTGCAGCTGCTGACGAGCGGCGCCTCGTTTAGGCATCCGACCGCAGCCGAGCTCGTCCATGATGGCGTGGGCTCGTGCAAGGTCGAGCTGAGGCTCGAGGGCGACGGCCGCGTGCTTGATATGGGATTGAGCGTGGAGGACGGTAAGCGCTCGTTTAGTCGCAACGGCAAGAGATGCTCTGCCGCCGGTGTGCGCGGGGTTCTGCCGAGCGTGCTGTTTTGCCCCGACCATCTGGACATGGTTAAGCGGGGCGCCAGTGTGCGCCGCGCCGCCCTCGACGACTTTGGCATGCAACTGAGCGCACGCTATGCCGATCTTGCGAGCACCTATGGGCGCTGCGTGACCCAGCGCAACGCCTTGCTCAAGGAAACCTGGTGCTGCCGTGAGATGCTCGGCGCGTGGAACGATTCGATTGCCCGCGCGGGCTCGGCTCTGCTTGTGCACCGGTTGGCCCTGCTCGACCGGCTGGCGGGCCATGTGCGTACTGCCTATGGGCAAGTGGCGTCCGGTGAAGTCGCCAACGTGTCCTATGCGTCCACGCTGGGGGATTTGCCCCAGGTCGAGGATCGCGAAGAGCTGAAGAGCTGGGCGTACGAGCGCATGCTGGCCGCCCTTGATGAGCACGCCGACGAGGAAATTCGCCGCGGCGTGACGTTGGCGGGACCGCATCGCGACGAGATTGAATTTACCGTGGCGGGTCGCTCCGCTCGTTCATTTGCCAGCCAAGGACAGCAGCGAACGTTGGTTCTGGCCTGGAAGGTGGCCGAGGTGGCCGTGGCTCGCGATGTTCTGGGTACTGCTCCGCTGTTGCTTCTGGACGACGTGATGAGCGAGCTCGACGGCGAGCGCCGCGGTGCTTTTCTGCGGCTGATCGGCGATGATATCCAGACGGTCATAACCACGACCAACCTGGGATACTTTACCGATGACCTGCTTGATCGAGCCAAGGTGGTGAGCATGGGTGAGACGTGCTAATTACGAGCGCGAGAGCGAGACGGTCGCCTTCAGTGGGTTTTTGAACGCAGAGCGCCAGCGCATCCTGGCGGCTGCAACGCCTAAGCGCCGCGCGCAGATGGAGGCTGCCGAGGAGTCGCGCGCGGTCTATCGCGCGTGGAACGCGGTGTGCTCGGG
>CAJLLN010000147.1:0-4116 GCA_905207495.1 uncultured Collinsella sp. | reverse complement strand
CGGCAGGTCGCAGCGATAACAGGTGTCGAGCGTGGCGACGAGGCCCTGCTCGGTGTCGGGCGTGACAAAGACGTCGGCCGGGCCGCCAATCTTAAACGTGGTGTGCTCGCGCATGGGCTCGCTCATCAACACGTTGTCCTCGCCGGCAACGCCAGCGAGCGCGCACAGCAGGTCCTCGTTAAAAAAGTCGTTCTCGTGCATCCGAATATCCGCCTTTTGGTGGTCGTTGTCATCAATCGACTGCAATATACCCCACCTGGACGTATTTGGTGCGCTGGCGGCGATAAAACAGCCGTCTACCGGATTGGTAAAGTGTTTATCATCGAGGTAGAGGGGCAGTCGCTATACTTTTAAGAGATTGCGCGTAAACCCGGAAGGAGCGAGATGGCCAACAAAGTCACCCTCAAGCAGATCGCCCAGGAGGTGGGGCTTTCCCCTTCGTCGGTCTCGCTTGTTCTCAACAATCGGCCTTGTCGCATCTCGGAAGAAAACCGCAAGCTCATCAAGGAGGTCGCGGCGCGCAACCACTATGTTCCCAACCAGATTGCGCGCAGCCTGGTCATGCGCGAGTCACGCACCCTGGGCCTTATCGTCCCCAACATCGAGAGCCGTTTTTTTGCCTCACTTGCCGGTAGCTTGGAAAAGCGCTGCCGCGAGGACGGCTATGCGCTCTTTATTACCAGCTCGGGCGGAAGCGCCGACGACGACTTGGAACTGCTGCGCCAGCTGGTGACGCGCGGCGTCGATGGTGTCTTCCTGGTGGTAGGCGACGAGTTCTCGGACGACCGTGCCCTGCGCGAAGAGGTCAGCCATCTACCCATCCCTGCCGTGATGGTCGACCGCGCCATTGAGGGGCTCGAGTGCGACAAGGTGATGTTCGACCACGAGATGGGTGGCTATATGGCTACCCGCTATCTGATCGAGCAGGGCCACCATCGCATTGCCTGCTTGGTTAATGCGCGTCGTTCCAATACGGGTCGCAAGCGACTTGCCGGCTATGAGCGCGCGCTGCGCGAGGTTGGCTTGCCTATCGACGCGCGTTTGGAGTTTGAGAGCGAGTACTACATTCCGAGTGCCTACGAGGCCTCGGAGGCGGTGCTCGCAACCGACGCCACTGCCGTGTTCGCAAGCTCGGACAACATTGCCCTCGGTTTGCTCAAGCGTTTGCACGAGATGGGGAAGAGCATCCCGGGCGATATTTCGGTGGTGAGCTATGACAACTCGGCGGCCGACGTTCTCTTTGAGCCGGCGCTGACCGCCATTGAGCAGGATCCTGGTGTCCTCGCGGAACATGCTTTTGGCTGCATGTCCAAGCGTCTTGCCGGTAGGGGCGGTAGGCGTGCCGAAGAGGTCGTCCTGGAGCCGGCGCTTATCGTTAAGGGCAGCGTGCTCGAGCTTACTAAACATAACTAAACACGTTTATCAATTTGCAGAGACCGAATGTGGAGCACCTGTGGCAGACAATGCCGCAGGTGAATGTCGCGTTTCGTTGACCAATGTGATTGATAAGGGTGATAAAACGTTTTGTCACCATGATAAAACGTTTTAGCAAATATACTGGTCCCAACGAATGGTTGCCGTATTGGAGGGCGACCGCACAGCGGAGGGACATAAACAATGGCTAAAACACTGGGGACGCCGTGGCAAAAGCTGGGCCACGAGGTGCCGGCTTCCGAGCTCGAGGGTGTCGACCTGTATTGGCGTGCATCGAATTATCTGTCCGTCGGTCAGATCTACCTTCGCTCTAACCCGCTCATGCGCCCCGACTTTGTCGATGAGAAAACCGGTGAGGTGCGCGACTTTGGTCGCCCGGACGTTAAGCACCGCCTGGTCGGTCACTGGGGCACCACGCCCGGCATTAACTTCCTGTTCGGTCATGTCAACCGCCTCATCGCCGATCACAACCAGAACGCGATCTTCTTGATGGGCCCGGGTCACGGTGGTCCCGCTGGCACCGCCCAGTCGTTGCTCGATGGTACCTACCGCGAGATTCGCCCCGATATTACCAATGACGAGGCCGGCCTGCAGAAGTTCTTCCGCCAGTTTTCCTACCCCGGCGGTATTCCGAGCCATTTTGCGCCTGAGACGCCTGGCTCCATCCACGAGGGCGGCGAGCTCGGCTACACGCTCAGCCACGCCTACGGTGCCGTCATGGATAACCCGAGCCTGCTGGCCGTGGCTGTGGTGGGCGACGGCGAGTCCGAGACCGGTCCGCTCGCGACCTCTTGGCAGTCCAACAAGCTCGTGAACCCGGCAACCGATGGTATCGTCCTGCCGATCCTGCACCTCAACGGCTACAAGATCGCCAACCCCACCATTCTTGCCCGCGTGTCCGACGAGGAACTCACCAAGTTCTTTGAGGGCATGGGCTATAAGCCGCATTTCTTTGTCGCCGGCTTTGACGACGAGAGCCATGCGAGCATTCATGCGCGTTTCGCCACCCTGTTCGAGCAGGTCTTCGATGAGATCTGCGACATCAAGGCCACCGCTATGGCTCAGGCCACTGCGGGCGAGACCGTGGTCCGTCCGGCCTATCCCATGATCGTGTTCCGTACGCCCAAGGGTTGGACCTGCCCCAAGCAGATTGATGGCAAGAAGACCGAGGACTCCTGGCGCGCCCATCAGGTGCCGCTGGCGAGTGCAAAGGACACCCACGAGCACTTCCGCGTGCTGCGCGAGTGGCTGCGCTCCTACAAGCCCGAGGAGCTCTTTACGCCCGAAGGCCAGGTGCGCCCCGAGGTGACGGCCTTTATGCCGACCGGCGAGCTGCGTATCGGCGCCAATCCCAACGCGAACGGTGGCAAGGTACGCCGCGAGCTCGAGCTTCCCGATATTCACGTTCACGAGATCCCCGTCGCAAGTAAGGGCCACGGCTGGGGCTCCACCGAGGCCGCCCGCGTCTTTGGTGAGTACACTGCCGATGTTCTGGCCAAGAACATGGATGATTTCCGCATCTTCGGTCCCGACGAGACCGCGTCCAACCGCCTGCAGGCTGCCTATAAGGTGACCAAGAAGCAGTGGGATGCCGGTTTCTACGAGGACGATGCCAACGACGAGCTGCTGGCCGGTTCCGGTAAGGTTGTCGAGCAGCTGTCCGAACACCAGTGCGAGGGCTTCCTCGAGGCCTACGTGCTCACCGGCCGCTCCGGTGTGTGGAGCTCCTACGAGAGCTTTGTCCACGTGGTCGATTCCATGGTCAACCAGCACTGCAAATGGCTCGAAGCAACCAAGCGCGAGATTCCGTGGCGTGCTCCTATCAGCGGCCTCAACATTTTGCTGTCGAGCCATGTCTGGCGCCAGGACCACAACGGCTTTTCGCACCAGGACCCCGGCTTTATCGACCTGCTGCTCAACAAGGCCAACGACACGCATGTCGTGAATGCTTATTATCCGGCCGATGCCAACATGGCCCTTGCTGTGGCCGAGCGCGTCTACCAGTCCACCGACTGCGTCAATGCCATCTTCTGTGGCAAGCAGCCCGCCCCCACCTTCCAGACGGTCGACGAGGCCAAGTCTGAGCTCGCCGAGGGCGTAGCGACTTGGGAGTGGGCATCGACTGCCGACTCGCTCGCCGAGGCCGACGTCGTGGTCGCTACTTGCGGTGACGTGCCGACGCTCGAGTCACTGGCCGCAACCGATATGCTGCGCGGGCTGGGCATCAAGGTCTGGTTTGTCAACGTAGTCGATCTGCTCAAGATCCAGAACGTCTGCGAGAACGACCAAGCCATCAGTAATGAGCGCTGGGCTGAGTTGTTTGGCCGCGGCGAGAAGCCCGTGCTCTTCGCATTCCACGCCTATGCCGGCACGATTCGCCGCCTGATCTGGAACCGCCCCGGCCACGATGCCTTCCGCGTTCACGGCTACGAGGAGAAAGGTTCCACGACCACGCCGTTTGACATGCTGCGCCTGAACAACATGGACCGCTGGGCCCTGGCCGCCGACGTACTGCGCATGGTTGACGCCGATAAGTTTGCCGAGCAGATTGATGAGTGGGAGGCCTTCCGCACCGAGGCCTTTGAGTTCGCGTGCGACGAGGGCTTCGATCACCCGGCCTTTACCGAGTGGGTCTGGCCCGACGCCGCAGCCGCAACCGCTGCCGACGGCGTACTCTCCGCA
>CAJLLN010000146.1:0-4131 GCA_905207495.1 uncultured Collinsella sp. | reverse complement strand
CAAACTGGGCGGCGGCCATAAGCGTGCGACCCGACTGCGACACGGCCAGCGTCACGTCCTCGCCGGCATCGAGTCCGGCCTCGACGGTCTGCAGTGCCTCGGCAGTGTAGAGCTGCGCGGCTATACGGTGAATGAGCATGCTGTTCCTCCGGCATCGCAACGCCAAAAGCCCGCCGAGGCAAGCTCGGCGGGTCGTTCGTCAAATTCGTTGCCTGTCATGGTAGCGCATGGAGAGGACTCCGGCTCAAGCGTACGCCCGGCCCCGCAACAAAAACGCCAGACGGGCAAGCCGCCTGGCGTTATCAGAGTGAGCTATCCGCCGAGCCTAATCGTAGACGCCCATTTTAAGCAGTGTGAAGGTCGGGGCGCCGTCACCCTGCGCGACGCGGACCGTGCAAGTCTCGGTACGACCCCTGGATGCATCCGCTTGAATTGCGGCGATGAACTGGTCCTTTGGCAGGCCATAGGTGCTCTCGGGGATGTCGGAAGGAAGTAACGCACCGCCAGCACTGTAAACCTCATAGGTGAGCTCGTAGATGTTGTCGCCAAGGTCAGTCGCGCCCGTAACGATGGCACACGATGGGTTGTAATTTCCCTGGCCGTATTCCTGTTTCAGATACAGGTACCCGTCATGCGCTTCGGCCGAATCAGGAATCGCCTGCCCCTCCGGTGTTCTGTCATAAGTCATATCGGCATCGGAAAGCGTCAGGCCCGTCAAGCGGTTGAGTTCCCCATTGACCGCATCAGTCGCCACGCGCTGGCGATTGCCGTTATCATAGTCACCCTTCTCGATTCGATACGGCGCGTTGTCAATAAAATGGCACCAGATAAACTTGACCAGCTTGTATTTCTCGTCATCGGAAAGTCCGTCAGTCGAATCGAAGCCGCCCGCCTGATACCAGTCCCGATCGAAGTGTTCCTCCGTAAAGTTCGACAGGAACAGGTTTGCGGCGGCATAAGTTGCCTGGTCATTGAGGTCGACCTTTACGCTGCTGCCCGTCTGCTCCGACTCTTCTTGCTCTTCAGCAGGCTCCTCCTTGGCGCTTCCCTTGTCCTTGTGCTCGGCCGAACCCTCGTCGGACCCAAGCACCGTAATCTGCGATGAGTTGCCCTGCCCAAGCGGACCCAGCACGCCGGTCAGCGCCAGCGCAGCGCCGCCGGCAACGAGCACGCCCGCTACACATATGCCGATAATCACCGCCCGCTTATGCGATTTCTTTTGCACGGAAGGTATCCCTGCCGCCGGCATCGGTGCGGACTCAGAAGGCGCGGCAGCCGGAGAAGCGGCGCCCATGCGTGCCCCGCAGTTCGTGCAAAAATCGGTTCCGTCGGGCATCTCGGAGCCACACTTGGTGCAAAACATATTCGGGCATCCCCTCGCAACAAACGGCATCTGTCGCCATCATATTGAGCCTTCGCGGCCCAAATGTGTTGCGCAACATTAGTCGCCGTCTTCGGGTGCCGGCAAAACGTGTCAGGCCCTACCCCGCCACGCGCACGCTGGGGCACAAATCTGCCAGCGGACACTCGTCGCACTTAGGCTTACGGGCATCGCGCAAACTGCACGGCGGCCATCAGCACCCGCTCCGCTCACCCAAAACGCGCATGCCCAACGCCCTCAGCACAAACCAGCCTGATCGAACAGCATCAATTATCAGCTGCCACCTGCACTACTTTGTAATTATGGCAATTCCTACTTTATAGTTGTGGTAACTTCTAGTTAGTAATTATGGTTGTTTTGCCTTGACAATGTGACAAATCCCAAAGACCTGCCACGAAACCCGGCAGATACCGACAAGCTCGGTACGAGACTTTCGAACCAAAAGCATGCCTACGAGCATGCGATGCTAGACACGAAGGGCGTTAAAAATGATTGAGCGAACCATGGCCCAGAAGCTACGCGACATGTCAGAATGGTTTCCCGTCGTCTCGCTTACGGGGCCACGCCAAAGCGGCAAGTCAACTCTCATCAAGGCCGTTTTTCCTGAATATGAATATCTCAACCTCGAGAACCCGGAAGTCCGTCGCGCCGCACTCGATGACCCCGTCGGCTTTATCAGCAGGCGCCCCGATCATCTGATCATCGACGAGGCCCAATATGCACCGGAGCTGTTCAGTATGATTCAGGTCGCCTCCGACGAGCGCGGAAGGACCGGCCAGTATGTATTGTCCGGCTCGCAAAACTTTTTGCTCATGCACAACATCCAGCAATCGCTTGCCGGGCGCGTCGGCATGCTCAAACTCCTACCCCTCTCCTACCAGGAGCTCAACGATACACAAATCTCGCTTGACACCTACCTGATTCGCGGGGGATACCCGCGCATATATGATGCGGGCATCCCCACCGATATGTTCTACCAAAATTACCTTATGACCTATGTGGAACGCGACGCGGGCGGCCTTCTCGACGTGCGCAACCTGAGCTCCTTTAGAAAAATGATCGGGCTGTGCGCGGCTTGCGTGGGAGGGCTGCTCAACCTATCAAGACTCGCCGCCGATGTGGGAGTCGCCACGGCGACGATCGGCTCGTGGCTTTCGATCCTGCAATCAAGCTATTTGGTGTTCCTGCTTCAGCCATATGCTGGAAACATGCGCAAGCGGCTTACCAAAGCGCCAAAACTGTACTTCTACGACACGGGACTACTTTGCCATCTGCTTGGCATTCACGACGAGCGCACTCTCATGAACCACCCCCTAAGCGGGGAAATATTCGAAAACCTCGTTGTCTCGGAACGCCAGAAGGCATATCTCAACAGAGGCATCGAGCCCGCGCTTGTCTTTTATCGCGACGACAGCAAACGAGAGATCGACCTTATCGATCTAACGGAGCCGGCTCGCCCACAGGCGTTCGAAATCAAATCGGGCGCTACTTATCGCGACACATTTGCCCGACACCTACGCTCTGTTGGTTCCGAACTTGGCATTCCCGCAAAGGACCGAGCCGTCGTATATCACGGCTCCGAGCGCTACGATACCGAGGGCGCATCGGTTGTACCGGCAGAAGAGTTCTTGCTTCGGGAGTCGTAGCGAGCACCGTGGGCACCGGCCGCGCCTCGATTTGTACCGCCCGGAGATACACAAGAGTGGCGGCCTGCCCTTGTAACCTAGCTCACCCGTACGCTGGGGCACAAATCCGCCAGCGGGCACTCGTCGCACTTAGGTTTGCGGGCGTCGCAGATCTCGCGGCCAAAGGTAATCCACTGGTGGTTGACCGATTCCCAATACTCGTGCGGCAAAATCTTGAGCAGGTCTTGCTCGGTCTTGAGCGGCTCCTTGGCATGCGTCTTGGGACTCAGCATCAGGCGGTGCGCGATGCGGTTGACGTGCGTATCGACCGCGATGCCTTCCACGATGCCGTACCCCACGTTGAGCACGATGTTCGCCGTCTTGCGCCCCACGCCCGGCAGCTTTACAAGCTCCTTCATGTCGGCCGGCACCTCGCCGCCGTAGTCGGCAACGATCATCTGCGCGGCCTCCACGGCATGCTTGGCCTTACTCTTATAAAAGCCGAGTGACTTAATGGTGTCCGCCACGTCGGTCACACTTGCCCCGGCCATGGCCTCGGGCGTGGGCCACTGGGCAAACAGTTGGGGCGTCACCTTGTTGACCTGCGCGTCGGTCGTCTGAGCCGAGAGCAGCACCGCGATCAGCAGGCGGAAGGGATTCTCGTGGTCCAAAAAGCACTCGACCGGGCCATAGCGACGGTTGAGGCGCTCACACACCTCGATGGCGCGCTCGCGCTTGGCGGCATTGGTCTCGCGTGGCATAACGACTCCTCGGCTCAACGGCACAATAAACTTATGGGCACAATTGTCCCACGTCCGAGACGCTTACGCCTCCAAGAATGCGCCGGTCTGACGGCTCCACAGGCTCGCGTACTCGCCACCCGCCTCGACGAGCTGCGCATGCGTGCCGTCCTCGACGATCTCGCCATCGGCCAGCACCACAATGCGGTCGAGCGCCGCCACGGTGGACAGGCGGTGCGCCACCACAATGGAGGTACGTCCACGCATCAGGTTTTCGAGCGCCTCCTGCACCAGCGCCTCGGACTCGCTGTCGAGGGCAGAGGTCGCCTCGTCGAGCACCAGAATCGGCGCGTCGGTTAGGATGGCGCGGGCGATAGCCACGCGC